>VBGS01000101.1 GCA_005889445.1 Chloroflexota bacterium
CGAGTCGCTCGTCCGCGGGGATCGCGCCCGCGAGCGAACGCAGAAGAGTGCTCTTGCCGGAGCCCGTTGCCCCACTGACGACGATCGTGAGGCCGGCGCGAACGCACGCCTCGAGCAGCGCGCCGGCGTCGGGATGGAGACCCGCCGCGGTCCACGAGGGCGCCCGTCCGGCGATCGGGACACTGATCCGGGCGAACTTCCGGATCGACAGCGTCGGGCCGCCAACGGGGGCGATCACCGCGTTGGCCCGGCTCCCATCGCGCATCCGCGCGTCGACGAACGGCCGCTCGAGCGTGAGCTCGCGACCGACGCTGGCGGCGATGCGATGTGCGAGGTCGGCGACCTCCTCGGGCCCGTGGAACGCGACGGCGGTGCGCTCGAGGCGTCCTTCGCGTTCGACGAAGATCTCGCGCGGCCCGTTCACGAGCACATCGGTCACCAGGGGGTCATCCAAGAGCGGCTGCAGCGGTCCGAAGCCGAACAGCTCCGCGCAAATGGCGTCGAGATCGGCATCGTTCGCGTTGCCCCGCGCCGCGACCCGCACGCGCTCGCGGAGCAACACGCGCCGCGAGGGATCGGCGTAGACCGCAAGCAGACCCGCCGGGTCGATCCCCGCGGCGACTTCGGCGCGGACGCGCGCGACGAGCGCGGCGTCGGTCACGCGAGCGCGCGCAACAGCGTGTCCACGGCGCGGAGCGTCGGCGCACGCGCAGCGAACGAATCGTCGGCGAGATACGGATCGGTCGGGATCGCCGCGAGGAGCGGAACGCCGATGCGATCCGCGATCCGTGCGGCGTCGTCGCCCTCCGCGCCCACGACGACAAGGCCGACCGCGCAGGGAGCCGTTCGCAGGAGCGGGACCGCGCAGAAGGCCGCTTGCAGCTGGCCCGCACGGGTACCGGTCACCAGGCAGAGCCGGCCGAGCGATGCGAGCAGCGCCGGGTCGAGCGCGTCGGCACCGGCGCCCAGGTCGAGGACCGCGGCCCGCCCGGCCGCGCACGCGTCGATCACTGCGACGAGCCGCAGCGCGTCGAAGCCGTGGTTCAGTGATGGCGCGCCGGGCAGGAACGCGACGGCGGACCAACGCGAGACGAGCTCACGCTCGCGACCCGGCTGGAGGAGCGCATCCGCGATCGTCGCCGCGGAGAGGCCGGCGCGAAGCGCGAGCGAGGGCGCCCAACGATCGAGATCCGCAAGGAGCGGCGCTTCGCCCCCGGCTGCCGATCGGTGGGCGACCAGCGCGGCCACTGTCGACGATCCAACGCCTCCGCACAGCGACCAAAAGCCGACACGCTCGCCCCGACGAAGGGCGGCGGGGCGCGCCGGCATGATCGGCGCGAGGGGCTCGGCCCTGCCGGTGGCCTCCCGCATGAGTGAGAGCGCGACGGCCGCGACCGGCGACGCGTCGAGGAACGCACGCAGCCGGCTCATCCGAAGAGCCATCTGGCGACCGCGCCATCGCGGACCAGCGCGCGATGCTCGGGTGGCGCGCCGGTCGCCGCGACGTCGAAGACGATCGGCCGGAGCACACGACGCACGTCTGGGGAGCGAAGCGCTTCGCGGCTGGTCCACGCACGGCGCCGCCAACCAAGGGCGAGCTCGTCACCGCGGAGGAGGTCACGGCAGAGCAGCCGACGACGCGAGTCCGCGCCGCGCAACGGCGATCGTTTGAGGAGCCGTCTGGTTTCAGCGGCAAGCGAGAGCGGGCGCACGTGAACGAGATCGAGGACGACGGTTGCGAGCGGGAGCGGCGAGAGGTCCCGGCCGAGCGCCGCGCGCGAGCCAGGACGAGGAACGAGCGCCGTGAGGGTCGGCGTCGCCCGTATCCCGGCGTACGCGAGCGCTCGGCGCGCGAGCTCGCCGCGTTGATCGGCAACCTCCACGAAGCGTCCCTCGGGCATGCGCGCCAGGGTCGCGCCACCCAAGCGCGCGATGGCGCCGTCGACGTCGCCGTCGGCGACTCGCTCACAGCTGAGGACCGTCACGTCAGCGCGACGGGACGAGAGTGAGCACGAACGTGCTGGTGGCGATGCGATCGGCGAAGCGGATTTCCTCGGCGCGGTCGATCGCGATGACCACACTCCCGATGCGCTCGCTCACGGTGGCGAGGCCGGCTTTCGATGATTGCGGGCCGAACGCGGCGCCCGTCTCCGAGCGGACGTCCAGCAACAACGCGGCCTGCGCGAGGATCTCCGTCGGACGACCAGCCGGGGCGCGACCGGCGATCGGCACGGCCAGCACGTCGACAAGCACGCCCGGCACGACCGTGCCGCCGACCGCCTGCGCCGCGGAGAGCGGCAACGCCACGGCGCGCATGCCCGCCGGAAGGGCAAGGCCGGTGTGGAACGTCGCCGGCCGGTCGGCGAGGCCCTCCGTCAGAAGCACCTGCCCTTTCCATAGAGGAGCTCGCGGGACTCGGCCGAGCGCTGACGAGAGATCCGCGAGCGCCCCGCGCGGCACCGCGTCTGGGGGCAGAGCGATCGCGGTGAGATCCTCGCCGGCAAGCGCATGTGTCGCGTCAAGGTCCCTCGCCGCGACGATGACCGTGGTTCGCTGCGCGCCGAGGTAATACAGGCCGCCGGCGAGCGCGCCGGCGACCAGGGCCAGCACCAGGAGCGCGCGCTGTCTGATCATCGGTCCAGCGCCGGCGAGCGGACCACAACCCAGACCTCTGCCTCCACCGCGACCCGACCGGTCTCGGGTGTGTCAGCGACGATGCGGAACCGCAGCGCGTACGAAGATCCTGGCGGCGGGAGCTCTTCCCACGACGTGCGGAATGGAACGCCCCCGCCGCCCGCGAGACGCGACGCGCTGCCCGTCTCCCCGGCCACGATCGCCCACGAGTCGACAGGGATCTCCCGGCCGCGAGCGAACGCGCGGGCCCAGAGCGCGATCGGGCGTCCCCGAAGGACTTCGATGCGCGTCAGCGGTGCGCTCGCCGGTTCAAGGGAGATGCCCGGGCTCAGCGGGACCCGAACGATCGTCGCCGGTCGATCGGAGACCTGAGCCCGATCGGGGGCCTCGGCGCGGTCAGGGACCTCGGCGCGATCGGCGCTACCGCAACACGGCTCCGTCGCAGGACCGGCCGGGATCTCGGTGGGCGCTGGCGGGGTCGATGCTCCCGACGACCCACCGGGCCCACGCGGTGCGTTCGCGCGCTGGCTCTCCTGCGCAAGCCGTGCGAGCTCGGCATCGTCCTGAAAGAAGACGATGCTGACCGGGACAAAGTCACCGTCGGTGAGGATGTAGTTTTCGTAGTAGGTCCCGGCGACCCCGCGTCCATCGGTGAGTGAGCTCCGTCCGTTGAACGCCGCCCCATCGAACGCGCTCTCGACACCGGTCGCGACCGTGCCGAGCACCCGGGCGTAGCTGCCGGTCGATTCGTGGACGGTGCTGGTGGTGTAGGTCGTAAGGGGCCCGTCGACGGTGACGACGTCGGCGACGTAGGTGTCCGTGACGTAGTAGATGCCCGGCGGTGGCGCTTTGTACGCCGACGGGTCTGGCGTCGGCTGGTCGTCGGGCGCCGGCGGCGGCACGTCTCCGTGAAACGGATCCCGGGCAAGCGCACGCGACGGCGCGCCGATCGACAGCACGGCAGCGCAGAGAAGGGTCACCAGCGCGGCCCTCATCGCGGTGAACTCACGGCAAGCACGTTCACGACGATCACCGGATCGAATGCGAGCACGCCGAACACCGGGGCGCGCAGCGGCACCTCGGCGGCGATCCGGACGGTCGGCCGGTCGTACCGCGCACCCGTCCGCGGATCCGTGGCAGGCGCCGACGCATAGACGGCGATCTCCGCGGCACCCGCGACCTCAGCGGGAGCCGCCGCCAGCAGCGGCGCCGACAGCTCGAGCTCGCGCGCGAAGAACTCGCGAGCCACATCGGCCGCGTCGCCGGCCAGGCGCATCTCGCCGGTGCGCGCGAGTGCCGCTTCGTCCTGATCGTTCACCGCGATGAGCGCGGCGAGATCTGCGGCGGCCCGCACCCTCGCCGCGGAGACGCGGAGCGCGCCGAGCTGCAGCGTGCCGGCGAGCACAAGCAGAAGCAGCGGGAGCAGCAGCGCTGTGGTGATGGCCGCCATTCCGGCCTCATCGCGGTGGATCAACGGTTCACCTCGCCACGTCCGACGGCGCTCGAACGAAGAGGAAGCATCGTCGAGAAGAGGAATGGGATCGCGATCGGGTGCTGGCTCGTCACGCTGACGCGGACCGGTTCCCGCCAGCCGACCCGGGCCGGCACGATCTCGATGGACACCGCGGATGGATCGATGCCCGAACCGCGGAGCTGATCGGCAAGGAGACCGCGCACCTCAGGGGTGTCGCCGCCGACTTCGCCCGCGTAACGTGCCGCCTGGACGGTCGCGGCATCCTGCGAAAGCCAACGTTCGAGCGCGGATCCGAACTCGAGGATCGCGAAGAGCAGCGGGACGAGTATCGCGATCATGAGCGTGGCCTCGAGGGTCGCGAGTCCGCGCGGGTCGCGTGCCGCGGACTTCACCGCACCGCCTGCATCTGCGAGACGAGCGCCTGCAACCGCGAGACGAGCCCGTTGTTCCACGCGGAGACGCCGACAACGAGAGTGCCGAAAACGATCGCGGCGCCGATGATGTACTCGATCGTGGCGAGACCATCTACGCGCGCCGCGAAGTGACGAAGCGAAGGCATGCCCTGGACCTCCCCGCGTGGATGCGGGAAAGGTCTCAGCGCTAGCGAAGAGCCGCGATGGTCAGATCGGCCGGTACCGGAGTACCGGTCCGGCGGTCAGCGCCGGCCGAGAGCCTTGTTCGCGGCCCTCGCGTCCTTCACGCCGACGCCGAGGGTCGTGCTCTTCTTCGACTGGCCGATCATGTAGGCGGACTCGATATTCACTTTGCCTTTGCCAAGCCGCTTCGCGGCGCGCGCGAACGTCCCGGGCCGGTCCGCGAGGCGGACCTCGACGAGCTTGCGGTCGCCGGCGATTCGGAACTTTCCGCCCTTCAGCGCGCGTCGTGCCCGGGCCGCGTCCTTGTCGTCGACGACGATGTGAACGGTCCCCACCCCGCCACCGGTCGTCGCGGCGATGCTTTGTAGGTTCACACCCGCGTCCCCGAGCGCGCTCGCGACGGCGCCGAGTTGACCCGCGCGATTTGGCAGCTTCACCGTGAGCTCAACAGGCATCTGTGCCCTCCCTATTGGCGCTGGAGGGCGATTCTAGTTAGACGCGCTCGGACCAGTGCGATGCGGCCCAGCTCGCGATGAAGTACCGCAGCCTCGTGCTGCGCGCGCGGCGGCCATCCAGCCGAGCGACCGGCGAGAACCGTTCGCGCAGCATCCTGATGAGTCGTTCCACCAAGGTGTCCTCCTCCCAGCTCATGGCGGAAGGCTGCGCCTCGGCGTCCGCGAACTCGATCACATACGACATGCACCGAGCGTGTATCGCCGAACGTTTCTACCGTGCTTTGGCGATCCCCTCGCGCATTTCCTGCTCGGTGAGCTGCCCGATCCGCAGGTGGCGCACCACGCCCGACCGGTCGACGAAGAAGGTCGTGGGCAGCGAGATCGCGCCGTAGCGGAGGGCGGTCTTCGTGTCGGTGTCGAGCAGCGGCTCGAGCCTGTCCAGGCCGAGCGAGTCCACGAAGGAGCGGACCTTGGCCCCGTCCTCGGCGAGGTCGACCTCCAGGACGACGACGTCGGCCTCGCTTGCCGCGGTCCGCTGGAGCGCGGGCATCTCCTCGCGGCAAGGCTTGCACCACGTCGCCCAGAAGTTGATGACCACGGTCTTGCCTCGCAGATCCGAGAGGCTCAGCGTCTTTCCGTTCGGCGCGTTCCACTCGAAGTCGGGCGCGATCGCGCCGATCCGTCCACCCATCCCATCGCCCTCGATCTGCCTGCGGATCACGCCCACGTTCGTCGGACCGGTGAACTCTCTGTTGAACGGCAGGTAGGGCCAGACCAGGGCCGTGCCGGAGGCCACGGCGATCGCTCCGATGATGATCGCAGCGAGCCAGCGCGGCAGCGTGGTCGGGCGATCGACGGTGCTCGCCGAGCTCACCCGAGCAGCGGCCAGAAGTTGAAGAGCTGCGGCAACCGCGCGAATTGGCCGGACACCAGCACGAGGCCCATCGCGATGACCAGCGTACCGCCCACGATGTTCACCACCCGGATGTGCGAGGCGAGCGCGCGCGCGACCCGTCGCGTGCCGCCGAGACCTCCGGCGAGGGCCAGGAACGGAAGCCCGAGGCCGAGGGCGTAGGCCACGAGCAGAACTGCGCCCGAGCCAAGGTCGACGTTGAGCAGCAGGTCGAGGATGAGCGCGAGATACGGGCCGACGCACGGCGTGAAGCCGACGCCGAACGCGAGGCCGATCAGGAAGCTCCGCGGCAGCCCGGTCGTGCGGCCCTCGAGGCGAAGATCCAGCTCCCGCGCGAGCAACGGGATGCGAATGAGCCCGAGCATCTGCATGCCCAGCACCACGAGGAGCAGGCCCCCGATCCGCGTGAGCCAGTACACCATCTCGCCGGCGTATGCGCCGACCAGTGCGACGGCCACCCAGAGCAGCGTGAACACCGAGGAGAACCCGAGCACGAACGCGAGCGCGTGCGTGATCGTGCGCGCCCGCTGCGTCCCGGCGAGGGCCGCCTCGCCGGCCATGTCGACGAGGAACGCGGGAACGAGCGGCAGGACGCAGGGCGAGAGGAACGAAAGGATGCCCGCGCCGAACGCTATCGCGACGTTCATGGATCGGAGCGGGTCTGGGTCAGCCGATCGCCTGCGCGAGATCGGCGATCAGATCGTCCACCGTCTCGATCCCGATAGACAGCCGAACGAGGCCAGCCGGCGGCGCGAGCTTGGTGCCGCGCACCGAGCCATGGGTCATCGACAGCGGCACTTCGATCAGCGACTCGACGCCGCCGAGTGACTCAGCCAGAGCGAAGATCTCGGTCCTCGCGGCCATGCGCTTCGCCGCGGCCTCTCCGCCGCGAAGCTCGAACGAAAGCATCCCGCCGAACGCGCGCATCTGCCGCTTCGCGAGCTCGTGTTGGGGATGCGACTGTAGCCCCGGGTAGTTCACCGACGTCACTTTCGGGTGCTCGGTGAGCCACTCGGCGATCGCGAGCGCGTTGGCGCTGTGCCGTTCCATCCGGACCGCGAGCGTCTTCGCGCCACGCAGGACGAGCCAGGCATCGAGCGGACCGGGGACACCCCCGGCGGCGTTCTGAATGAAAGACAGGCGGTCGCGGAGCGCCGCGTCCGTGCCCGCGAGCGCACCCCCAATGACGTCGGAGTGTCCGCCCAGGTACTTCGTGGTCGAGTGAAGTACGAGGTCGACCCCGAGCCGCAGCGGCTGCTGCAGATACGGGCTTGCGAAGGTGTTGTCAGCGATCGCGAGCGCCTTGCCGCGGTGGGCGATCTCGGCGAGCGCCGACAGATCAAGCACTTTGAGCAACGGGTTCGAGGGTGTCTCGATCCAGACGAGCCTGGTGTTGCGACGCATCGCGCGCGTGACCGCAGCGGGTCGGCGCATGTCGACCGCGGTGAGCGTGATTCCGGCGCGGTCGAAGACGCGGGCAAAGAGCCGGTACGTTCCTCCATACACGTCGTCCCCCATGACGACGTGGTCGCCGCGCGTGAGCAGATGCGCGACCGCATCGCTGGCGGCCATCCCCGAAGCGAAGGCAAGACCCCAGCGCCCGCCCTCGAGGTCCGCGAGGCACGTTTCGAGCGCGGCACGCGTGGGGTTGCCGGTCCGCGCGTACTCGTAGCCCTTGTTCTTCCCGACCGCCTCCTGGGCGAAGGTCGACGTCTGGAAGATCGGAACGACGACCGCGCCGGTCGCGGATTCGGGTTCCTGGCCTGAGTGGATGGCGAGCGTCTCGAAACCGAGCCTGCGCCGGGGGGACTTCACGACGCGACGAGTATGCGCAAGCGGCTATCGCGCGCCGCGACGCTGATGCGCGACGAACTCGAGCAGGTC
Source organism: Chloroflexota bacterium (assembly GCA_005889445.1). Taxonomy (GTDB): domain Bacteria; phylum Chloroflexota; class Limnocylindria; order P2-11E; family P2-11E; genus 3-1-20CM-2-70-9. The sequence goes on from VBGS01000101.1 coordinate 7,957, forward strand.
GGCCTTCGTGATGATCGAGACCGGCCGGTCGTCACGCGCCGCAAGGAGCGCCGGCGCCCCACCCGAGAGCTCCTGATACAGCCGCTCGATGTCATCGGTGGCCTGCACGACCGGGAAGGGCGCCTCCATCACGCGCTCCACCCGCTCGTCCACGAGCGCTGGCTCGCGGAAGACGCGGTCGAGCATCGTTTTCTCCTGCACGCTGCCGACGATGTCGGTCACGGTGCCGGCGGCGCCATCGGACGTCACCGGTATCTGCGAGATGCCGTAGCGCTGCATCGTGTCGATCGCGCTGCGAACGCTCTGATCTTTGGAGACGGTGATCAGCTCAGGCGTCCCGACACGGTCCTTCACGACGTCGCCGACGGTCGCAGGCACGACGAACCCCAAAAATCCGTTCTGCCGCATCCACTCGTCGTTGTAGATCTTGGAGAGATAGCTCCGGCCTGAGTCCGCGAAGAGCACCACGACGAGTGCCCGGTCGTCGAGCTCTTTCGCGATCTCGAGCGCCGCGAACATCGCCGTCCCGGACGATCCACC
>VBGS01000201.1 GCA_005889445.1 Chloroflexota bacterium
CTCGTGGACCGACGAGTGGTACCGGCAGGGCAACGACGTCGAGGACTGGGGTTTCGGGCTCACGCGCGCCGACCGTTCGCCGAAGGCGGCGCTCGACGCGGTGCGGAGCGCATTCGCCGAGGTGCCCTTCGCACCGACTACCCCGTGGCCGCGAATCTCGGTGATCGTGTGCACGTACAACGGTGCGCGGACCATCCGCGATTGCCTCGAGGCACTCGAGCGGCTCAGATACCCGGACTACGAGGTCATCGTGGTCGACGATGGATCCACCGACGCGACGGCCGCCATCGCGGGCGAGTACGACTGCCGGCTGATCCAGACCGAGAACCGCGGCCTGTCCAGTGCCCGCAACACCGGCCTTGAAGCGGCGACCGGCGAGATCGTCGCCTACACGGACGACGATGCCTACCCCGATCCGGATTGGCTCACGTATCTGGCGTCGACCTTTCTGACGACGACACACGCGGGGGTGGGTGGACCAAATCTCGCGCCTCCGGGGGACGGCGTCATCGCGGACTGCGTCGCTCGCGCGCCCGGCGGTCCGATCCACGTGCTGCTCTCGGATCGTGAAGCGGAGCACATCCCGGGCTGCAACATGGCGTTTCGCGCGGCGTCGCTTCGCGCGATCGGGGGATTCGATCCGCAATTTCGGATAGCCGGCGATGACGTCGATGTGTGCTGGCGGCTCCAAGCATCCGGCGCGAGCCTCGGTTTTGCTCACGCGGCGGTCGTCTGGCATCACCGCCGCAATTCCGTCCGCGCGTATTGGAGGCAGCAGCTTCAGTACGGTCGGGCCGAGGCTCTGCTCGAGCGCAAGTGGCCGGAGAAGTACGACGGCGCGGGCCACCTGAACTGGTCGGGCCGCCTCTACGGCCACGGTCTGCCCCAGCTCTGGAGGCACGGCCGGATCTACCACGGGGCCTGGGGCAGCGCTCCGTTCCAGTCGCTCTACCAACCCACGCCGGGGACGCTCTGGTCGCTGGCCGGGACCCCGGAATGGATCTTCGTGATCGCCCTACTCGGCGGCCTTTCGCTCTTGGGTCTGGACTGGCGTCCCCTGCTGCTCGCGCTGGTGCCGCTCGCCATCGCGGCGCTGCTACCCGTGCTGCACGCCGGTCTCGGCGCGGCCCGCGCGACATTTCCGTCGTCGTCCTCGCCCAGCGAGAGGCTGGGGCTGCGCCTCCGCACCGCGTTCCTGTACCTGATCCAGCCATTCGCGCGCCTGCGGGGACGGCTTCAGCTCGGCCTCACGCCGTGGCGCGAGCGACAAAGGACCGGATTCGCGCGACCCATGCCGCGGACGATGGCGCTCTGGAGCGAGCACTGGCGGGCTCTCGACCAGCGGCTGCGAGCGGTCGAGGCAGCTCTGAAAGCGGCCAGCGCCGCGACTCGTCGCGGCGGTGACTACGAACGCTGGGACCTCGAAGTTCGCGGCGGACTTCTCGGCGCGGCGCGGCTGCTCGCCGCAGCCGAAGACCACGGCGGCGCACAACTGGTCCGATTTCGCTGGTGGCCGCGCTGGTCGCACCTGGCGATCGCCCTCGCGCTCCTGTTCGCGGCGCTCACCGGCGGCGCGACGTTCGCCCAGGCCTGGACGGCCGCCGCCTTCCTCGCCGCGATGACCGTGCTGCTTGCCGTCCGCGCGGCGCTCGAGTCCGCCCGCGCATCGGCCACCATCGCGCGCGCCCTCGAGCCCGACGGCAGGGAAGCGACGTAGCCGATGGCGGATTACACCGACGTCCTCGTCTTCAGGCGGGTGCTCCGCGAGGCGCGACCCTCCTGGCCACTCATCGGCGCGCTGTTTCTGTTGAGCCTCCTCGCAAGCCCGCTGGCGCTCCTCGCGCCGCTTCCACTCAAGATCGCGGTCGACAGCGTGATCGGCTCGCGCGCGCTGCCCAGCGTCGTCGCGCCATTCGTGCCCGACGGGATCGCGCATTCCCCCGAGCTCCTGCTGGCGTTCGTGGTCGGCCTCCTCGTGACCGTCGTCCTGCTGAGTCAGCTTCAGGCGCTCGCCGTCGCGGTGCTCGGCGCCTTCATCAACGAGAAGCTCGTCCTCGGCTTCCGGACGCGGCTCTTCGATCATGTCCAGCGCATCTCCCTCGCCTACCACGACACGCGGGGCACCGCGGACACCACCTACCGAATCCACCACGACGCGCCCGCGATCCAGAACATCGTGACCGACGGCGTGATCCCCTTCATCGCGGCGGCGGCCACGTTCGTGGGCATGGTCTACGTGATGGCACGGATCGACTGGCCGATCGCCGTGATCGCCCTCTGCATCTCGCCTGGACTCGTCATCGCAGCACGGCTCTTCCGCCCACGCCTGCGCCGCCAGTCCCGAGCGCTGAAGAAGCTCGACAGCCATGCGCTCGGGATCGTGCAGGAGGTCTTGGGTGCGCTGCGCGTCGTCAAGGCATTCGGACAAGAAGGGCGCGAGGAGCAGCGCTTCGTCCGGCGCTCTCAAGACGCGATGCGCGCCAAGCTGCGCGTCGCCGGCCTCGAGGGGAGCTACCAGCTCGTCGTGGGTATGACCGCGGCGGTCGGCAC
>VBGS01000102.1 GCA_005889445.1 Chloroflexota bacterium
GCTCTGATTCCTTCGAACGCGGCGCGTCCTTCGCGAGCGAGCGGGCCATGCGGATGACCTCGAGCGCGCGATCTCGCAGGTTGTGGGCCTTCTCGGTGTTGAGCGCGAGGATCCGATAGGCGAGCGCCGGATCGTCGGTCAGCAGCGCTGTGATGGCGCGCTGTCCGAGCTGCTTCGCGGCGGCGATGCGATGCCGGCCGTTCGGCGACCAGAAGAGATCCTTGCCTGGTATGGCGATGATCGGATCGAGGAACAAACCCGACGAGCCGATGGCGGTCGCGAGACGGTCAGCGTGCGTCCGCGAGAGATCGCGCTGGAACGGGGTCGCCTCGACCGCACCGAGCGGAAGCGACGCGAGCAGCAGCGGCGATCCGGCGTACGGATCGCGGTACGCGGCGAGGACCGCGCCCTTGGCCTTCTCGATCTTCTCGGCGAGCCCGACGATGGATGGATCGTCGCGGGCGATCGCGGCCTCACGCGCTTCGGGCCCGCGTGGCTCGGCGGGCCCCCGCTTTCGTCGGGTCGTTTTCTTCGCGGTGGCCTTCTTTGGCGCGGCCTTCTTGACTGGGCTCATGGCTCACTCCCCTCCCGCGTCCGCCGCCTGAGGGACCGAACGCGGCGTTCCCGCGGCGAAGTCTCGCAGACGCTCGGCTCGCACAGCGACGATCCCGACGACGGCGGCGATGATCGCCGCGCCGAGCGTCGCCGCACCAGTCGGGCCTGCGATCGCCGTCGCGATCCCTGTTTCCAGTTGCGACACGTTCGTGAGGCCACGAGAAACGATGATCAGGAGCGACATCACGCGTCCGCGGTACGCGTCCTGAGCCGCGAGCTGAGCGATCGCCGTGCGCATCGTCCCCCAGGTGGCGTCCGCGAAGCCAAGCAGTCCCAGCGCGAGCAGCGACAGCTCGAACGAGCGCGACCACGCGAATATCAGGAACGTCGCGGCGTAGACAGTCCCCGCGCCGATCATGACGATGCCCTTACGGCGCACGTCCCCGATCACGATGAGAGCGGCCATGCCCACGATCGCGCCAAGCCCGATGCTCGAGAGCAGCAGGCCCAGGCCCTGCGCGTCCGTGCCAAGGACGTCGCGCGCGAAGATGGTGATGAGGGCCTGGTTGTGCCCGAAGACCGAGAGGACGGCCTCGATCGCGAGAACGAGCGGAAGGATCGCGCTCGCGCGGACGTAGCGCAGACCGCCGACGAGGTCCTCGCGTATCGAGCCACGCGTCCGCGCGGCCACCGGCGGGATGCGCATCGCGAGCAGGCCGCCGATGATCGCGAAGTAGCTCACCGCGTTGACAAAGAAGGGCGAGGCCAGCCCAACGCGCGCGATGAGGATGCCGGCCACGGCCGGCCCGACAAGATTCGAGGTGCGGAAGAGCATCGCGTTGAGGGTGATGGCGTTCTGCAGCTGCCCCTTCGGAACGAGCGTCGGGAAGAGCGACTGCCGCCCCGGGGCGTCGAAGGCGGCGATGGTCGCGTTGATCACATTGATCGCGTAGATGTGCCAGAAGGCGATGTTGCCCGTGACCACCAGGGCACCCAGGATCAGGGACGTGAGTACCGACGCGCTCTGGGTGATGAGGAGCAGACGTCGTCGCTCGACGCGATCCGCGACGGCGCCGCCGACGAGCGCGAAGACGAAGATCGGCAGCCCGCGGAAGACACCGCCCAGCCCGAGGAGAAACGGCGAGTCGGTCAGCTGGTAGAGCAGCCAGGTCGTCGCGGTGAGCTCGATCCACGTGCCCGACATCGACACCAGCTGACCGGACCAATAGAGGGCGTAGTTGCGATGCGCGAGGGGCGCAAGACCAGGGAAGAGGCGCGGCACCGCTACGGGCGATTGCGGAGCTGTCTGATCCGCCGCTGCGTCCGCTGCGTGGCGCCCAGCTGCATCGGGATGATGCTGATCGAGCCGTCGCGCTCGAGGATCGCGGCGCGGACGTCTTTGAGGTCGTCGAGTCCGTGCTCTCGCGCCGACATCTCGATGTCTTCACGGGAGACGTTCTCGCGCTCGAGATGTTTCTCGACGAGCTTTCCTTCGTCGACAAGCAGCGTCGGTTCGCTGCTGAAGAGGTGGGCGAGGTACGGAACGCGGTTGGCGATGCGCCCGAACAGCAGGTTCATGCCGACGAGCACCGAGGCCGCGAGGATCCCGCCCACCAGAGAGTTGTCGCCGCCGGTCATCGCGTTCTGGACGGCGTTCGAGATCACGAGGATGACGACGAGATCGACGGCGCTCATCTGTCCGAGCTCGCGCTTCCCGGCGATGCGCAGCAGCACGAGGACAGCGATATAGACGACCGCGGTCCGCAGAACGATCTCCCACCACGGGACCATCAGGCCGAACACGACCTCAGGATGACAAAACTTGGCGGGCGAAGCGCGCGGGCGAGTCGCCGACGGTATCGAGGGCGGCGCGGCCGTCGATCCGGAGCCCCTGGCGTCGGAAATAATCGGCGGTTCGTTCGACGTCGCGCACCAGCAGCTCACGCGCCGCCGGATGAACGATCACGTCCACCGCCTGCGACAGATCGATGATCACGGGGCACCCCCGCCACCACAGGATGTTGAACGCCGAAAGGTCTCCGTGGACGATCTCGACCTCGAGCATCCGCCGTATCTCGACCTGCACCTGGCGCCAGACGCGTCGGGCCGCGTCGACGTCGAGATGGACCTCCGAAAGCCGCGGCGCGGCGCGGACGTCCTCGCCGATGAACGCCATCCGGTAACCAGCTTCGGTCCGCTCGACCGGCGGCGGCACGGTGACGCCCGCGTCATGAAGGCGCACCAGTGTCCCCCACTCGTGGCTCATCCATCTGGTCTCGAGCGCCTCCTGACCGAAGCGGGTCCGTTTGTGTATCGCTCGGCTCTCACGGCGCGTGCCCGCACCCCAGACGCCCGCGTAGAGATAATCGTTCCGGAAGGCTCGCTGCAGTCGCGGCTTGAACCGCTTCTCGGCGATGAGGCAGGTGCGCGTCTGGCCGACCCGAGCGAGGAGATGCACCTCGCTTTCCTTCCCGGCCTTGAGTATTCCGAGCTCGCGATCTTCGTAGGGCGCGTCGGCAAGCCAGTCCTCGGGGAACAGTGCGGGCACGCGTCCTCCGCGTGGAAGACGGCCTGAGCGAGCGCACGCGTGGCGCTAGCGGGTGTGCAGCGCTCCGGTTCGGAGGCCGGCGGCGTCACGGGCGATGCGTTCGCTCAACTCCGGCCTCCACTTTTTTGATGTCGACCCGACGGTCGCGCGACAAAGCCTAGCAGCGGGTCCTAGGGGGTGGCCGTGGGAGCCGGGGGCCGCGACGGGAACGCCGGCACGACAAGATCTTTCTCGAAGATCTTGGCGCGAGGCGTGTCGGACAGGAACCTCAGGATGCCGTCGCTGATGCCCTGAGCGAGCAGGTCGGGCTTGTCCAGCAGCAGCGCGCGGTCGTCGTCGTTCGAGAGGTAGCCCATCTCGAGGATGACACCGGGGGTGAAGGGTGAGACCGCGTGCTGGAAACGGGTCCAGCTGTAGATGTAGTACCCGGTCATGCTCCTGGAGATGTGCGTCGCGTCGTAGTCCAACCCGGTCGCCTTGGCGTACGTGCTCTTGATCGCGGCGAGCAGCGCGTCCTCGTAGGTCCCGCGCCGCGCGTTGTGCGCCATCTTGAATCCGCTGTTCTCGCCGACGCCGTCGCTGTCCGCGTGTAAGGCGACGACCGCGTCCGCGAGGTAGCCGGACGGCACGGTCGTGGGCAGGATGTCGACCGCGATCCCGCGCGCGTTCAGGATCACGGCAACGCGCTGGGCGATGTCGAGGTTCACGTCGACCTCGTTCACGCCTTCCCAGGACGCCCCGGTCTGGACGACCAGCTTGTCCAGCTCGGTGGGCGCCTCATCTGTCTTCCAGTGCCCCACCTGGATGCCGACCCGCCGGGGTCCGGTCGGTAGGTTCTTCGGTAGCGGCACGCGAAGTGTCCCCACGCTCCCCGGACTCGCGCTCGGCCCCGGTGTCTGCACGACGACCCCGCCCGGCGGTGCCGCCGCGGACCACGGATCCTCGGGATCGTCAGGGTCCGTTCCGATCTGCCCGAGCGGTGCGCCCGCCGGCACGAATCCGGGAACGACATCGGTGCCGCCGCTGCGGGGGATCACGTTGCCGGTCACCGCGGCGTTCGCGACAAGGACGACCGCGACGGCGGCTGCGCCGACGAAGCCGATGGCCGCGAGCGCGCGCTTCAGCGCGCCATCCTCACGCCTCGATTGTCAGACAACACGGATCTCGTCGATCCACTTGATCCACGTGAAGCCACGATGTCCGCTCGGCACAAGACGTACCGGATACCCGTGGCCCGTCGAAATGGGTTCGCCGCCGATATGGGTCGCGAGCAGCGCACGCTCGGCCTCACCACGATCGAACGACCACCGATGTCCGGTGACCGAGATGACCTCGATCGCCGTCGCGCTCTGGAGCGCCGCGCGTGAGCCGACGACGTCCCCGAGGCGCACGCCGGACCAGCGCTGTTCGCTCCACCAGCCGCCGGTACAGTCGAGGACGGCACTCACCTCGTGCCGTGAAAAGGACAGCAGCTCGGCGTACGTGATTTCGCCGGGTCGCTCGACGCGGCCGCTGACGCGAAGCCGCCACGAGCCGATATCGATCTGCGGCACGGTGTCGAACGCCCAGATCGTCACGGGCAGCTGATCGCCGCTGAATGAGCCCGCGTGGCGTGAGCCGGTGAATCGTCGTGGAAGCCCGACCGCATCCAGAAGCGTCGCGAGGACGAGCGACCCGCCGAAAAGGGCCAGGCCGCGCAGCGCCGCACGGCGCGTCATGAGCGAGCCGAGCGGAGGTCTCCGCTCGCCGCGGACGAGCGCGTGCGCGACCACGAGGAGCCCGAGCGCGAGCCCGGCGATCACGTGAAGGCTCATCGCCGAGTAGGGGAACGGACGATCGAAGGACACCGCGCCGACCGTCCACGCCAGGCCGAGGCCCGCGGTGAGCGCGACGGCGACGGCGGTCGCGACGCCGAGGAGCACGCCCGCCGCCGCGAGACCGCGCCGCCGGAGCGAGCGACGAGCGATCCCGTATTTCGCGGCGAGGCCGAGCACGAGCGCGACCCCGGCGACCTGATGCGCGACGTCCAGTGGTTGGGTGAGGCCGACCGGGGCAAGCCATCCGCTGACGCCGGTGCCCAGCAGCACGGCGACCGATGCAAGGAGTGCGAGGTTCACCAGGCGCCGCGGCACTCTGTCGATGCTAGAGGCGGCTCGCTGGCAGACTCACCATGTGAGCCAGCGCGATCTCCTCGTTCTGACCGAAGAGCCGCTGAACGCGGAGACGAGGCTCGATCGACAGCGCGGGGTGATCACGCCCGCGGGCCGGCACTACGTCCGCAGCCACTTCCCGATACCGATCGGGCCGACGGTGCTCGAGCTCGACGGCGCGCGGCGTATCGAGCTGAGCCTTGCCGAGATCCGCGCCATGCCGTCGCGGACCGTGCGGGTGACGCTCGAGTGCGCGGGGAACGGGCGGCGGTTCCTCGAACCAGCGGTGCCGGGCGAGCAGTGGGGCCTCGGCGCGGTCGGTACCGCCGAGTGGACCGGCGTCCCGCTCGCCAGGCTCCTCGAGGAGGCTGGCCTCCGTCCGAACACGGCTGAGGTGCTGTTCCGCGGCGCCGACAGAGGGATCCCCAAGGATCTCCACCGAGAGATCGCGTTCGAGCGTTCGCTCCCGATCGCTGATGCCCTTCGCGAGGACGTGATGGTCGCGTACGCCATGAACGGGGCTCCGGTCGCGCGGGAGCACGGCGGTCCCTTGCGCCTGGTCGTCGCCGGCTGGTACGGGATGGCCTCCGTCAAATGGCTCGCCGCGATCGCGCTGCTCGAGCGCCCTTTCTCCGGCTTCTTTCAAGCGGACCGCTACGTGATCGACGGGCGGCCGCTGCGTGAGATCGCGCCGCGCGCGGTGATCGCATCTCCCGCCGAGGGCGCGGTCATCAACGGGGGCGAGAAGGCCCCGACGATCGAGGTGCGCGGCTACGCGTGGTCCGGCGCCGGCCGAATCGCCAAGGTCGAGATCATGGCGGGACCGGCCGGCGCGAGCGCTGCGGAGACGTGGCGTGAAGCGACGCTCGGCGAGCAGGCATCGCCCTACTCGTGGCGTGAGTTCTCGCTGCGCACGCTCGTCGCGCTCGACAACGGCGGCCCCGAGATGGATGTCGGTCTCATGGCTCGAGCGACCGACGAGACGGGCAACGCGCAACCCCTCGGTGCACGCTGGAATGCGCTGGGTTATGCCAACAACGCGGTGCATCCGGTCCGCATTCGGATCCGGGCTTAGGCAAGCTCCGTCTCGAGCGTGACCAGCTCGGGGACCTCGTCGAGCAGCTCGCTGGCGCGGCGGGCGATCTCCGGGAACAGCGCCTGCGCTGCGACGATGTTGGACTCGGCGCCGGAGTGCGGATTCACGACGCCGTCATCCACACCGTCGTGGACGCGTCCGGCGACGCGGTCATAGACCGGTCGGCCCGCGGTGTTGCGGCCATCGAACCAGGCCCGCGCGTGTTCGCGCCATCGCGCGTAGGCGCTCTCGCCGGTCGCGATGTGGAGCCGGTCCATCACGTACACGACCGCCGCGACCCCGTACGGCTGCACGGTTCGCTCGGGGAATCCCGCCTCGATGACGGGCGTGATGAGCTCGTGCGCGCTCCGCCGCGCGGTCTCGAGGAGGTCCGGACGGTCGAGCACGACCGCTGCCTCGGCGAGGACGCCTTCTTGGATATGCCCCCACAGGTGCGGCCGGTCCTCGTCGGGCGAGTTCAGCAGAATGTCGCCACGCCGGAGGCTCGCGATCTCGTCGCACCATCGTTCGAGCGTCTCGCGAAGCACGGGTGTGAGCCCCGCGTGCATCAGGTCAAGCGCGGCGAGGACGTGGATCGCCCGTACGTCCGGCGGCGCGGAATTCTGGGTCGCCCACGAGAACGCCCGGGCGAGAGGGATCGCGATCCGCTCGTCGCGGAGCGCGAGGTGCGCCTTGGCCAGCGCGCGGACGGCGCGGGCGTGCCAGAACTCGCCACCCGCGAACGACGTGGGACCGTGCTCGTTGATCGTCCCGTCCCAGTCCTGGATGAAGTTGTGGAAGCGCCCATCGTCGCGCTGCATGTAGAGAACGAAATCGAGCATGCCGCTCGCCCACGCGCGAAGTCGCGGGTCGCTGGTCTCCTGCCAGAGGTCGAGGAAGAGGACCACTCCGCGGGCCACGTCGTCGACGCAGGCGATGCCCTCGTAACCCCTGTGGTTCGCCGACATGCTCCGGTCGTCCCCGTCGGCGTAGACCGAGAACGCGAGCGCTCGCGGGCCGGCCGCGGGCACCCGCCTCGTGAGTCGGGCGAGCTGCCTAAGCGTTGTGCCCCTCCTCCATGCTGGCGAGGATCTCGCTGAGGCTGAAATCCGCAGCCGCGATGACGGAGTCCGCGGCGCCGTAATACATGCGGACGCGCTCCGGGTCGAGAGGCACGACTCCGCAGGAGAAGATCGTGTCGTTGAAGAGACCCATCCGCTCATAAGCCGTCTCTGGCTCGAGGATCGGTTCCGGCGAGCGCGCCAGGATCTTGCGCGGGTCGTCGGCGTCGAGCAGCAACGCGCCCATCGCGTACCGGTGATGGCGGTTCACTCCGTGGTAGAGCTCGAGCCAGCCCTCTTTCGTGCGGATCGGGACGGCTGACCCGCCGGTACGAAGCTCATCCCATCGCTCCCAACGTGGCAGGCAGACTGTCTCGTGACCACCCCACTTGATGAGATCGTCTGAGAAGGCGATCCAAATACCGAAGATCCGGCTGAACGACTGCGGCATCGGGCGCGTCAGCGCGACATATTGCCCGTTGATCTTCTCCGGGAAGATCACGACGTCCTTGTGATCGGGCAGATAAATGATGCCCCGGCGGTCGAATTCTCGGAAGTCCGTGGTCGTCGCGAGGCTCGTGGTGATTCCCCACCTCGAGACCGAGACATACGTCACGTGCCAGCGACCGTCGATGAACGTCGCGCGTGGATCCTCGACGCCGTACTCCTCCATGTCGACGTCCGGCATGAGAGCCGGCCGCGGCTCGACGATGAAGTCGATCCCGTCGTCGCTGCGAGCGACGCGCAGGTGCGACATCTGCGCGAGGTAGTCCGTGAACCCGTTGTTGAGCACGCCCATGATCCCGGTGCTGTTGCGATAACGGATCGACCGAGGGTCGCTCAGGTCGAGGCCCGGCAGATCCCTCGGGATGTACGCGACGACCACTTTCGGCGGATCGGCGGATGCGTCGAGAAAACACATGCCGATGAGATCGTCCTTCCGATAGCCACGCGGAAGTGGCCGCAGGACCGGATGCGGCCCATTCAGGTCCAGCGTCTTCGCGCCAGGCGGTGGATCGATGTCGCTGCGCGGGCGCTCGGCGACGCGAAGCAACAGGACGGTTTGACCATCGACCTGCGCGGTCGCCGCGTTGAATACTGAAACGACTTCAAGCTCGGGCTGCGACGGCTGAACGTCGCGCGCCGTGATAAGCGGATTCTGCTCGAGCCTGTGCCCGAGGCTCAGCCGATGTGGGCTTCTGTCGGTGGCTCTGCTTCGGCCCTCTCGGGCACGCGTTCCGCCTCGCCGCGGATGACTTCCTGGGTGAGCGCGAGGACGCGCCGTCCGACGCGAAAGCGCGGCCGCATCGCGTGGATCGACGAGCAGCCCGCGGCCGTCGTCGAGTGCCTCGGCCGCATGCAGGTAGCGGGTCGACACGATCGCCTTGCCGGCACCGAGCGCGTAGGCGAGCGTGCCGCTCGTGATCTGGTTGAGGTCGAGGTACGGGGTCACGTAGACGTCGGTCGCGAGCAGGTAATCGACGATCTCGCGCTGGGTCAGGTACTGGTTCACGAACCGCACGTGTTCGCCCAGACTTAGCCGATCGATCTCCGCCGCGAGCTGGTTCCGGTACCGCTCGCCCTCCTGCTTCAGGAGCTCGGGATGCGTCTGACCGACGATCAGGTACAGCGTGTTCGGGTACCGAGCGACGACGCTCGGCATCGCATCGATCATGTACTCAAGGCCCTTGCGTGGGTCGACGAGGCCGAAGGTGGAGATGATCGTCCTGCCTTCGACGCCAAGCTGCCGCTTGAGGCGATGGCGGCCTTGCGGAGCGATCGCCGGCATCCCATGCGGTATCACGACCGGTGGCTTGGCGATCCCATACACGTCGCGAAGGAGTCGCGCCGCGGTCTCCGCCATGACGACGACCACGGTGCTCTGTTCCGCGACGCGGCGAAGCGTGTCGCGCATCCACGGCTCAGGCTTCGGCAGGACCGTATGGAGGGTCGTGATGACCGGCTTGTGGAGCTCGCCGAGAAGAGCCGTCGCGTGATCGTGATAGGTCCCGTCGCGGTGTACGCCGTAGAGGCCGAACTCGTGTTGGAGATTCACGACGTCGACGGAAGAGTCATCGATCGCTCGGCCG
>VBGS01000202.1 GCA_005889445.1 Chloroflexota bacterium
ACGATCATCCTCGGCGCGGGCGCGAAGGACGGCGTCTACCTCGATGACGTCGTCGTCTCGAATCAGGGCGTCGTCGGCCGCGTGTCCGAGGTGGGCGCGAACTACAGCAAGGTCCTCCTCGTCACCGACTCGGGCTCCGCGGTGTCAGCGCTCACGCAGAACGCCCGTGCCGCCGGAATCGTTCGCGGCCAGTTCGGCGACACGCTGGTCATGGACTGGATCCTTCAGACCGAGGACGTAAAGGTCGGGGACGTCGTCATCACCGCCGGGCTTGCGATCGGCGATGACCTCCATTCGCTATATCCAAAAGGGCTCGTTCTCGGTAAGGTCGCAGACGTGACGAAGGGAGACAGCGGGACGTTCCGGCGCGCGATCGTCGTTCCCGCGGTCGACCTGCGGCATCTCGAGAACGTGCTCGTCGTGAGGACGTCGTCATAGGGCGACCGCCCCGTCGTTGAGGTAGGGACCATGCGATCAGTGTTCGGAGCGTCCATCGTCTGCGCGCTTGTCATCTGGACAAGCGGGGCTTCGGTCGCGCGCGCCTCGACCGTGGATGGCCCGCGGATCCTCGTGACGTTCGCGGCCGATGCCACCACGACCGAGCGAGCGGCGGCCGCCGCCTCGGTCGGCGGCGTGATCGCTTCGACGATCTCGCCGATCAGCGTCGCGAGGATCGTCGCGGCGCCGGGGCGCGATGCGCAGGGGGCGATCGACGCCATCGCTCGCATGCCCGGTGTGAGATTCGCCGAGCGCGACGCACCGGTCCGGCTCTCGTTCGTGCCCGACGACCGGCTCTATCTGACCGATCCATACACCGGTCTTGGCCAGTGGGGCCTGCGGACGACCCACGTCGATCGCGCGTGGGATCTCGTCCGTGGTTCGCCGACCGTGATCGTGGCCACGGTCGACACCGGGGTGGATCCCGCCCACCCCGACCTCGTGGGCTCCGTCCTCGCGCCGGTGAATGGGCTCACGACCGTCAGCACCGGCTGTCAGCTCGGGGCGCTCGATGACAACTCGCACGGGACCCATGTCGCCGGGGTGATCGCGGCCGGCGTGAAGACGCCCGCCGGAGTGAGCGGCGTCGCGTTCGGCGTGAAGGTGCTTTCGATCAAGGCGCTCGACTGCACCGGCGCCGGAGTCGTCTCCGATGTCGCGGCGGCCATCGTCTACGCCGCGGATCATGGCGCGCGCATCGTGAACGTCTCCCTCGGGACGTCCGATGACAGCCTCACGCTGCGCAACGCCGTGAAGTACGCACAGGACCGGGGCGCGCTGATCGTCGCGGCCGCGGGGAACTGCGGCCTGGGCGGCCCGCACTGCGACTTCGTGAACGAGATCGACTACCCCGCGGCGTACCCAGGGGTGCTCGCGGTCGCCGCGACGACGACCGGGGACACCCACGCCATGTTCTCGACCCAGGGCGCGTACGTCGGGGTCGCGGCGCCGGGCGATCGGATCGTGAGCACGACACCGAGCTATCCGACGTACCAGTCGGCGCGCGGCCAGACCACGAACTACGGCGTCCTCAGCGGGACGTCGCAGGCCGCGCCGCTCGTCTCGGGTCTCGCGGCGCTGATCCTCAGCAAGGATCCGTCGCTCACGGCGGCGCAGCTCGTACAGCGGATCGAGGCGACCGCCGATGATCTCGGTGCGCCGGGCTTCGACACGAGCTTCGGCGCGGGCCGGGTGAACGCGCTTCGCGCGATCAGCGCGCCAGGCGGTGTTTACGGCGCCGTCTATGACACCGGCAAGGTCCCGACGATGCTGGCGATCGGCGCGACCGCGATGATCACGGTGAAGGTCACGAACACCTCGAGCTTCGCGTGGCAGCCGAACGGCCAGGTCCGCCTCGCCTACCACTGGATCGATGCGAGCGGCGCCGCGGCGGTATGGGACGGCATGCGAACCGCCTTTCCGGTCGCCGTCCCGATCAACGGATCGCTCGACCTGCCAACGACGGTCATCGCACCGCGTGAACCGGGCCGCTACCTGCTCCGCTTCGATGTCGTGACCGAGGGCGTCACGTGGTTCTCGGCGACCGGTGTCCCCAGCGGCGACGCGATGGTCTCCGTCTCGAACGGCCTTGGCGCGAGCTACGCGATCGCGCCCGTCCCGCCCGAGTTCAAAGTCGGACGGCCGATCCCGCTCGCCGTCACGGTCACCAACACGGGAACGGTGCCGTGGTCAGCGTCGGGCACGCAACCGGTGCGGCTCAGCTATCACTGGCTCGCGCCGAACGGCT
>VBGS01000103.1:0-12355 GCA_005889445.1 Chloroflexota bacterium
TCGGGATGATTCGATAGTCGCCAGGGAAATAGGTCGAGATGAAGTGCCGCGCCGCGCTCGACACGGCGATCCGCGCGTCCAGCCTCCGCATGTAGCGCTCGCCGATGACGCGCCCGGCCCAATACGAGAACGAGAAGCCGCCGAAGGCATGGAAGGTGGCGACGTTCGGGCACCGCGCCGAATCAAGGATCTGCATCGATAGGAACGGCACGAGGGGCTCGTGGTGATGGATGATGTCGAACCGCTCGCGCTCGAGCATCCGCGACACGAGCCACTCCAGTCGCAGCGAGAGCGTGATGCGGCCGATCGCGCCGTTGTACGGGACCGCGATCGCCTGTCCGATCTGGATGACATCCTGCGCGGGAGGGTCGTCGCCCCAGGGCGCGGTGATGATCCGCACGTCATGACCGAGCCGCCTCAGCTCCTGGTAGCTCTCCCGTATGTACGAGTTCGCGCCGCCCGGCCGGGGATACGCGTATGGCGAGACGATGCCGACCTTCATCCCGCGCGGCCGTTCGATTTCATCTCGATCCGGTCACGCGACGGCGCGCCCGCCGGAACGGCTGCCGCACCATCGAGCGCCACTGCTGCTTCGCCGCGCCGTCGAGGTGCTCGCGGACCGACCAGCCACGGCCGTCCGGCACCGTGGTCCGCTCCACGATCGCCCGTCGCAGGTCGGCCGCGGTCCGCCCCGCGAAATCGGTCCAGCACGTCCCCACGAGGTCGCAGTGATGGGCATCGCTGGAGCCGGTCGCGGCAACGTGCAGCAGGTTCGCGTTGAGCCATTCGGCGCGACGCACGCGCACGCGTCCCGCCCACGAGGGGTTCCGCAGCTCGATCCCGTCGACCATCCACTCTCCTCCCGCACGCTCGAGCTGCCGCAGGGCCCCCTCGCCGACCGAGAACGTGAGGTAGGACAGCGGATGCGGGACGATCGTGATCCCGCCCGCGCGATGCACGCGCGCGACCGCCTCCGCGAGCGCGCAGAACATCGGGATGTCGTCCTCGATCCAGAGCGCGAGCAGATGCCCAGACCGGGTCGTGACCTCCACACCGGTCACGATCTCGACGGGGCTCGAGCGGCGTGCCGCTAGGTCCCGCAGGCTGAACGCTCCGCGGATGTCGTCGTGATCGGTCAGCGCGATGACGTCGAGCCGTGCTCGCTCGGCGGCGTCGAGGATCTCCTCGATCGACGACAGCCCGTCGCCGAGATCGCTGTGTACCTGCATGTCGGCGCGGCCCGTCACGGCCACACCCGCTCGAAGACCGTCCACTGCTCGGGGAATCTCGCGACATAGCGTTCGAGCACGCGCGCGAATCGGCCGACGCCCTCGCGAACGTCGGTATTCCGGTCGCCGGTGGTCTCGAGCACGAGCGGGTCCTCGATCGTCGCGAAGAGCCTGCCGCCCGCGCGCCAGGCGAACGCGGGGAGGAGCGTCGCGCCTGTCCGGAGCGCGAGCGCGACATGGGCCGACGGAAGCAGCGCGGGGCGACCGAAGAACGCGACACGCTCGCCGACGCCGCTCACCGCGCGGTCCGCGAGCACGCCGAGGACGCCGCCCCCCTTGAGCGTCCGGTGGAGCGCGAGTGGCGAGCTGATCGGCACGAGGCGCATGCCCTGGGCGCCGCGCGCGCGATTCACCGCGCGCATGAGCTCGGTCGGGGCCGGCTCGATGGGCAGGGTCAGCGTGAACCCGCGCGCCGCGAGGATCTGGCCGACGAGCGCGACCGGGCCAAAGTGCGCGCTCGCGAGGATGACCCCCTTGCCCATGCCGTGGGCGCATGTGAACCGGTCCCATCCCTCAAGCTCGATCGAGGCCAGGAGCGCGCGATCGATGCGCGGGATCGTGAAGACCTCGAGGTACTGGAGCACCTGATTCACGAAGACCCGCCGGACCAGATCGCTCCGATCGGGGGCGACCACCGCAAGGTTCGCCGCGACGGCCGCCCGTGCCCGAGGCGCGCCGAGGTACGCGAGCGTCCCGATCGACTCGGCGATCGCGCCTTGGGCTCGCGCGGGCACTCGCGGCAGGATCGTCTCGGCGACGCTGACCAGCGGGCGAGCGGTGTCCACCCGCGCTACGGCGCGACCGGAGACCGGTCCCACATGGGCCGGAACATGTACCACTGGTCCGGATCGGTGCGAACGAGCTGTTCGAGACTACGCACGATCGCCTGCGTGGCGTTCGCGATCTCATGCTTCCGACCCACGAAGATCGGCGGAAGCGCGATGCCACGGAACGTGTTGTCACGCTGGCGCATGACCGCAGCGACGACGATCGGCGCCCCCGAGACGCGGGCGAGATTCGCGGCGGCGGTCGGGAACTTCGTGCGCCTGTCGAAGAAGGTGGCTTCGACGTGACCAAGCTCGTGCGCGCGCGGGCCCAGGTCCATCATCAGACCCACCATCTCGTTGCGCCGCAGCGCTTGCAGGACCTGACGCACCGCACCCTCGGATGGAAGGAGCTTCACGTTGTGGTGCAGGCGATTGGTCACGAGCAGGTCCATGAGGCGCTGGTTCTCGAGCTCATCCGCGATGACGTTCAGCGGCATCTCATCGGCGATGCGCGCGCCGCCGATCTCGAAGTTGCCGAAGTGCATCGACACGAAGATCAGGCCGCGACCGTGCTCGCGCGCCTGCCGGAGGTGCGCCCACGACCGCGGGTCAACGAGGACCTTCCGCTCGAGGTCGCCGTCCCGCAGACGCGGGAACCGCATGATCTCGAGCAGATACTTGGCGAAGTTCCGGAACGACCGGCGCGCCACACGCGCGACGTCGCGATGGTCGGCCGGCTTGGCGAGGACGACCGCGAAGTTCTCCTTCGCGATACGCCGTCTGGTGATCCAGCAGAGGTAGGCGATCTCCCCGCCGAGCACCGCGGCCGGGTAGCTGACCGACTCGGGCAGACGCTGCGCGAGCGCGGCGCCGAGGCGCCACGCCCAGAAGGCGCTTCCGTGGATCAGCCGCTCCCGCATCAGCTCTTCCCGGACAGAGTCTGCGTGTTCGCTCCCTTGATGTATTCCTCGACGCCTTCGCGCGCGCGATCGTCATGGATCTGCTTCGGCGGAGACTTCATGAAGTAGGCCGAGGGCGCCACGATGGTGCCGGAGAGGCCGCGGTCAAGGGCGAGCTTGCAGCACCGGATCGCGTCGATCACCACGCCGGCGCTGTTCGGCGAGTCCCAGACCTCCAGCTTGAGCTCGGCGTTGAGCGGCACGTCCCCGAACGTCGTTCCCTCCATCCGGATGTAGCACCACTTCCGGTCCAGGAGCCACGGCACGTAGTCGGACGGGCCCACGTGTACGTCCTTCGCGTCCAGCGGATAGTCGAGCATGCTCGTCACCGCGTTCGTCTTGCTGATCTTCTTCGATTCGAGCCGCTCGCGTTCGAGCATGTTGAGGAAATCCGTGTTGCCACCGAAGTTCAGCTGGTAGGTGCGGTCGAGGCGGACACCGCGGTCCATGAACAGCCGCGTCAGCACCCGGTGGGTGATGGTCGCGCCGACCTGCGACTTGATGTCGTCGCCGATGATCGGAAGGCCCTTCGCCGCGAAGCGTTTCTGCCAGTACGGCTCGCGCGCGATGAAGACCGGGATGCAGTTGATGAACGCGCACCCCGCCTCGAGGATCTGCTCGACGTACCACTTCGTGGCCTCTTCGCTGCCCACGGGGAGGTAGCTCACCACGACGTCGACCTCCCGCTCGCGCAGGATGCCGACGACGTCATCGGTCTGGCCAGGCGCCTTCTGGACGACCTGCGAGAGATACTTGCCGATGCCGTCGCCCGACCTTGTTGCGATCGACGTCGAACGCGGCGACGAAGTCGATGTCCCGGAGGTGGTAGCCGCCGACGTCGACGTGCATGATCCCGGGGATCCGGTCGGATGGCTTCGCGTTGCGGTAGTAGTACACGCCCTGAACGAGCGAGCTCGCGCAGTTGCCGACGCCGATGATCGCGACGCGGATCTTGCGGGACTTGGCCTTCAGCGCGCGCGACCTCCGTGCTGCCGTGGTCTTCGTGGCGGTGGTGCTGCGGGGCATGACTTATGTACCTTCCTTTGCGTCGAGTCGCGCCGCCACATGGACGACACGCTGGATGAACGTCACGATCGCGAGGACCGCGAGGACGGCGACGGCGGCGAGGTAGAGCTCGTTCTCGCCGAACGCGGCCCACGCGAACAGGCCGATGATCAGGATGACGATCCGCGCCTCGCGTGGACCCGGACCGACCGTCGCCGAGACCCCGAGCGATTCGGCCTTCGCGCGTACGTAGGGCACCAGGGACGATGCGATCAGCGCGATGAGCCCGGTCCAGAACAGCAGCCCGAACCCCAGGCTCGCGCCGAGCGCCGCCGTACCGCCGAAGATCGCGGCGTCGGCGACCCGGTCGATCACCGAATCGAGGAACGCTCCCAGGCGAGTGCCGCCGCCGCCGGCTCGGGCGACGGCTCCGTCGAGCGTGTCGCAGGCCGTCCCCACGAGGACGGCGACGAGCGCCGCCTGCGGCCTGTCAACGGCGATCAGGGCTCCACCGATGACCGTGAGCGTGCCCCCCGCCGCGGTCACAGCGTTCGCCGTGACGCCGGCGGCCGCCAGTCGGCGTGCGAGCGGCGCGATCGCCGTCCGAGTGGTCCGCGCGAGCCGGTCCGGGACGACCCCGTGACTCACGAGTGCGCCTCCGCTGGGTTCATGAGGACGCGGAAGCCGCGCGCGTTCAGCTCGGCGAACCGCTCGCGCTCGAACGAGCAGTGCACCTCTCGGCCCACGCGCTCCATCTGGATGATCCCCGCGCGGCGCAATCGCCGGAGGTGCCATGACATGAGCGGCTGGCTGATCCGCAGGCGCCGCGCCAGCAGTGACACCGGCTGCTCGCCTTCGGTCGCGAGGATCTGGACGATGCGGAGGCGATTCACGTCGCCGAGCGCGCGGTAGTAGCTCCGCAGCTCGCGCAGCGACGACTGGCTAAGCGTGAGCTCCCCTCACGTGCGCCAGCATACCAAAACAAACGTTTATGCGTCGTCACGGACGCATATTGGTGGGACAATCGTCCGTGGGAGGCGAGCGAGGTGGTGACACGGGGAGAGCCGCTCGCGGCGCGGATGCGGCCTCGCGATCTCGAGGAGTTCGTCGGGCAGAGTCACATCGTCGGTCCGGGCCGTGTGCTGCGGAAAGCGATGGACGCTGGTCAGCTGCCCTCGATGATCCTTTGGGGCCCGCCCGGCACGGGCAAGACGACGCTGGCGGCGATCGGCGCGAAGCATGCGAAGGCGCGGTTCGTAGGGATCTCGGCGGTGTCGTCGGGGGTCCAGGAGCTGCGAAAGCTGATCGATGACGCACGCAAGCTGCGGCAGCTCACTGACCAGCGGACGGTGCTCTTCATCGACGAGATCCACCGTTTCAACAAGGCCCAGCAGGACGTGGTCCTCCCGTACGCGGAGAACGGTGACGTCATCCTGCTTGGGGCGACGACCGAGAACCCCTCTTTCGAGGTCAACTCAGCGCTGCTGTCGCGGTCCCGCGTGTTCACGCTCAAGCCGCTCACCGAGGACGAGGTGCGCTCGATCGTGCGCCGCGCGCTTGCCGAGGAGCGCGGACTTGGCGGGACCGTCGAGCTCGACTCGGACGCGGAGAACGCGCTGGTCGCGGTGAGCAACGGGGACGCGCGCGTCGCGCTGAACGCGCTCGAGCTCGCGGCGGACGCCGCCAGCGCGGACGCGGCTCATGGAAAGCGCAGGGTCGGACTCGAAGAGATCCGCGAGGCCCTGCAGCGCCGGTCGCTCCTCTACGACCGGGCCGGCGACCAGCACTACGACACGATCTCCGCGTTCATCAAGAGCGTGCGTGGCTCCGATCCCGATGCGGCGCTCTACTGGCTCATGCGGATGATCGACGCCGGCGAGGACCCGATGTTCGTCGCGCGGCGCATCGTCATCCTGGCGGGCGAGGACGTCGGCCTGGCCGATCCGCAGGCGCTCGTGATCGCGAGCGCCGCGCAGCAGGCGACCCATCTGATCGGGTATCCGGAGGCCTACTACCCGCTCGCGGAGGCGACCGTCTATCTCGCCCTGGCGCCGAAATCCGATTCACTGAAGCGTGGCCTCGGCGATCTGCAGCACGACCTGGCGGAGACGCGCGCCGATCCGGTCCCCCTGCATCTGCGGAACGCGCCGACACGGCTCATGGCTGAGCTCGGCTACGGCCGTGGCTACAAGTACGCCCACGACTACGAGGGGCACGTGGCGCCGGATGAAACGTATCTACCGGAGTCGCTTGCGGGCCGCCGCTACTACGTGCCGACGGAGCTCGGCGTCGAGGCTCAGCTCCGCGAGCGCCTTGAAGCGCTCAGGCGAAACGTGACGCGAACAACCCAAGCTCGAACAGGAGATACATCGGGACCGCGACCAGGGTCTGGTTGAAGGGATCGGGTGTCGGGGTGATGACGGCTCCGATGACGAAGGCGAGCAGGAACACGTAGCGCCGCTGTTTCGCGAGTGCCGCGCGGGTCAGCACGTGGATCTTGACGAGCGAGAAGATCACGACCGGTACCTCGAAGACGACACCCATGCCGAGGATGAAGACGGTCACGAACGACAGGTAGTCGGCCGCCCGGAGCTGATTCGTGATCACTTCACTGCCGAACGTGATGAGGAACTTGATCGCGTTCGGGAGGAGGACGAAGTAGCAGAAAAGCATCCCCACGACGAATAGGAAGATCACCGGAAGGCCCATGAAGCGGATGAACCGCCGCTCCTTTGGCAAGAGCGCCGGGTCGATGTACGCGTAGATCTCGTAGAGGAGCACCGGCATCGCCAGGGCGATCCCACCGAAGAGCGCCACACGGAAGTACGTCGTGAAGTTCTCGGTCGGGCTGAATGAGACGAGATGCGCGGGGGTCGCGTCGCACGAGAACGCCGGGATGAACTGACAATCCACGGGCACGAGGAGCACCCTGATGATCGGCGTCGCGAAGTAGAACGCGATGCCCGTCGTCACGATCAGAGCGATCGCCGAGATGACGAGGCGATCCCGAAGTTCGCCGAGATGCTGGACGAGCGAAAGCTCTTTGTCGCGCGCGTCGGCGGTCATCCCGAGGGCCACGCTACCAGCCCTCCGCCGCGTACCTACAATCGAGCTCTCGCCCCCGTAGCTCAGCGGATAGAGCGGCGGCCTCCGGAGCCGTAGACAGGCGTTCGATTCGCCTCGGGGGTACCGCTATCGGCACGGCACGCTTGGTGCAGACATTCGCCTTCGCAACTAATGCGGAGGTAGACATATGGGCATCGTCGTCTTCCTGCTCATCGGGCTCGTCGCGGGGTTCATCGCGCGCGCCCTGGTCCCCGGACCGGATCCGATGGGCTGGCTTGGGACGCTCATCCTTGGCGTCATCGGCTCGTTCGTCGGTGGGACCCTCGCCGCGCTGATCTTCGGCGGCAGCTTCGAGATCTCAGCGGCGGGACTCCTCGGCTCGATCGTCGGCGCGATCATCGTGCTCATGATCTGGCGGGCGATGGGGGGCCGGCGCGGCGCGATCGCCTGAGGGGGCGACTTTCAGATATGACCGCGGCGCCTAGCGCGCCGCGGTCTCGTCGGCGAGCTCCAGCCTGGTCGCGCTGACCCAGAAGCGCCCGAGCCGGTCCTTGACCAGCCACTCTTCGCCGTTCGGGGACGGTCGAACCAGCTCACCGATCCGGTGGTCGGGTCCGAAACGGACTCGCATCCCGGAGCGCAGCTCGAGTGGGGCGCCCCGTCGCATCATCGTGCCGGAACGATAGCCCCGACGAGCGAAGCCTCATCGAGACGGCGGACGTATTCGCCGAACATCGGCTCGACGAACTCGTATCGCCCGCGTCCGAGCTTCACCGCGAGTCCGCGCTCCGCGAGGGCGGCGAGCGCTCGTAGCACCTCCGGTCTTGGCACCGGATCACCCTCGGCATCCGCTGCGTACAGGACGGCCTTGTGCGCGATGCGCTTCGCGACCTGCTGCAGGTATTTGTGCGAACCGAGCTCCGCCCAATGGAGCGCGAAGGGCCGCTCGAGCTCGCGCATCGCTTGCTCGTACGCGACCTCGAGGAGCTCCGCGCTGACGCTCCGCGAGCCCGTGTCGCGCATCAAGTAGTAGAGCGCAGCGCAGACCTGCATGGTGTCCTGCGGATGCCCGCCGGTCGCATCGAGCAGGCGGTCCACGCTGGCATCGTCGATCGCCATCTTCTTCGCCGCGAACTTCTGCCGAAGGTATTCGAGCCAGTCGTCTGGATCGATCCCGAAACGATGTCCGCCTGCGTCCGCCAGGTCGAGCGGGACGGCGAAACGGTAGAAGGCATGCCCCTTCGCGCTGAACAGCTCCTCGAGGATGCCCTGCTCCGAGCCGAGGAACGCGTAGCTCGTGCCGCGGTGCGCCTGTACGTGTGTCCTCATCACATCGAAGACCCGGGGGCCGAGCCGCCCGGCCGCCTGGAATTCGTCGAAGACGACGACAACGCGTTTTCCGGTCTTTCTTGCGAGGGCCTGCGGGAGATCGAGCGCACCCTCGAAGAAGCGTTGCGCGCTGGATTCCCGGGCCAGCTGGAGCGCCAGCTCGACATGCTCGTACTTCACTTTCACCGTCGGCCGCATTCCCGCGGCGATCGCCCGGGCGTGCTCGAAGCTCCGCTCGACGCCAGAGAGGTTCTGGAGGATCGCATCGGCGATGCGTTCTCCGAGGCCCCGAATTGCGGTCGCGCCGAGGCAGTCCACGTACGCGGTATACGCACCCCGACGGCGCAGGCGGCGGAGCGCCTCGAGGATGATGGAGGTCTTCCCGATCCGTCGCGGACCGGCCACGAGCACGTGTTGGCCGTCTTCGAGCCGCTCCACGAGACGACGCAGGTAGCTCTCGCGCCCTACCAGATCGGCCGCGGGCACGGGTCCGCCGACAGGGAAGTAGGGGACCATGCTCGCCGTACGGTCCCGCCCGCGGATCACAAGGCCGATGATACATCTGATGTAGCAAAGAGATACAGGTGATGCACCCACGCGCCCGTGCGAGGATGGGGTGGTGCCGCTCCTCGTTGGCGCGCTCGCGATCGTCGCCGCCGCCGCGGCGTGGCTTGCGCGGCCGCTTCGTCCCGACCCCGCACGACGTGAGGAGCTGACGAGGGCGGTCAGCGCGCTTGACCGAGAGCTCGCCGCGAACCTGGAGCTCACGACGATGTTCGACCAGACCAAGCAGGCCGTCGTGCTCGAGAACGGTCAGCTCCCGATGCATCGCGGCGTCCTCGAGCGCGAGGCGCCTGGAGTGGCCCGGTCCATTCGGGATCTCTACGCGAGGATCCCGGACGCCGAGTCGGCCATGGAGCGCCGCGGTCCCGCGAACAGCATCAGAGATGACGACCGCCGCGTGATCGAGGAATGGGAAGGCGATGCGCGCGCCGCGCAGCACGCCCTCCGCGCGGCGCTCAGTCCCCAGGCCGTGCGTGGGTGGCGTGCGGCGATCGCTCGCTTGCACGTTAGGCAGACAGTTCGTTAGGCGACCCCTGTTTCGCCTATGGCACGTTCCGTGCATCCCCTGGTTACCTAACTGGGGATGTCCGTCAAGGGGATAACGCCCGGCCGGGCGTATCGCGCCTATCGCTTCCCGCAGCGCAGCGGCGGCCGCATGTCGCGCCGCGTCAGCGCGGTGCGGCCGGTCCGCGCGTTCGCGGGGGTCTTGACCGCGGTCCTTCTCTCCGGAGTGGCCTTCGTCGGGGTCGCCGTCGCCGCCACGATCGGCTATTTCGCCGCCGACCTTCCCGCCGCGCACGACCTGGCCACCGTTCCGATTCCGCTCGCCACCCATATCTACGACCGGACCGGCGAGCACCTTCTCTACACGCTCGCCGACGAGCGCCGCGAGCTCGTCTCGCTGAGCGCCGTTCCCGACAAGATGCAGGAGGCGACGGTCTCGATCGAGGACAAGACCTTCTGGACGAACCCGGGCGTCGACATCGCGGGGATCGTTCGTGCGGTCCAGGCGAACAATGCCTCCGGCCGGATCACGCAGGGCGGCTCGACGATCACCCAGCAGCTCATCAAGACGCGGCTGCTCGGCGACGACCCGACGTTCACCCGCAAGATCAAGGAGGCGATCCTTGCCGTCGAGGCGACACGGACCTTCAGCAAGCAGCAGATCCTCGAGATGTACTTCAACCAGATCTACTACGGGAACCAGGCGTACGGACTGAAGGCCGCCGCGGCGACGTACTTCGGCGTCGCTGACCTCAGCCAGCTCACGCTCGGACAGATGGCCCTGCTCGCGGGCCTGCCCCAGGCCCCCTCCGAGTACGACCCGATCCAGAACATGCCCGCCGCGCTCGCGCGTCGCGCGCAGGTCCTCGACGCGATGGCCGACAACGGCTACATCACCCAGACGGAGGCGGATGCGACGAAGACCGAGAAGGTCACGGTCAGCCCCGCGACCACGTCGCTCTACGCCCCCCACTTCACATTCCGAGTGCGCGAGCAGCTCATCAACGAGCTGGGCGAGAAGGGCGCGTACCGCGGGGGATACACGGTCTATTCAACGCTCGACTGGAACATGCAGCAGCTCGCCGAAAAAGAGGTCAAAGACCACGTCGACGCGCTCAAGGGCAACAACGTCAACAACGCCGCGCTCATCACCATGGATCCGACGACCGGCGAGGTCCTCGCCTACGTCGGGAGCTACGACTACTACATGCACACCGCCAAGGTCCAGGGCGACTACGACCATGCGGGGATCGCGCTGCGGCAGCCAGGCTCGACGTTCAAGCTCTTCACGTATCTGACCGGGATGCTGAAGGCCGGGATGACCGCGTCGACGCGCCTGTACGACATCCAGTTCACGATGCCGGACGGGAGCGGGAAGGCGTACTCCCCGAAGGACGCGACGAAGGAGCAGCACGGACCGGTCACGATCCGCCAGGCGTTGCGTGAGTCGCTCAACCTTCCTGCCCTGATGGTCACGCGCACGGTCGGGGTCGACGCGATCATCGACACGGTCCACCAGCTCGGCATCAACCGTGACTGGGACCGCTCGCGTCTGGGGCTCTCGTTCGGGATCGGCGCGGGCGAGATGCGGCTCATCGACATGGCCAGCGCGTACCAGGTCATCGCGAACCTCGGCGTGCGCGTCGAGCCGACGATGATCTACAAGATCGTGGATCCGACCGGCAAGGTCGTGAAGGACTACAGCAAGCCCGACGGGAAGCGTGTGCTCGACCAGCGCTACGCCTGGGTCATGGACGACATCCTCAAGGACAACACGAATCCGCAGGGCTCGTTCGTGTTCGGCCCGTGGACCAACATCGGCCGTCCCGCCGCGCTCAAGACCGGCACCACCGACAACCTTCAGGATGTGCTTGCGATCGGCTTCACGCCGCAGCGCCTGACCGCCATCTGGATGGGCAACTCCGACAACTCGGAGATGGTCGGCATCAGCTCCGCGCTGGGTCCCGGTGTGCTTTGGCGGGACTACATGAAGACGGTCGTGGGCGGTCTGCCCGTCGTCTGGTACGACCGGCCCGCCGGCATCGTGGACAAGGTCGTCTGCGTGAACCCGGCGCTCCTGGGCGGTAACGGGTCGGGCGACCTTCCCGGACCGGGCTGCCCGGCGAGCTTCCGGTTCACGGAGCACTACGTGGAGGGGACCGAGCCGAAGAACAACGACAGCGCTTTTTACACGTCCTGTGGCATTCGGCTCATCGCGCCGTTCGCTGACTGGCAGAGGGACTACAACGCATGGGCCGCTGGCGCCGTGTCTGGTGCGTACAGCTACGGCCGCTTCAGCTGGAACATCTGCGGCTTCGCGCCGCGGCCCTTGTCGCCGTCGGGATCGCCGTCTCCGAGCAACGGGCCGAGCGGCCCGCCCGCGTCGAGCCAGCCACCGCAGCCGACTCGTCCGCCCCAGCCGACGCGCCGGCCCTAAGCAGACCGCGCATTCGCACCTAAACTCGGCCGCGTGAGGGCGGCGGCAGGCGCTTCGTTCTACGTTCCGGTCGAGACCGATCTCAGGGAGCTCGAGCGTCGGCTGCTCGCCGTCGGCAGCGGCGCGCACCCGGTGTTCCGAGCCGCCGTGGCGCACCTCTTTCAGACCCCCGGCAAGATGCTGCGCCCCACGCTCGTGTTCCTTTCATCGCGGTTCGGCCCGAGCATGGATCGCGAGGTGGTCCTCAGCCTCGCCGAGTCGCTCGAGCTCGTGCACACCGCCTCCCTCGTTCACGACGACATCGTCGATCGCGCGGAGCTCCGGCGAAATATCCAAACGGTCAACGCGAAATGGAACGACGACGTCGCGCTCATCATCGGGGACTACCTGTTCGCCAAGGCGTACGCGCTCGCGGCAGTCCTGCCGAAGCACGAG
>VBGS01000103.1:12454-16938 GCA_005889445.1 Chloroflexota bacterium
TACGTGGCTGCGCTCGGTGCCTTCGGGACCAACCTCGGGATGGCCTTCCAGATCACCGATGACGTGCTCGACGTCGTCGGCGACGAGGGCGATCTCGGCAAGACCGTAGGGCGTGACCTCCTCGAGGGAATGCCGACGCTGCCCATGATCTACGCGGTGGCCGAGCGAGATGGCACCGGAGCGGAGCTAGCCGCTCGGATTGTCGCGCCGGCGAAGAACAGCGCCGACGTCCGCGAGCTTCTCGACGAGATCCGCGGGTCTGGCGGTCCCGAACGTGCGCGCCAGCGCGCGCTCGCTTTCCACGCCGCGGCAGTACGTGCGCTCGATAGACTGCCCGTGCGGCCCGAGCGCGACGCTTTGCGCAACGTGGCTAATTTCGTCGTGAGCCGCGTTCGCTGAGTCCGCAGATCGCGACGCCGGCCTAGGTCGCCCTGTCGCGACCCCCGCGTCGCCGTCCGCGGCGTCGTCGCTTCTTCCGGGTGCCGTCGCCGACGGGTGCGACCGGCGTCGGGCGCTCCTGTCGCGGGACCTCATCGCTGCCGTAGGAGCCCACACCCTTGGTATGCGCGGGGATCGCTCCGAACGAGACGCCAAGCTCCGCCGCCGTGTAGGCAGCCCGCGCCCCGTCGGCGAGCGTCACCGTGATGGATTCCTTGGGGACATTCACGCTCTGCGTCATCGCGCACCCCGACGTCCCGCACTTGCCGCCTTCGCACGAAGGGATGTGGAACGTGTCGCCGACCTTTGGAAGCTTGCCCTTCACCTCCTGATAGGTCTCGAGCTCGTAGATGAGGCAGCACTTCAGGCGACCGCAGACGCCCGTCAGCTTCGACTGATTGAGCGGGAGGTCCTGCTCCTTCGCCATGCGGATCGAGATGTTCGAGAACTTGTCCAGCCACGAGGAGCAGCACAGCTCGCGGCCACACGTGCCGACGCCGGTCATGACCTTCGTCTCGTCGCGCGCGCCCATCTTTCTGAACTCGATGCGCGTGCCGAAGTGGGCGGCGAGGGCGGCGTTGAACTCCGTCAGGTCGGTGCGATCCTCGCTGGAATAGAAGAAGACAAGGCTCGATCCGTCGAACTGCCAGTCCGCCCCGAGGATCTTGACCGGCACACGCCGCGCGTGGGCCATCTCGGACGCGGCGCGCGTGGCGTCCTCTTCCATGCGCTTGTGTTTGTTCATCGCGAAGAGATCGGCTCCGGTCGCGCGGCGCACGACGGTGCCGAGAGGCGGATCGACCATCACGAGGGGAGAGTCGGTGGGCAGGATCGCGACGCGTGCCGCGTCCTCGCCGAGATCGGTGCGCACGATGACCATCTCACCAAGCGAGACGTCGTCGACCCCGCCGGTGTTGAAGAAGTACATCCGGCCGGCCTTCATGAAGCGCGCGCCGATGACCGTGCGGGGGGCGATCACGCCGCCTCCGCGACGCCCGCGGCGTAGGGAACGCGCAGGACCAGCAGCTCGAGGAGCATGCGCGCGTTGACCGTCGTCTCGGTAACGTCGCGGCGCCAGCGTTCGAGCGAGAGCGCGAGGTCGACGAGATCGCGCGCCGACACTGACCGGGCGAGGGCTGCCGACTCGCGCGCGCGCGTCGGACGGAGCGCGCGCTCGGCGCCGCTCGACGCGACCGCGGCGTCGCGGACGAGCTCCGCCCACTCCGCGAAGCGCGCCTCGAGCATCTTGCTTCTCTTTTGGGCGTCGCGTTCGGACTCCGCGAGATCGACCGCCCAGGCGAAGCGGTCGGTCATGCGGCTCGCGACCAGGTGATAGAACTCGGTCTCGAGGGCGCGGCGCGCCTTGCTCGTCGCGTCATCAGCGGCGAGCGCAAAGGCGACCCCGGGACGTCCCGCCGCGGCCGGCGCGAAGGCGCGCGCCTCCGCACCAAAGCGCCGTCCGAGCCCCTCCGCGATCTCGGTCGTCGGCACCAGCCGGAGCGGCAGCGGGACGAGGCGGGACCGGACGGTCTCGAGCAGCTGGCTCGGCGTCGGGGTCAGGAGCAGAAGAACGGCGTGGGGCGGCGGCTCCTCGAGCGTCTTGAGGAGCGCGACCTCCGCGTGCTCTGAGAGCTCGGCGGCGTCGTCGATGATCACGACGCGCCAGCGGCCCTCGAGCGGCCGGAGGGCCAGGTCCTGTTGCATCTCACGGATCTGCTCGATCGCGATGAACTTCCGGTCTGTCTCCCTCTCGACATCGACCAGGCGAGTGACCAGGCGAACGTCGGGGTGGGTGTAGTGATCGATCTTGCGACATGCGAGGCAGTGCCCACAGCCCCCGGCACCGAGTGGCTCGCTCGTGCAGAGCAGCGTCTGCGCGAAGCGGATCGCCACAGTTCGTTTGCCGATCGACCGCGGGCCGCTGAGCTCATACGCATGGGCCACATCGCCTTCGAGCGCTTTCTCGCCCAGCCGCCCGAGCATGCGACGCTGCCCGATCACATCTCGCAAGGTTCAGGCGCCATTGTCGCTGAGACCGAGCGCTGGCGTCCGGCAAGCGGTCCCGGCCAGGCCGATTGCGACCGCACCGCCATCGTCACAGGGGCAGGGCTTCGTCCTTACGCGGTCGCTCGGATGTACGCGCTCGCGATCGCGCCGTCGACTCCCTCGAGCCGAACTTCCCGAGTCACCTCGACGGCGATCCCGTTGAAACCGGCGTCGCGCAAAGCAGCGGCGTACTCGTCGACCGAGATCGTGCCGGCGACGCACCCGGCCCACTGATCGAGCGAGCGCTTCACGTCCGCCGGCAGCTCGGCCAGCGCGACCATGTCGGCGACCGCGAAGCGGCCGCCGGGCCTCAGGACCCGGCGGGCCTCACGCAGGACCGCTTGCTTGTCGGCGGCGAGATTGATGACGCAGTTCGAGATGACCACGTCGACGCTCGCGTCGGGGAGCGGGATCGCCTCGATGGTCGCCTTGAGGGACGAGGCGTTCGCGACCCCGGCCTTCGCCTGGTTCTCGCGGGCGACGGCGAGCATCTCGTCCGTCATGTCGACGCCGTACGCATGGCCACCCGGCCCGACCCGCCGCGCCGAAAGGAGCACGTCGAGGCCGGCCCCGCTGCCGAGGTCGAGCACCGTCTCGCCGGAACGCAGATCGGCGAGGAGCATGGGATTGCCGCAGCCCAGGCTCGCGCGCGCGGTGATCCCGACGGACGCGAGCTCATCCGACGAGTAGGTCGCGCCGCAGCAGTCGTCACCGCAACACGTGGCGCTCTCCGCCTGCACCGTGACGCGAAGGCGGTCGCCATCATCGCGAAGCGCCCAACCCGCGGTCCCGCAGCAGACGCGCTCAGCCTGGACAAGGCGTGTGAGCTCCGCTCGCGTGGCGGGCGAGCTCAGGTAGGTCGAGGTCACCGTGCCGCCGCTCTCGACGCGGTCGACCAGGGCGGTGTCGTCGATCGCACGCCACTCGACACGGCGCTCGGTGCGCTCCGCTTCGGTGAGGCCGCACGAAAGGTCGAGCGACCCGGTCACTCCCGGCCGCGCCATCTGCAGGGCCTTTGCGGCGTAACGCTCGCGGACCGCGTCGATCAGCTCGCTCACGATCGTCCTCCGAACCCATAGACGGGTGTCGATGGAAGGTAGTGCAACCCATTGACGTCTGTCAATGGGTCTGTGAGCATTCGGACATGGAACGACTCGCGGTCCTCCCCGAGCGCGAGCGCGGGGTCTGCTGCCCCCCGACGATCACGGTGCGTCCCGCCAAGGTCGACGAGATCACCGAGATATTGAAGGCGCTCGCTGAGCCGACCCGCCTGCGGATGGTGATCGCCCTTCGCGAGGCGAAGGAGGCGGTGTGCATCTGCGATTTCACGGGCTCGTTCGACCTTTCGCAGCCCACCGTCTCGCATCACATGGGTAAGCTTCGCGACGCCGGTCTCGTCGAGGTCACCAAGCGCGGCATCTGGTCCTTCTACCGCCTCGCCCCCCACCTCTCCCAATCGGCCAGGGGGATCATCGAGGCGATCGGCTAGGCGGCTAACTGAGCGCCGCGCGCCTCGCGACCGCGGCCTCGTAGGCCCTCTCGGTGCGCTCGGCGACGAGCTCCCAGGTCCACTTCTCCTGAAGCCGGAAGCGGCCCGACTCGCCCATGCGTCGCGCGCGCAGCGGGTCGCCGAGCAGGACGAGGATCGCGCGCGCGATCGCGTGCGGGTCCTGGGAGACCAGCAGGCCATCCCGCCCGTCACGAACGATCTCGCGGATCGGCGGGATGTCTCCCGCGATGATCGGCCGCCACGCGTACCAGGCCTCAAGGTACGTATGGCCAAAGGTCTCGTGCAACGAGGGCATCGCGAAGACAGTCGCGCGCGCGTAGGCCTCGGCCTTCTCCGTCTCGCTCACGACGCCGCGTTCGACCCAGCGTTCATCCTTCCACGACGGAACGATGCGTGATGTCCACGATCGCTGGCCGATCGCGACGAACCTGACCTCAGGCCGCGAACGCCACACGATCCGCGCGGCTTCACGAAGCGCCTCGTATCCCTT
>VBGS01000104.1 GCA_005889445.1 Chloroflexota bacterium
GACCAGCTCGGCAACCTCGCGTACGCCGTCGACTTCCGGTCGGTGTATCAGGAGATCCTCTCGGGGCACCTCGGCGTCGACGCGAAGGAGATCCTCGGTCAGGGCTTCGAGCGCGTGCCGTTCGTCAAGGCGCAGGCGTAGCGCCGTGCCCGCCTGGGGACTCAAGCTGGGATCGCTCCTGACGACCGTCCTCGTCCTGGCCGGCTCCTACGGCTACGCCGGCGCGCACATCAAGAACCCCGACGCGCCGCTGCAGCCGCCGGTCGCCGACAAGCCGGCGGCGACGGTGGCTCCGGCCGCATCGACGCCGACCCCCATCCCCTCGCTCGTCGGCACGCGTCGCGGGAACCCGCCGCGCTCCAGCGCCACGCCCGCGCCGATCCTCAACTTGCAGCAGCTCTTTTTCTGGATCGCCGCGCGCGCGACCGGCCTCGCCTCGTATGTCGCGCTCTGCATCGCCGTCCTCTCAGGCATCGCCCTCCGGACGTCGGTGCTCGATTGGCTCGCGAAGAACCGGGCGATGCGAGCGCTGCACGACTGGACGACGTGGCTGTGGATCCCGCTCGGAACGTTCCACGTGCTCGCACTGCTTCTGGACAAGACCGCCCAGATCGCCCTCGTCGACGTGCTCGTCCCGTTCCGGGTCGACTATGGACCGCTCGCGATCGGTCTCGGCACGCTCTCGCTCGATCTCCTCGTCGTCATCACGATCACCAGCTGGCTGCGCCGCCGGATGAACGATGAGCTCTGGCGCTGGATCCACCGCACCAGCTACGTGATGTTCGTCGCGCTCTTTCTCCATTCGTTCTTGTCGGGCAATGACTTCAATGCGCCGCTCGTGTCCGCGCTGTCATGGTCGACCGCGGGCGGGATCGCGCTGCTGGGAGTCTCGCGGATGGTGCTCGGCAGGC
The DNA here is from genome assembly GCA_005889445.1 of Chloroflexota bacterium. Lineage (GTDB taxonomy): Bacteria > Chloroflexota > Limnocylindria > P2-11E > P2-11E > 3-1-20CM-2-70-9. The sequence goes on from VBGS01000104.1 coordinate 912, forward strand.
TGCCGGAGTGAGCGTCAGCTGACGCCGAGCTCCCGGAGCAGGAGCCGCCCGTAGCGCTCGGCCACGGCTTCGTTGAAGTACGTTCGGCGTCGGCGGTATTGCACGTGGTGGCCAAGCTCATGCGCGAAGCTCGAGAGCGGATCCTCCCGGTTTTCGGCGAGCTGATCCACGTCCAGCTCCGCGGCCTGGCACGTGCACGGCAGCCACACACGAATCAGTCCAGGTTCGTAATCAGCCAGTACCGTTCCCGGGAGCTCGCCGGTGCGCTCGGCTTTGCGCTGCGAGCCGCCGGGTCTCCCGCCGACGCCATAGCCGTACACAGCGAGGACACCAGAAAAGGCCGCGCGGCGCGCTACACGACGCCAGAGACGCGCACCCCCGGGAAGCCGCTCGCGACCGCAGAAACGCACGACTTTCATGCCGAATGCGTAAAGCACCCGGCGTACCGATGCAGCCAGGACGCGGCCGCGCTCGCGGCGGCTGAGCGCTCGGTCCTCCGGTCGTGGAGAATGCGGCCGTGATTCCGATCGGCGACGAGGACACTGGCCGGCCGGGCTTCCCCATCGTCAACATTTCGATCATCGTCCTGAACGTCCTCGTCTTCCTCTACCAGCTCGTCAATCCGGATTTCACGAACGGCTACAGCACTGTCCCGGCGGAGATCACCACCGGCAAGGACATCGTCGGCGCCTTCTTTTTCCAGGCACCGGACGGGAGCTCGATCGAGATCGACGAAGCCCCTGGTCCGCGGCCGATCTGGCTCACGCTGCTGACATCGATGTTCATGCACGGCGGCTGGCTGCACATCGGCGGCAACATGCTTTTCCTCTTCATCTTCGGCGACAACATCGAGAAGACGTTCGGGTCGATCAAGTACCTCGTCTTCTATCTGGTCTGCGGGGTGATCGCGTCGCTCGCGCAGGTCTACACCGATCCGCAGTCGATCATCCCGAGCCTGGGCGCATCCGGCGCGATCAGCGGCGTGCTCGCCTCGTATCTGGTGCTCTACCCGCGTAACAGAGTTCGCGTGATCCTCGCGCTCGGGCTCATCTTCCTGCGACCGTTCACCGTGCCAGCCATCGTGATGATCGGACTGTGGGCGATCCTGCAGTTCATCAACGGGATCGGCTCGATCGCGGTCAGCACGCAGACCAGCGGCGTCGCCTACTTCGCGCACATCGGTGGATTCATCGCGGGGCTCGTGATCACGCTCCTGGCGCGCCCGTTCCTCGACACGTCCAGCGGAGCGCAGACGCGCTACACCGGCCGGAGCTTCGGCTAGAGGATCTTCGCCAGGCGCTCGACGTCCTCGGCGATCGCGCCCTGCCCATCGAGCCGATAGACCGCGCCGAGCAGCGCGCACTTCTCGCGGGCGACCTCGCGGCGTCCCAGCTCGCAGTTCACCTCGATGAGCAGGCGATGCGCTTCGCGATCGCGGTAGCCGGCGCCGATGAGATCGAGGAGCACGTCGGAAGCGCCCTGCAGCTTGTGCAGCGCGAGCAGCTTGCGCGCCGCGTCGAGGGCGGTCTCGACGGCGCGGCCATCGCGAGCGGCGACGAGCGCGGACGCTCGCAGCGCGGCGAGGGTCGCGTCTTCGGGGGGCGAGCCGCACGGACTGAGCCGAGCGAGCTCCGCCTCGAGGTCGACCGGCGGCCGGCCCGGGCCGCGCGCCACGATCGCCTCCGCCTTCTGCTTGCCGACCAGACCCGCCCGGTCGAGGAGATCCGCGGCGCTCATCACGTCGCCCTTCTCCGCGTGCGTGAACGTGCGAGCGTCCTGGAACGCCACGGCGTTGCTCGCGGCGGGGCGCGTCCTCGCTTGGACCGTCTCGGCGAGCGGCGCCGGCTTCGCGGCGGCCGCGGCGACCTCCGACATGCCGATCATCGTCGGCCTCGTCGGCCGAAGCGGCGTCACGACTGTCGGCGTTGCCGGGGTCGTGGACGGTGTGGCCGCGACGCGAGCAGGCGGTGGCGGCGTCGGCAGCGCCCCGTGCTGCGCCGCGGCCACACGGTCCGCGATCGCCAGAAGCTGCGGCAAATCTCCGAGGGTCTCGCGTCCGTAGGTGAGCTCGAGCAGCGCGCGGCGCGTGTCGCGCTGCGACAGCGCTACGTCCACGAATCGCGCGTACTCGGCACACGCGCTGATGAGGTCACCCTGATTGGCGAGCGCCGCCGCGAGACGGCGGTGCGCGTTGAGGTCGCCCGGCGCGATCTCCACGGCGACTCCGAGCAGGGCGATGGCGTTGATGCGATCCCCCTTCCGCGCGAGGCTCGCCGCGCCCTCACGGAGCAGGTTCAGCGCGGCGGCGGCGTCCTCGAGCGACATGAGGGTGCGGGCGAGCCCCGAGTACGACTCCGCATCGCTGTGCTTCGCGATGAGCTCGCGGTATGCGGCCTCGGCCTGCCGCAACCGGCCGCTCGCGAAGAGCTTCGCCGCGGCGTCGCTCGCGAGGCGGTGGTCGCCGGCCATCTTCGGCGCCGACTGGCGCCCGCCGTGCGCCGCGAGCGCCTGGGCGAACTCCCCGGCCCTCTTGGTGTCCATCACGCGCGACGCCGACAACCGGGCTCGCTCGGCGAGCGCGAGGATGTGTTTGCTCTCGACGGTGTTGGCGTTGCAGCCGAGGGCAACAAGCTCGCGCGATAGGAATGCCGGCGCCGCGGGGCCGAGGTACTCCTTGGCGACGCCCAGGAGATCGACCGCGAGGGCGTTCATCTAGTCCTCGCCGCCGCTCCCGGCTTCGTCGGCGAGAGCGTAGAAGCGCAGCGCGTTCAGCATCCGGTCGAACGCTGACGCCACCTCGTGCGTGATGTCGTCGCCGCTCTTGGTATCGAAGTGCGCTTCGCGAAGGTCGACGTCGCCCGTCGAGACCTGCGTGGCTTCCCCGACGAGACGACGGAGCGGACCAACGAGCGAGCGCGTGAGCACCACGCCGATCACAAACGAGAGCAGGATGCCCATCACCAGCATCAGCCCCGCGTCGAAGGTCGCGTTGTCCGCCGCACGCGTGTACGTGGTGAGCGGGACCGCGAGAACGTAACCCCAGGGCTTCGTGACCAGCCGGGTGACGACGCCCCGCTGCTCGTCCGAACCGGTGCCGAACGCGAACGCGTAGTCGCCGGAAACACCCTTCGCGAGACCGTCGAGCGAGCTCTTGAGCGTCGGGAGCGGATCGATGACGAGCTGGTCGGGCGTCTTCGTACCGAAGCGCTTGTCAGCGGCGAGCTTTTTCGCGGTGTCCGGGTCGATCGGCGCGATCGGCTTGTAGATGAGCGACTCGGCCTGATCGCGGTGGCCCTTCGTCTCGGAGACCGCGAGGCGGATGCCGTAGTCGTCGACGAGGAAGCTGTGCGCGCCTTGCCCGACCGATCCGGCGTCGCCTTCGACGATGTCCCAGATCGCCGCGAGGTTCACGCGGGTGCGAACGACGGCGAGCACCGCGCCGCTCGGGTCCTTCACCGGCGAGGAGAAGAAGAGAGCCGGCTTGTTGGTGATGACCGAGTACGACGGGTCGCTCACGTACGGCGTGCCCTTCATCGCGGTGAGGAAGTACTCGCGGAAAGCGACGCTGGTCCCTTCATCCGATTGGACGGAGGCGGCGATGATGGATCCCTTCGGGTCGACGATCGCAACAGACTCGTACTCGGGCGCGCGAGCCGCCGCGGCCGCGAGCGCGTTCCGCGCGACCGCGCGGTTCAGCTGGTCCGAGAGGTTCTGCGAGAACCGGACGACGTCGGGGATCTTGCTGACCAGGATGATGTCGCCGAGTCGGCTCTGAAGATAGGCATCGATCGCATTCGCCGTGGAGGTCGAGCGCTGTCGGATGTTCGTCACGCCGAGGGAGGTCAGGTCATTACGGGTCCCCTGTATGCCGACGGCGCTGACAAGCGCGATCGGCGCCACACCGACGATCAACAGCGCGGCGAGCACCTTCTGCGAGAACCGGATGCGCGGCCGACGGATCATTGGCTCCCCTGCTCCACGCGGCGGATTTGGCTGCTCCGCGGACCTAGCGCGCATCGTCCGTCGCCGAAGGCCACCGGGCCTAGTCACAGGTACGCGGCCCGCTTGTACCTGATTGGTCCTAGTACCCGACCCGGGGCGGACGACGGTGCGGGCAGAGAGGGCGTAAAGTTCGCTCAAACGACACGACGTGCGCGCGCACGTGGAGGACACAAGTGGCCACAGGGACGATCAAGAAGCTCGTGGGCGACAGGGGCTTCGGTTTCATTCAGACAGAGGACGGATCCGACATCTTCTTCCACCGGTCGCAGGTGGAAGGCGACGCCTTCGACACCCTGCGTGAGGGGCAGAGCGTGAACTACGAGAAGGGCACCGACCCCCGACGCGGCAAGCCGCAGGCGGAGAAGGTCACCCCGGCCTAGGTCCTCGCCGGCAAGGCGCCCCGCAGGCCGCCCCGGCGCGCGTCACGCATCAGTCCGCGAAGGAGACGTTTCGACGTCTCTAGTCGCTCGCGGTCGTCCGCGGTGAAGCCGGTTCGCTGCGGATCCGGCCGCCACCAGCACTCGAATCCCCAAAGACGATCGTCGCCGACGCGAAGACGAGGGATGCCGCTCTGCGCGCGACGCGGTTCGCCGCTCTCGAAATCGAAGAACCCTTCGAACGACGCGATCGCGCCGCTCCGATCGGGCTCGCCCTCACGCGCGTCGAGCAAGATGACGCACGGACTTCCGGGTCGGATCTCGTCGACGCGGAACCGGTCGGGTCTGCGACGCGGCGCCGGACGCGCCGGCCGGCGTTCGGGCTCGGGTCGCTTGCTTCGAGCGGCCGCGGGCTCGGTCGGCCGGACCTGTTCGCGCGGCCGGCGCGAGCGTGAACGCCGACGCCGTGGTCGTTCCTGCACGCGTCGAGTTTACAGAGCGCTCGCCCTAGACTTTGCTGTGAATGACCGACGTGCACGACGTCTTCGACGAGTTCAAGCACCAGCTTCCGGACATCGATCCGCAAGAGACCCAGGAGTGGGTCGACTCACTCGACGCACTCGTCAAGCAGTCCGGCGGGGACCGCGCGCGCTTCGTCCTCTACAAGCTCCTGAAGCGAGCGCGGATGCTGCACGTCGGCCTGCCCCCGCTGACCCAGACCCGCTACATCAACACGATCTCCCCTGAGCAGGAGCCGTACTTTCCCGGCGACGAGGGCATGGAACTCCGCATCCGACGGATGATCCGTTGGAACGCGGTCGCGATGGTCGTCCGCGCGAACCATCACTACGACGGCATCGGCGGTCACCTCGCGACGTACGCCTCGGCCGCGAGCCTGTACGAGGTCGGCTTCAACCACTTCTTCCGTGGCAAGGACGACGGCTCGGCCGGTGACCAGATCTTCTTCCAGGGACACGCCGCTCCGGGGATCTACGCGCGGGCGTTCCTCGAAGGCCGATTCAGCGAGGCGCAGCTCGATCACTTCCGTCGCGAGGTCGTCCCGGGCGAGGGCCTGTCGAGCTATCCCCACCCGCGGCTCATGCCCGACTTCTGGGAGTTCCCCACGGTCTCGATGGGCCTCGGACCGCTCGCGGCGATCTACCAGGCGCGCTTCAACCGCTATCTGCAGCACCGCGGGCTGAAGGACACCTCGAGCTCGCGCGTCTGGGCGTTCCTCGGCGACGGCGAGTGCGACGAGCCCGAGTCGCTCGGTGCGCTTCACGTCGCGGCGCGCGAGGGGCTCGACAACCTCACGTTCGTCGTCAACTGCAACCTGCAGCGCCTCGACGGTCCGGTGCGGGGCAACGGCAAGATCATCCAGGAGCTCGAGTCGGTCTTCCGCGGCTCCGGCTGGAACGTCGTGAAAGTGATCTGGTCGCGCGAGTGGGACGAGCTGCTCGCGCGCGACGTGGACGGTGTCCTCGTCAACCGCATGGGAGAAACAACAGACGGTGAGTCGCAGCGGATGACCATCGCGGACGGCGCCTACATCCGCGAGCACTTCTTCGGACCGGATCCACGGCTGCGCAAGCTCGTGGAGCACCTCTCGGATGAGCAGCTGCGCACCCTCCGCCGCGGCGGCCACGACTACCGCAAGGTCTACGCGGCCTACCACGCGGCGGTCCGTCACACCGGCGCCCCGACGGTCGTGCTCGCGCAGACCGTCAAGGGATGGGCGCTCGGCCCGTCGGTCGAGGCGCGGAACATCACGCACCAGGCCAAAAAGATGAGCGTCGACGAGCTGAAGATCTTCCGCGACCGGCTCGAGCTCCCGATCCCCGACGATCGTCTCGCCGAGGACCCGCCGTACTTTCGTCCGGGCCCGGACACCCCCGAGATGCGGTACATGCTCGAGCGCCGGCACGCGCTGGGCGGCTCGATCCCGAAGCGTGTCGTCCGCGCGAAGCCGCTCGCGATGCCCGACGAGGCCGCCTTCGCGGAATTCCCGCGCGGCTCGGGCACCGCCGCGGCGTCGACGACGATGGCGTTCACGCGCCTGCTGCGCAATCTGCTCCGCGACAAGAACCTCGGGAAGCGCATCGTCCCGATCATTCCCGACGAGGCGCGCACGTTCGGTATGGACCCGCTCTTCAAGGAGGTCGGGATCTACTCGCCGCTTGGCCAGCGTTACGAGCCGGTCGACGCCGAGACCCTCCTACCGTATCGCGAGGCGCAGGACGGGCAGGTCCTCGAGGAGGGCATCACCGAGGCTGGTTCGATGGCCTCGTTCACGGCGGCCGGGACCAGCTACGCCACGCATGGCGAGCCGATGCTGCCCTTCTACGTCTTCTATTCGATGTTCGGCTTCCAGCGGACCGGCGATCAGATCTGGGCGTTCGGGGACGCGCGCGGCCGCGGGTTCCTCTGCGGCGCGACCGCCGGGCGCACGACGCTGAACGGTGAGGGCCTCCAGCACGAGGACGGGCACAGCCAGCTGCTGGCCACGGCGCTCCCGAACGTTCGCGCGTACGACCCGGCGTTCGCCTACGAGACCGCGGTGATCGTGCGCGATGGGATCAAGCGGATGCTCGGCGACGGCGAGGACGTCTTCTATTACCTCACGCTCTACAACGAGAACTACCCGATGCCGCCGATGCCGGAGGGCGTCGAGGAGGGGATCATCCGCGGCATCTACCTCTTCAAGACGGGAGAAGAGGGCCGGCGCCGCCGCGTGACGCTCCTCGGTTCCGGGTCGATCCTGCGGCAGGTCCTCCGGGCACAGGAGCTCCTGCAGGAGAAGTACGACGTGTCGGCCGATGTGTACAGCGTCACCAGCTATCAGCAGCTGCGCAACGATGCGCTCGCGGCCGAACGCTGGAACCGCCTGCACCCCGACGCCGAGGCGCGCATCCCGTATATCACGCAGGTGCTCGGCGGCCACTCGCCGATCATCGCGGCGAGCGATTACCTGAAGTCGCTTCCCGACCTCATCTCGCGCTGGTCGGGGAGCCCGTTCGTCCCGCTCGGGACGGACGGCTTCGGTCGCAGCGACACCCGCGACGCGCTCCGCCGCCACTTCGAGATCGACGCGGAGAGCGTCGCCACCGCTTCGCTCCACGCGCTGGCGCTCTGCGAGCAGTACGGCCTCCCCGACGTCGCGCGCGCGCTCGGCGACCTCGGGATCGATCCCAACAAGCCGGAGCCTCGCACCGCCTAGTAGCGGAGGCGGCTTTCTCTCAGGCTCGAACGAGCGGGCGATACCTGATGCGATGCGGGCGCCAGTCGGTGCCGACCGTCTTGCGCATGAATTCCTCATACGCCTGGTAGTTGCCCTCGAACCACCGGACACGGCTGTCGCCCTCGAAGACGAGCAGGTGCGTGGCGATCCGGTCGAGGAACCAGCGGTCGTGGCTGATGACCACGACGCACCCGGCGAAGTCGAGCAGCGCCTCCTCGAGCGCGCGGAGCGTGTCGACGTCGAGATCGTTCGTCGACCTTCTTCTGCTGGTCCGCGCCACGGAAGTTGAGCGACGCCGCGTATGCGCGCGCGTTGCGAGTGCGGTTGCCGATCTGGATGTTCTCCTGTCCGCCGGAGATCTCTTCCCAGACCGTCTTCGCCGGATCGAGCGTGTCGCGGGTCTGCGACACGTACGACAACTGGACCGTGTCGCCGATGCGGAGCGCTCCGCCATCGGGCTTGTCCTCGCCGGTGATCAACCGGAAGAGCGTCGTCTTCCCGGCGCCGTTTGGCCCGACGACACCGACGATCCCGCCGCGCGGGAGCTTGAAGGTCAGGTCGTCGAAGAGCAGCTTGTCGCCGTACGCCTTGCGCAGGCTCTCGGCCTCGATGACGACGTCGCCCAGGCGTGGTCCCGGTGGGATCGAGATCTCGAGCTCGCGCTCGCGCAGCTCGGGGTCCTCGGCGAGGAGCCGTTCGTACGCGTCGATGCGCGCCTTGCTCTTCGCCTGCCGCGCTCGCGGTGACGCGCGCACCCACTCGAGCTCACGGGCGAGGGTCCGTTGACGAGCGGATTCCTGCTTCTCCTCGTCGGCCAGGCGCTTCCGTTTCTGCTCGAGCCATGAGCTGTAGTTGCCCTGGTAGGGAATGCCAGCGCCCTTGTCGAGCTCGAGGATCCAGCCGGCGACGTTGTCGAGGAAGTAGCGGTCGTGGGTGACGGCGACGACGCACCCCGGATATTCGGCGAGGTGGCGCTCGAGCCATCCGACCGACTCGGCGTCGAGGTGGTTCGTCGGTTCGTCGAGGAGCAGGAGATCGGGCTTGGAGAGCAGCAGCCGGCACAGCGCGACGCGCCGGCGCTCGCCGCCCGAGAGGGTGCTCACGTCCTGATCGCCGGGCGGGCAGCGCAAGGCATCCATCGCGACGTCGACCGTGGTGTCGAGATCCCAGAGGCCCTTGGCCTCGATCTCGTCCTGGGTGCGCTGAAGCTCAGCGGTGACCTTGTCCATCTCGTCCGCCGGGAGGTCCTCGCCGAGGCGAAGGGAGAGCTGGTTGTAGCGATCCAGCACAGCGCGCTGCGTTGCGACGCCGTCCTCGACATTGCCGCGGACGTCCTTTGCCGGGTCCAGCTGCGGCTCCTGCGCGAGCAGCCCGGCGCTGAACCCTGGGGTGATCCATGCGTCGCCGACAAACTCGCGATCGACGCCGGCCATGATCCGCAGGAGGGTGCTCTTGCCGGCGCCGTTCGGGCCGAGAACGCCGATCTTGGCGTCGGGATAGAACGCCAGCGTGATCCCACGGAGGATCTCCCGCTGCGACGCGGGGATGATCTTTTTCAGTTGATACATCGTGTAAATGAATTGGGGCGGCATCTGGAGACCGTAGCAGGTAGGCTCTTCGCTTCGCAGGGGAGGTGCGCGTGACCCAGGAGCGGCGCAACTTTCGGCTGACCAAGGACGTGCTGCCGAGCCGGTATGAGCTCCACTTCCAGCTCGACTTCGACGACTGGTCCTCGGTCGGGACCGAGCGCGTAGCGGTCCGGCTGGCGCGTCCCTCGCGTGAGATCGTCCTGCATTCGCTCGACCTCGACATCCAGAGCGCGAGCGTCGACGACCAGGCCGCCGAGCGCCCCCAATACGACACTGCGGCGGAGACCGTCACGCTCCGATTCACGCGCGAGATCCCGGCGGGCGAGACCCAGTTCGAGGCCGCGGACGCGCGCCGGGCGTTCCCCTGCTTCGACGAACCGGAGTTCAAAGCCCGCTTCACGCTGGAGCTCGTTCATCCGTCTGGGAACGCGGCGATCGCGAATATGCCGATCGAGCGCCAGGAACAGCTGGGCGAGCACCGGACGGTCACGCGTTTCCGCGAGACCCCAAAGATCTCGAGCTACCTCGTCGCGTTCACCGTCGGCCCGTACGAGTTCACCCCGACGGCGACGACCCCCTCGGGGATCCCGGTCCGGGTGTGCCTCCCGCCCGGTCTCGCGGAGCAGGGCATCTACGCGCGCGATGCGCATGTGCGCTCGGTGGAGTGGCTCCAGGGTTACACGGCCATCCCCTACCCCTATTACAAGGTCGACGCGATCGGCATCCCCGACTTCGAAGCGGGCGCGATGGAGAATCCCGGCGCGATCACGTACCGAACGCGGCTGCTCGCCGCCGACAGTCGCAACGCGTCGATCACCACGATGAAGGGTGTGTTCTCGACCGCCGCGCATGAGCTCACGCACATGTGGTGGGGCGACCTGGTCACGATGCGCTGGTGGACCGATCTCTGGCTCAACGAGTCGTTCGCGTCGTTCGTCGGCGAGAAGGCGACGGCCACGCTCAACCCCGAGTGGCGCTACTGGCGCGATTTCGTCGCGGATAACGCGAGCGCGTTCAACCTCGACTCGCTCGCGTCGACGCACCCGATCTCGGTCGAGGCCAAGAGCGCGGAGGAAGCGTCACAGCGGTTCGACGCGATCTCCTACACGAAAGGCGCGGCGGTCCTCCGGATGATCGAGGGATACCTTGGCGAGGACGCGTTCCGCGAAGGCGTCCGGATCTACCTCCGCAGACACGCCGAGGCGAACGCGTCGGCGGACGATTTCTGGCGCGCCCTCGACGAGTCGTCGGGTCAGGACGTGACCGGGATCGCCAACGCATGGATCAAGGAGCCCGGTCATCCGCTGGTGACGATCGCCGCGCGGGTGAAGGGCGACGGGTTGGAGCTGGAGATCTCCCAGACCCGCTACTTCTCGGACAAGGATGCGAAGCCGACGAGCCAGCTCTGGCCCGTGCCCCTCGTGGTCAAGTACGGCACCGCCGCCGGAACGAAGGAGACGCGCGTTCTCCTGAAGGCCGCTCGCGTGACCGTCGATCTGCCCGGCGCGCGGTGGTACTACCCGAACACCGGCGGCCGCGGCTTTTACCGCTTCCTCCTGGCGGGGATCTCCTCGGAGCGGCTCTCCGAGGGCATCCGGCAGCTCGGCTCGGAGGAGCGCCTGAATCTCATCGAGAACCTGTGGGCGCTCACGCGCCACGGCAAGTCGCCGCTCGCGACGTTCCTGCGGCGGGTCGAGTCGATGCGCGGCGAGGACGACCGAGCCGTGCTTTCCGCGATCGCGGATGCCCTCACGTGGATCAGCAACTACGCGGTGCGCGCGAGCACCGAGCAATCGTTCCAGCGGCTCGTCGAGGAGATCTTCCGACCGATCCTGCAGAGCGCCGGCTGGGACCCGGCGGACGACGAGGACTCGGACACACGCGAGAAGCGGACGCGGGCGATCGGCATGCTCGGCATCCACGCGCGAGCGGCCGATGTCCGCGAGGAGGCGCTGCGCCGAGTGCGTGCCCACCTCGACGGCACCGCGCGACTGCATCCCGACGTCGCGGGGGTCGTCATCGCCGTCGCGGCGACGATCGGTGACGAGCGGCTCTGGGATCGCTACGTCGCACGGATGAAGGAGGCAGCGGCGTCTGACGCGCAGGAGGAGGCGCGCTTCAGGCAGGGCCTGCTGTATTTCGAGGAGCCGCGCCTTATCGAACGCACCGCCGAGCTCATCTTCAGCCCGACGATCCGCACGATGGAGCGCGGCCTGATGTTGATCCCGCTCATGCAGCTTCGGCGTTCACGCGAGATCGCATGGCAGGTGCTCCGCGAGAAGTGGGACGCCGAAGTGGCCGGCGCGGAGCTGGCGCCGCTCCTCAAGCAGGCATTCCCTAACGCGGTCAGTCAGCTCGCACAGCCCGGCCTCGTCGACGACGCGATCCGCTTCCTCGAGGCCAAACGAACGCCGGACATCGCCGAGACCGTCGCGCAGAGCATCGAGCGGCTGCGCGTGAAGGGAGCGGCCGCGGAGCGTCTCGCCGATGAGCTGGAGGACGCCCTCAGCATCGCGGCCTAGCTCAGCCGCCGATGAAGCTC
>VBGS01000236.1 GCA_005889445.1 Chloroflexota bacterium
TCCGGCAAACACGCTGGGCTGTATTTGTTACCGAGGGTTTACACGCCGCCGTTCGCCCGCTCTGTTTCCCGGCGGGCAACCTAGGCGCGACCGGCATCAAATCAGGTCTCGTGGTCAAACGCTGCCGAGGTGACGCTCCACAAACCCACAAAGCGAGCTGTCGATGAACGCGATCGTCGGTATCCCAACGAGTGGTCGGACTTGAACGGCGAGCAGGGCAGCGATAGCCCTGAGCTCACCGAGCACTTCCTAGTCGTCAACGGCGCCAGGACCACTGACGGCGGAGGGACATTCCACACGTCGTTCAGCGAGAACTAGATCGTCGAGGCGTTTTGATGCAAGAGGGCCCGGACCAGACCGGGCTTCTTTTTCCTTACAAGGAAAAAGTCGGTGTACATGCCAGCGTACGGTTTGATGTACAATTGATCGGTGGCCAATGAATTCATGACTGTGGCGCGCCTCCGGGCAGAGATGGCGGATGTCCTCGCACGACTGGGCCACGATGGTCCGCTCTATCTCACGCAGAGGGGCAAGCCGCGCGCCGTTCTGTTGGATATCGATGAGTATCGAGCTCTCGTCGAGCAGTTGGAGCACCTGGACGACTCGCTCGAGGCCCTCTTGGCTCGAGAGCGAAGAGAGCGCGGCGAGGAGACTTCGCGTCCGCTTGCCGAGATAATCAGCAAGCGGCGCGCTGCCGCTCCGCGGAGGCCAGCGAAGCAGAAGGCCGCTCAGCGCGCGCATGCCCGCGTATCGCGTTGAGATCCAGCGCTCCGCGGAGCGTGATCTCGACCGTCTGTCCAAGATGCTCTTCGATCGCATCAGCGCCCGGCTCGTGGCTCTCGCCGAGGAGCCGCGCCCGCCCGGAGCGGAGAAGCTGGCCGGTCTCGAGGCGTTCCGTCTCCGCGTTGGGGACTACCGAGTCGTGTACGAGGTGGACGATTCGGCTCGGGCCGTGATCGTGACGCGCGTCCGTCATCGCCGCGAGGTGTACCGCAAGCTGTAGCGAAAACGTCATCGTTCTTCAAGAAGGGACGCCGAAGGCGCCATGACGGCGTCCCCACTGAACAGGATCGTGGGGCCGTCGTTGCAGTTGAGCCGGCGATGTGTGGTTCCTATCGCACCGAGGCTTGTGGATCTGGGTGACGTGGGCGAGAGCGGCCGCGGCGCCGATCGCCCGGCTACGCTCGCCCCTTCGTGCCCCTACTCGAGATCCGCCGCCACACCGAGCGTTCCGACAAAGGCGACAACCAGAGTGCGCTGTCGCCCGCTGGGCGGGCCATGGCCGAAGCGCTCGCGAAGCGCGCGCCGAAATTCGCGCTGGTGCTCTCGAGCCCACTTCCGCGCGCGAAGGAGACCGCGCAGCTGATCGCCGGCCGGCTCGACGCGATCGACCCGGGCCTGCTGCCCGAGATGGGCGGCGTGATCGGCGACCGGATCTTCGGCGAGATGCGCACGCTCACCGACTGGCAGTCCGTCCTCCGTGAACGCGAGGATGCCCGCGCGTTCGCGGCGGAGCAGCTCAAGACATGGGCGCAGATCGCATCTCGGATCGGTGACAAGGATCGCGCGCTCGCGGTCTCGCACGGCGGGATCATCGAGCTCCCAGCGCTCGCGCTCGCCGAGCGCATCGGCGCGCGCCTCGAGGGACGCGCGTTCGGCTACGGCGAGGGCGTGCTCGTCACGTTCGCGAGCGGGGTGCCGACGAAGATCGAGGCGCTCCGGGTCTAGTCGACGCTGATCGTCTCGCGCCGCTTGGTCCCGGAGGAGCTTTGGTCCTGCTTCTCGATCCAGTGATCGAGAAGGGAGCGCACGGCGAGGAGCTCCTCCTTCCAGGCGTTGCGCATGTGGGTGCGGCTCTCGCGGG
>VBGS01000105.1 GCA_005889445.1 Chloroflexota bacterium
CCGAGGACCGTCGCCACCTTGTCTTTGATCTCTCGCGGGACCGCGGACCAGGGTGGTTTGGGTTCAGCGCCCTGCCGCGACACTGGATTTCATCTGCTGCCAGGACTCGCGGGCTTCCTCGACGGAGCCCTCATCCTCGATCGTCGAGATGTCGCCCGGGTCTTTGTCGAGGATCACGGCCTTCAGCACGCGCCTCATGATCTTGCCGCTGCGAGTCTTCGGCAGCATGTCGACGAAGTTCAGTTCGCCGATCACGGCGAGCGGGCCGAGCTCGCGTCGCACGGTCGCGAGCAGCTCCTTCTTCAGTGCATCGGACGGCGTCTGACCCTGCTTCAGGACGACGAACGCGGAGATCACCTGCCCGCGCAGCTCGTCGGGCCTGCCGGTGACGCCCGCCTCCGCGACCGCCGGGTGTCTCAGGAACGCGGTCTCCACCTCGATCGTGCCAATGCGATGGTCGGCGATCTTGATGATCTCGTCGGCGCGCCCCGAGAACCACACGTAGCCGTCTTCGTCGATCGACGATGCATCACCGGTGAAGTACACGGACTTTCCGGGGACCTTCTCCCAGTAGTCGCGCGCGTATCGCTCGGGCTCCGCCCACAGGCGAGCGGTGAGCCCCGGGAACGGCCTCTTGATCACGAAGATGCCCTTCTCGCCCGGCCCGAGCTCCTTTCCGTCCTGGTCGACGACGGCCGCCTCGATGCCGGCGAGCGGGACGCCGCCCGAGCCGGGCCTGATCGGCAGCATCGCGACCCCGTAGGGATTGCCGACCACCGGCCCGCCGGTCTCGGTCTGCCAGTAGTGGTCGATGACCGGGACCTTGTCCTGCAGCGCGTCCTTCTGCAGCCACTCCCACGCGGGCGCGTTGAGCACCTCGCCCGCGCAGAAGAGCCGCTCCAGGCTGCTGAGATCGTGCCTCCGCGCGGGCGCGGAGCCATTCCGCATGAGGAGGCGCGCCGCGGTCGGGGAGGTGAAGACGCCGGTGACGTTGTTCCGCTGGATGATCGCGTACGGCGCCTCCGCGTTCGGATGATCGAGGGCGCCCTCGTACGCGATGGTCGTGCAGCCGATGAGCAGCGGCCCGAACACGATGTAGCTGTGGCCCACGACCCAGCCGATGTCGCTCGTCGACCACCACACGTCGTCCGGCCGCAGACCGAACATCCACTTCGCCATCGAATACACGTACACCTGATAGCCGCCGTGGGTGTGCACCGCGAGCTTCGGCTTGGCGGTCGTGCCGCTCGTCGCGAGGATGTACGCGGGCTCGTTCGCTTCGAGCTCGACGTGCGAATCATCGTGGCCCGCGCCACGGGCGAGGAAGTCGGTCCAGGAGATCTCGCCGCGTACAGGCTCGGTCGACGCCGTGCGTCGCAGGACGACGACATGCTCGACCGTCGGCGTGTCCGCCAGAGCTTGCGCGACGATCCCGAGCAGCGGCACGTCCTTCCCCTTGCGGTACGTGACGTCCGTGGCGAAGAGCGCCCGCGCGCCGGCGAGGCGGATCCGCTCGCCGAGCGCTCCCGCGCCGAAGCCGGCGAACACCACGAGGATCACGACGCCGATGCGGATCGCGCCGAGCATCAGCACGATCGCCTCGGTCGATGTGGGCATGTAAATGGCGATGCGATCGCCTTTGGCGATCCCCAGCGCGCGCAGCGCCGCGCCGACCCGCTTGGTCTCCGCGAGGAGCTCGCTGTAGGTCAGCGTCCGGCGCTCGCCGCGCTCGTTCTCGCCGATCAGGGCGACGTGCTCCCCGCGGCCGGCCGCGACGTGATGGTCGACGGCGTTGTAGGCGAGGTTGGAGATGCCACCCGCGTACCACCGGAACGTCGGCGGTTCCCAGTCGAGGACCCGCTCCCACTTGCGGAACCACGGAAGCTGCTCGGCGGCCCGACCCCAGAAGCCTTCGGGATCGTCGTGCGCCTCGCGGCGCCAGGCGCGGACCTTCGCGGCCGCGTCGTCGCCGGTCATGCCCGTTCCCGCAGCTTGAACCGCTGGATCTTGCCGGTCGCCGTCTTCGGAAGCTCGGCGACGAACTCGATCCAGCGCGGGTACTTGTACGGCGTGATCCGTCCCTTCACGAACGCCTTGAGCTCTTCCGCGAGCTCATCGGACGGCTGGCGTCCGTTCTTGAGGAGGACGAACGCCCTCGGCTTCACCAGGTCGTCCTTGTCCTTCGCGCCGACGACGCCGCACTCGAGCACGGCCGGATGCTCCATGAGCGCCGCCTCGACCTCCGCCGGCGACACCCACTGCCCCGAGACCTTGAGCATGTCGTCGCTGCGTCCCTCGTAGGTGTAGTACCCGTCCGCGTCCAGGTGGTACTTGTCACCGGTGACGTACCACTCGCCTTTGAAGGCGGCCTTCGTCTTGTCGTGCTTGTTCCAGTAGTACGCGGCGCAGGAATCTCCCGAGACCCAGAGGTTGCCGGTCTCGCCGGGCCCGAGCTCCTTGCCGTCGTCGTCCACGATCTTCGACACGTAGCCCCGCACGGGCGTTCCGCTCGTTCCGCCACGCGCCTTGCCCGGGAAGTTCGAGATGAAGATGTGCATCATCTCGGTCGCGCCGATGCCGTCGAGGATCTCCATGCCAAATCTCCGCTTCCATTGATCGAACAGCGCCTTGGGCAGCGCCTCGCCTGCGCTGACGCACGCGCGCACCGACGAGAGGTCGTACTTGAAGTCCGCCTCCGGGTACGCGAGCAGGGCCGCGTAGAAGGTCGGCGCGGTGAAGAAGATCGTCGGCCGTTCCTGCGCGATCAGCCCGTAGACGAGGTCGGGCGTCGACCGCTCGGGCTTGTACACCGTCGACGCGCCGACGCGCAGCGGGAAGAACACTCCGTTGCCGAGACCGTACGAGTGGAAGAGCGGCGAGACGGTGAAATGCCGGTCATTCTCGGTCGTGCCCAGCACCGCCGCGCCGTACGTGTCGCAGGCGTAGATCATGTCGTGCTGCAGATGGACGGCGCCCTTCGGGAATCCGGTCGTCCCCGAGCTGTACATCCACATGCACGCGTCGTCCGGCGTCGTGTCGACGGGCGACAGCTCGTCGTCGGAAGCCGCGAGGAGCTGATCGAGCGACAGAACGTCAGGCGCGCGTTCAGGGCCGCTCGCGATCACGTGCCGCAGTCGCGGTGCGTCTCTCCGGACATCCAGCACCTTCTGGACGAGCGGGCCGGAGGCGATCACCGCGACGGCGCGGCTGTCGTTCAGGATGTACGTGAGGTCGCGCGGTGTGAGCAGCGTGTTGGTAGGCACGGGGATCGCGCCGATCTTGATCGCGCCGAAGAATGCGTAGACGAACTCGGGCGTGTCCAGGCAGAGGATGACCACGCGCTGTTCGATGCCGACCCCGAGCTCGCGCAGCGCGTTCCCGCAGCGATCGACGTTGGCGCAGAGCTCCGCGTACGTGACCGATCTTCCCTGGCAGCGGATGGCGACGCGCTCGTCACGGACGCCGCGATGCGCGTCGATGAACGTCTCGGCGGCGTTGTACCGAGCGGGCAGCTCCGGAAGACGCACCGCCCCCACGGCCGTGATTATGTTCCGAGGCTGCGGAGAGGAGTCATTCGACGCGACGCGTCCAGAATCCCGCGGGGTCGTAGGCCCGGATGATCCGGAGGACCTCCGCGCTTGGCGGCTCGGTCTCGCGGACGTTCGCCGCGGTCGCGACCGGCCAGCCCGTCGCGTCGCGGATCCGAGCGACGCTCGCGCTGGCGTGATACGACTCGAGGACCGCGGCGCCGTCGACGAACCGGAAAACGCCGAGCGTCGTGATCAGCACGCTCGGGCCGCCACGCGGCAGGCCCGCACGCTTGCGCCAGTCGCCGCCGGTCCCGTAGCCGGGGGAGGTGACGAAGTCGACCTTCTCGCGGAGGCGGCGCTTGTCGTGCGGCATGATCACGATGAGCCGATGCGCGAGGCTCGCGATGTCGGCTCCGCCTCCTGATCCCGGCAGCTGCACCCTCGGATGGGTCCGCTCACCGATGGCGGTCGTGTTCAGGTTGCCGTGCACGTCGATCTCCGCTCCGCCGATGAAGCCAGCATGGACGTCGCCGCGCTGGAGAAGTCCCATGAGGTCGATGGTGCGGGCGCACCACACCGCCCCGGCGACGTTGGGGTTGTCGCCCATCGTGTAGAGCAGCTCCGACGCGGGCTGGTCGCGGACGACGCCCAGCTCGAAGAGGCCGATCGCGTTCGGGGCATGAGTGCGCTTCGCGACCACGAACGCGATGAGCGGCAGGCGCATACCCACGAAGACGCGTTCGCCTTCGCGGATCTCGCGCGCCGCGCAGGCGACCATGATCTCGCCCGGCGTGAGATTCAGAGCTGAAGACCCGTGAAGATGTAGTGGGGGCCGTGATCGACGAAGCCGGCCTTCGCCACGACTGGTCCCGACGTCGTGGGATCCGCGACGATGCATGCGTACCGGAGGCCCCGCGCGAGCGCGCGTTCGACGCGATAGGCGCACAGGGTGGAATACACCCCCTGCCGGCGCGCCGCGGGGAGGGTCCACCCGCCGACGAACTGGACGCAGCTTCCGACGCTCGCGTCACGCCACGACGCGCTCCCGACCACCTCGCCGCCGAGGAACGCGACGAGATCGCCGCCGCGGCGGGCCCCGGTCGCCTCGTGCTTCGTCCAGCGATCGACCTCGGCGGAGATCCCTTCGTGGCCGAGCTCAGGGAACGCCCGCTCGAGCCACGCTCGGGCGAGCGCGGCGGTCCGGACCTCTTCGACCCGGACGTCGCCGTTCACGCGGAACCGCGTGCGGGTCAGCTCGGCGCTCATGTTGCGCGGCTCGTGCACGGCGGCGGCGCGTTCGCGGAGCAGGGCGACGAGAGCCGCCGAGCGCGTCGACGGACCGACGTGCCACCGCGCGGTCCGCCCGCGACGTGCGAAGAACTCGCCGATCTCGCGCACGCGCTCGTCTACGTCCGCGTCAGCGAAGGTCGCGCGGGCGACGCCTCGGGCCGAGGCGTTGGGCGCGGTCCACTGCCAGGCGAACACGTCCGGCCGATCGATGCACTCCCATCCCGGCGGATGCCAGTCGAAGTCGTAGATGGAAAGATCGGCCATCGAGACGCGTTCGGTCAGGGACGGAGCGCTCACGCGACGCTCGTTCGGTGCTCGCGCAACGCTGTCCACCGCGCGCCGAGCTTGCGGAGATAGGCGGCGCGGTCGGGGACATCGGTGACCCATTCGCCAATCCAACGCTCGAAGCCCTGTCGGTCCCGGGTGGCGGCGTGGTACTCGTGGAAGAAGTCGTGGTCGCGCCGGTAGCGGTCCTGGACCGGCGAGGGATGGCACGCCCCCGGCTCGTGCACGACGGCGGCGACCTTCGTCCCGGCGACGATCGTGCGATTCGGATCGCTCGCGATCACTGCGCGATCGACGATCTCTTCCGCGAGGACGATGGTCGTCTTCGCCGCGAGCGCGGCCTCCTGCGATACGCCCCACGGACCCCAGAGATGAGCATTCCCGTCCTCGTCCGCGCGCTGCACCGCGATCACCGTGACATCGGGGACGATCGCGGGGATGAGCAGGATCTTCTCGCCCGAGAACGGATCGATCGCCTCGCGGAAGGTCCCGTTCGCTTGCGGGATGTCGCTCCCGAGCAGCGTCTTGGTCGGCAGGTAGGGCGCGCCGAGCGCGCCGGCGAGGAGCGCCTGAGCGATCGTGAAGTTCGAGTGATCGTGCACCTCGATGCGCCGCGGAACGCCCTCCTCCATCGCGCGGCGGTAGGCGTGGGCGAGGCCAGCGGAAACGTTGCCGATCCACGCGGCGGACGCTTGCGACACGCACCCCGCCCCGATGAGCTGATCGAAGGCGATGTCGGAGATCGGCCCGATGAGGTGGAGCTCGGACCTTCGTTGCCGGATCAGCTCGTGTGCGAAGGCGAACGGGATGGCCGGCTCGAGCGCGCAGCCGATCGCGATCGAGGCGCCGTCCGGGACCAGCCGGTCGACGGCATCGCGAAGCGAGACGAGCTTCGCGGTCACTTGCCCTTGTAGGTCGGCTTGCGCTTCTCCACGAACGCGGTCACGCCTTCTTTCGCGTCCTCGCTCTTGAACAGCTCGATGAGCAGCTGGCGTTCGAGCTTCAAGCCCTCGTCGAGACGCAACCCAAGGCCCTGGACCGCGGCCTGCTTGATGCGACCGACCGCGTACGTCGGACCGGTCGCGTAGGCGGTCGCGCGCGCGACCGCGCGTTCGAGCAGCGCCGCGGCGGGCACGACCTCGTCGACGATCCCGGCCGCGAGGGCTTCGGGCGGCGTGAGGGTCCGTCCGGTCAGCATGAGGTCGAGCGCCTTCTGCCGGCCGATGAGCCGCGGCAGGCGCTGGGTCCCGCCGGTGCCGGGAAGCAGCCCCAGCGTCACCTCGGGAAGGCCGATCCGATACGACCCCTCCGCGGCGATGCGGAAGTCGCAGCACAGCGCGATCTCGAGGCCGCCGCCGAGGCAGTGCCCATTGATCGCGACGACGACGACCTTTGGTGTGCTTTCGAACTTGCCCATCGCGTCGTTCGCGCAGACCACGAACGCGTTCTGGACATCGAGGTCGCCCTTCGCGAAGACCGAGATGTCGGCGCCCGCCGAGAAGAAGCGCTCGTTGGCGCTGCGCACGACGATCGCCTTCACGCCGTCGTCGCGGCGCGCCTCTTCGATGGCCGCGTCGAGCTCGTCAAGAAACGGGCGGTCGTAGGTGTTAGCGGGCGGCCGATCAAGCACGATGTGCCCGACGGGCTCTTGCTTCTCGAAACGAACAGACACAGGCGCCCCCAGCGCGAAAAGTTAGGAGGTCCGTAGACTCTAGAGCGAGCGACGCATGGCGCGCGTAGAGCGCATCGCCGGCGTTCTCTCCACCGCACGGGAGGTTTTTCCTGATGGCGACGATGCTCATCGACGGTCAGACCGTCAAAGCGCAGGCCGGCAAGACCCTCGAGGTCCGCAATCCGGCGAACGGCGAGGTCGTGGACACGATCCCGCGGGGTTCGGCCGCGGACGTCGACGCCGCGGTCGAAGCCGCCGCCAAAGCCCTCCCGGCGTGGGCGTCACTCTCGGGCGCAAAGCGCGCGGCGCTCATGCACCAGGCCGCCGAGAAGGTAAGGGCTGCGGTGCCAGAGATCGCGAAGCTCCTCACGCTCGAGCAGGGCAAGCCGCTCCCCCACGCCGTGATCGAGGCGACTCGCGTCGCCGAGAACCTCGAGTTCTTCGCGGGGTTCGCCGACAAGCTACGCGGCGACTACGTGCCCCTGGAGGATCAGAACAAGTTCGGCCTCACGCTACGCCGTCCGGTCGGGGTCGTCGCCGCGATCACGCCGTGGAACTTCCCGCTCACGCTCATGGCGAACAAGGTCTGCCCAGCCCTCGCGGCCGGGTGCACGGTCATCCTGAAGCCGGCGTCCACGACGCCACTCGCGACACAGCGGACGATCGAGATCATGAACTCGGTAGGGATCCCCGCCGGCGTCCTCAACACGGTGCACGGGCCCGGCGCCGACATCGGCGACGCGCTCGTGTCGCATCCGAAGGTCAACAAGATCGCCTTCACCGGACAGACCCAGACAGGGAAACGGATCATGAAGCTCGCCGCCGACAACGTGACCCGTGTCACGCTCGAGCTCGGTGGCAGCGATCCGATGATCGTCTGCGACGACGCTGACATCCGCCGCGCGACCGCCGCGACCGCGATCGGACGCTTCTTCAACGCGGGTCAGGCATGTCTCGCGGTGAAGCGCGTCTACCTGTTCGCGGCCATCGCCGAGGAGTTCATGCAGAAGATCGCCGACCGGGCGCGCAAGGAATGGCCCGTCGGCGACGGCCTCAAGGAAGGCGTGAAGATGGGTCCGCTCCACACCGAGCGGCAGCGCGCCGAGGTCGAGGCACAGGTCGCCGACGCGGTGAAGCGCGGCGCGAAGGTCCTCGCGGGCGGAAAGCGGCCCGAGGGCAAGGAGTTCGAGCGCGGCTGGTTCATGGAGGCGACCGTCCTGAGCGACGTCCCCGAGGACTCGCGCATGGCCACCGAGGAGGTCTTCGGTCCTGCGCTCCCGATCTTCATCGTGAAGGACCTTGACGAAGCGATCGCGAAGGCCAACGCGAGCGTCTACGGCCTCGGCTCGTCGATCTGGACGAAGGACCTGGCGAAGGCCCGGCGCGCGGCCGAGCAGCTGGAGGCCGGCTACACCTGGATCAACGACATCCAGGTGGCGTACGACCAGCTCCCGTTCGGCGGCACGAAGCAGTCCGGCTTCGGCAAGGAGCACGGCATCGAAGGGCTCGACGGTTATCTCGAGAAGAAATCGGTGGTGCTCGCATATTGATCGTCGATCCACGGACGCTCATCGCCGAGGCGGAGGCCATGGGTCTCTTCACGCCGCAAGGGGCCTTCGAGGTGCACTGCTCGTACTGCCACGCGCGTCTCGACGCGCGCGGCGATTGTGCGACGTGCGGGCTCATCGGTCGGCCCGCATCCGAGCTTGCGCGCCGAGCACAGACGGATCCAGAGGGAACCAGCAAGCTCCTCCGTGCGGCGATCGAGAAACGAAAGAATTACCG
>VBGS01000106.1 GCA_005889445.1 Chloroflexota bacterium
GCTGCACGAGCGGCTCCGCGCGATCGATCCCGAAGCCGCAGAGCGCGTGGATCCGCGGAACACCCGTCGCGTGGTCCGCTATCTGGAGGTGGCGAGCATCGCAGGGCGGCCGGTCAGCCGGGCGCGTGGCACCCCGCTCCCCGCGCTTCGCATCGGGCTACGCCCGCCGCGTGAGGCGCTGATCGCCGCCATCGAGCGGCGCGTCCGCGAGATGGTCGACGCGAAGGTGCTTGACGAGACGCAGCGGCTCATCGAGCGCGGGATCGACCCGGCGCTTCCGAGCATGAGCGCGCACGGCTACGTTCATTGGGCGGCGCACCTACGCGGCGAGATCGACATCGAGACCGCGATCGCCCGGACGGCGCGCGACGTACGCTCCTATTCGCGCCGTCAGATGACCTGGTTCCGCCGCGACCCGGCTATCCGCTGGTTTGACCCTACGGCCGAGGATCCGCTCGCCGCGATCGTGGAAGCCGCGGCGTGATCGAGACCGAGACACCGCCCGAACGCGCGTACCTCGTCGCGCTGGACGTTCCCGATTCGCGGTTCGACGCCGAGGACTCGCTCGAGGAGCTCGGCGCACTCGTCGCGGCCGCGGGCGGCACGGTCGCGGGCCAGGCGATCCAGCAGCGCCGCACGCCGGATCGCAACTCCTGGGTCGGGAAGGGCAAGGCCGAAGAGATCGCGCGCGAGGTCGCGCGCCTCCGGGCGGACATCGTCGTCGCCGATGACGAGCTCTCTCCGGCGCAGCAACGGACGCTCGAGGAGGCGACGAGCGTGCCGGTCATCGATCGGTCCGGCGTCATCCTCGACATCTTCGCGCGGCACGCGCGATCCCGTGAGGGCCGGATCCAGGTCGAGCTCGCGCAGCTCGAGTACCGCCTGCCCCGCCTCACCGGTCGCGGAAAACAGATGTCCCGTCTGGGCGGCGGCATCGGCACGCGTGGTCCGGGCGAAACGAAGCTCGAGAGCGACCGGCAGATCATTCGGAAGCGGATCCAGGACCTGAAAGAGCGTCTCGCGGAGGTCGCGCGGCAGCGCGAACGAGCCCGCGGATCGCGCGCGACCGAAGGCCTCTTCCTCGCGTCGCTTGTCGGCTATACGAACGCGGGCAAGTCCACGCTCATGAACGCGCTCGCCAAGTCGGATGTGCTGGTCGCCGATCAGCCGTTCGCGACGCTCGATCCGACGACACGACGGACCGGTCTTCCCGGGGGCATCACGATCCTGGTCTCGGACACGGTCGGATTCGTGAACAAGCTTCCGGCAACACTCGTCGCGGCCTTCCGCGCCACGCTCGAGGAGCTCGCCGATGCCGACCTTCTGCTGCACGTTGCCGAGGTCGGGCACCCGAACCTGCATCAGCGGCTTCGCGTCGTCGAGGAGACGCTCGGCCTGCTCGGCCTCGCCGATCGTCCGAGGCTGCTCGTGCTGAACAAGGCGGATCTGATCGAAGGCGCGGACGGCGCCGTCGTCCGAGGCGAGCTTGCCGCGGAGTTCCCGTCCGCGGTCTTCGTCTCCGCGACGACCGGCGAGGGCCTGGACGCCCTGCGCGCGCGGCTCGCCGAGACCGCCGCGGCGAGTTGGCGCCGCATTCGCGCGATCCTGCCCTATGACGCGGGCGGGCTGGTCCAGCGGATCCGAAGCCGGGGCTCACTGAGGCGAGCGGACTACGAGGAAGCGGGCATCCGCATCGAGGCGGACGTCCCAGCGGATCTGGCCGCGGAGATCGAGGGCTACATCAAAGCCCGCTAGCGGACAAGCCTGCGCTCGTTCCGGATCAGTCCCGGATCGGTCGCCAGCTCGTCCCACATGGAGCATTGCCCTGGACCGGTCGCGCCCCTGACCATCTTCCTGTTACCGGATCGTTGCGTGCGCACGATCCATCTGGAGGGGAAGGATCGTGCGATTTGGCCGCGTCGCCATGGCGAGCATGCTGGCGGTCGTATCGGTGTTCGGCCTGCTCTCCTCGTCGCCCGCCGACGGAGCGACCCTCGATTCGTTCGAGCAGGATCTGGTCGCGCGCATCAACGAGTTCCGGGCGAGCCGCGGCCTTCCGACGCTCCTCGTCGCCGACTCGCTGACGGCGGCCGCGAAATGGATGTCCGCGGACATGTCGGTGCGCGACTACTTCGCTCACACCTCGCTGGACGGCCGCGCCCCGGTGCAGCGGATGAACGATGCGGGCTATCCGGCGTTCCAGAGCTGGACCGGTGAAGATCTCGCGGCGGGGTACTCCTCCACCGCCGACGTGCTGACGGGCTGGATCAATAGTCCCGCGCACTACGCGGTGCTCGTCAATCCCGTCTATCACGCGATCGGTGTCGGCCGGTCCTACGGGGCGGGGACGACCTACGGCTGGTACTGGACTGCGGACTTCGGGAGCGCCGTCGACGCGGGCGCCGCGGCGTCATTCGATCAGGGATACCACGGGCGCTTCGGCGGACAGAGCCCCGATCCGACGATCGCGCCCGGCCAGACGACGACGCTCGTCGTGGCAATCGCGAACACGGGCTACCGGGGCTGGTACACCGGCGTGCCGAACCAGCAGGTGGCGCTCGGTACAAGCTCGCCGCTCGATGTCTCGCGGGCCGAGCTCGCCTCCGGCTGGGTCTCCGCGAACCGGATCGCGACCCCCACGACGACGTACGTCGGGCCGGGGCAGATGGGCTGGTTCCAGTTCTCCGTTCGGGCCCCGTCCGTGCCGGGCGACTACGTGCTCTCAGTCCGCGGTGTGGTCGACGGGGTCACATGGCTCGAGGACCAGGGGATTTCCTTCACGCTACACGTGCGCTAGCTGCGGCCGACGATGATCGGGAGCGCGGGATCGTTGCCCCATTCTTCCCACGAGCCGTCGTAGGTCCGGACCTCGTCATGACCCAGCGCGGTCAGCACGAGATGCGTGAACGCGGCGCGGACACCCGCCTGGCAGTACGTGATCGTCTTCGTCTCGGGACCGAAGCCTGCGTTCGCGTACATGTCCTCGAGGTCGCCCGCATCCCGGAGGCTCCAGTCGGCGGTGAGCGCGTCCTTCCAGAGGAGGTTCACGGCGCCTGGGATATGACCCCCTCGGGCGGCGCGTTTTTCCTCGCCGGTGAACTCGCTGTCGCGCCGCACGTCGAGCAGCCAGGGGTCGCCGGTCCGGACCGCGCCGAGGACGTCCGCCCTGGTCGCGATCACGCCCTCGCGCGGCCGAGCGTTGAATGCGGCGCTCGGCGCGTTCACCTCGCCTCGCTCGAGTGGACGGCCTTCGCCGATCCATCGCTGGACCCCGCCCTCCATGACCGCCATCCGGTCGTGCCCATACCGACGGAGGGCGAGCCACAGCCGCGCCGCGTGATGGCCGCCTTCCGCGTCGTAGCCGACCACCATGGTCGAATCGCCGATCCCGAGTCGCGACATCGTGCGCGCGAACTCCTCGGGACCCTGGAGCATCCACCGCGGGTGCCCCGAGGCGGGTGGGGGAGCCGAAAGGTCGTCCGCCCAGCTCAGATACACCGCACCGGGCAGATGGCCCTCCCGGTAGTGGATGCGCATGTCCTCATCGAAGCTGAACCGACAGTCGACCACGCGGACATCGGGGTCCCGCAGGCGCGCCGCGACGCGGTCCGTAGACCAGAACAGCTCGGAGCGCGGCAGCGTGTTCACGAATCAGACTCTATCGACGTTAGGCTCGCTTGGTCTGGAACATGAGGAGGGCACCACGGTCGATCGTCGCGCTCCTGGCCGTCGCGCTGGCCGGAGGGTGCGTCAGCGCGCCGCAGACCCGGCCGGATGAGACATCGCCGGCGCCCACAGCGAGCGCTGCCGCGACCGATTCGCCGGTGACCACCAGGATTCCCTCGCCGACGGCGACAGGGGTCGCGCAGCCCGCGAACGTCCCGCCGGTGAGCCTTGCCCGGGTAGATCTCACGCGCGGCACCGCGACCGGCGTCGCGGGCACCGGGCCGCTCACGCTCGCGGGCGCCGGCCTTTCCGCCGGGACGTACGACGACCCGTTCGGGCGCTCGGGCATCGCCTACGAGAGCGGCACGTGGACGTCCGACTGGCAGGCGGTGGTCTTCCCGTTCGACGAGCTCGTCGCGTCGTGGAACGCCGAGACGCCGGTGAACACCTGGATCCGCGTCGAGATGCAGGCGCGCGGCGCGGGGCGGGAGACCAAGTTCTTCACGATGATCGTTTGGGCCTCGGGCGATGGCGATATCCATCGCACTTCCGTAGCGAAGCAGAAGAACGCCGACGGCGACGTGAACATCGACACGTTCGTCCGCGAGAAGAGCGCGGCGCCGCTCGACGGCTATCGCCTGCGCCTCACGCTCTACCGCCGGTCTGGATTTTTGGTCTCGCCGACGGTGCGCAGTCTTTCGGCGATGACCTCGGCCGCCTTCACCTACGACATCCCCAGCCGGTTCGAGGGCACGGCGATCGATCTCGAGGTCCCGAGCTTCTCGCAGGAGATCCACGCGGGCGAGTTTCCCGAGTACGACGGCGGCGGCGAGGCATGGTGCAGTCCGACATCCACGTCCATGGTCGTCGCGTTCCACGGCGCCGGTCCGACTCCAGACGAGCTCTCGCGCTTTCCGGGCGGCAGCTACGACGACCCGCAGGTCGACTTCGCCGCGCGCTTCGCTTACGACTGGAACTACAAGGGCGCGGGGAACTGGCCCGCGAACGTCGCCTATGCGACCCGGTTCGGTCTCGATGGGTTCGTGACGCGCCTGCGGTCGCTCAACGAGGCGCAGCGCTTCCTCGATCTCTCGATCCCGCTGGTGGCGTCGATCAACGGGCAGCTGCCGGGGTTCCTGTTCACCAGCACGAGCGGTCATCTGCTGGTGATCCGCGGCTTCACCGCGAGCGGCGACGTGATCGTGAACGATCCGGCCGTGAAGACCGACGAGCAGGCACGCAAGGTCTACCGGCGCGCGGACTTCGAGCGCGTATGGCTTGGCGGCTCCTCCGGGACCGTTTACGTCATCTATCCGAAGGGCAAGCCGCTCCCGGCGAACATCGCGGGCCTCCCCGCGAACTGGTGAGCGGTCGCGGTAGTCTCTTGCGGCCCACGCGATAGGGAGGGTTCAGATGAGGTCCGCTCTCACGGTGCTCGCCGCGCTCGCGCTCGTGCTCGCGCAGTCGGCGCGCTCCGTGAGCGTCGCCGCGCAGGCATATCCCGTGAGCTACCACGCGTTCACCCTCTCGGACGGTGCCGGAACCGTCGCCCGAGGCGGCGCGCTGACGATCGGGCGCGTCGGATACGCGACGGCGACCTACACCGACCCGCATCGCGACCCACCGGTCACGCGGACCTACGACGTGGGCACATGGACGTCCCCGGTGTTTACGACTGGCTTCGGCTTCACCGAACTCGTTTCGTCTTGGACGGCGGACACGCCGCAGGGCAGCTTCGTCAAGGTCTCCATGCAGGCGACCCGTGACGATGGAGCGCTCACCAAGTGGTACACGATGGGCATCTGGGCCAGCGGCGATTCGGACGCGGATATCCTCCGCACCTCGGTCGGCGGCCAAGGCGATGCCGACGGGTATATCTCGATCGATACGTTCTTCGCCAAAGATCATCCGATGACCGCCTACCGGCTTCGGCTCGCGCTCTACCGGCCGGTGGGCGCATCCGCCTCGCCGGCGGTGCGCAGCATCGGCGCGGTGGCCTCGGATCCGGTCAACACGAAGCCGTACCTGCCCAGCGCGACGACGATGACGACGCCGGTGATCCTCGACGTGCCGCGCTACTCGCAGGAGATCCATGCCGGGCAATATCCCGAATTCGACAGCGGCGGCGAGGCGTGGTGCAGTCCGACATCGACCTCGATGGTCGTTGCCTACTGGAACAAGGGCCCGTCCTCTGCGGATACCGCGTACGTCCTCGCGCGATATCCCACGACGTCGGATCCGCAGGTCGACTACGCGGCCCGCTACACATTCGACTATCACTACAACGGCGCGGGCAACTGGCCGTTCAACATCGCATACGCGGGTCGATTCGGCCTGGACGGAGAAGTGACACAGCTCCACTCACTCGCTGAGGCCGAGCTCTTCATCAAGCGCGGGATTCCCCTCGTCGCGTCGATCGCCTTCACGTCGAACAAGCTCGACGGCTTCCTCTTCAAGAGCACCGCCGGGCACCTGCTCGTCATCGTCGGCTTCGACGCGGCCGGAAACCCGGTCGTGAACGACCCTGCGGCGACGAGCGACGCGTCGGTGCAACGGACGTACGACCGCGCCCAATTCGAGCGCAACTGGATGACCTCGACCGGAGGGATCGTTTACGTGATCCATCCCTCCTCTGTGCTTCTGCCACCGAGCCCGTCCGGCAATTGGTGACCCCAGCGCGCCGCTGATGCGCGGCGACCTGCGACGCGCGCTCGCGCTCGTGCGCCGCCGGACGCATCGCGGTGCTCCGCGACGCCTGCGGCTCTACGAGCAGCCCGACTGCGGGCTTTGCGCCGAGGCATACCGCGCGCTGCGGCGCGTGGCGCTCGACGTCCCCTTGGACATCGAGTGCGTCGACGTGACGCAGGACGTCGCGCTCTTTGACCGCTACGGGCTCCGGATCCCGGTGCTAGGCGAAGGAGCGCGGGAGCTCGATCTGGCCGGATTGGATGACCGGCAGCTGACCGCGTGGCTGCGCGCGTAGGTTCAGCCGCCGCGCTGGCGTTCTTTCGCGCGCGGCTCCGCGTCGCCGGCTCGCCTGCGCGGGCCGCGGCGCAGCGCGCGTATCTCAAGAGCGATCTGCGATTCCTCGGGGCCACCATGCCGCAGACGCGGACCGCGGTGGCCGAGTTCTGCCGCGCGCACCCGGATCTCACGCGGGCCGACCTTCGCGCGATCGCCGAAGCCGCGTACGCGACGGACTCGCATGATCTGCGCTCCGCGGCGATCGGTGTCCTCGAGCGTCGCGTCGCCCTGCTGACCGGCCGCGATCTCGGATGGCTCATCGATCTCGTGCGGCGATCGAACTCATGGGCGTACGTCGATTGGCTCTCGCTCGGCGTCATCGGCGAGGTGATCGCGCAGGATCGGCCATCGCTTCGCCGCTTACCGGTGTGGGCGAGGGACGAGAGCTTCTGGGTCCGGCGGGCATCGCTCCTCGCGCAGCACGACACGCTGAAGGCCGGGGCCGGGGACTTCGCGCTCTTCGCGCGCCTCGCTGACGGAATGCTCGACGAGCGCGAGTTCTTCATCCGCAAGGCGATCGGGTGGGTGTTGCGCGAGGTCTCCAAGAAGCGACCGGTCCTCGTGTTCCGTTTTCTCCGCGAGCACCGCGAACGCGTGTCGCGACTGACACTGCAGGAAGGCGCGAAATACCTGAGTCCCTCGCAGCGGCGCGCTCTCGGGCTGCCCGCCTAGACTCGCGGTATGGCACGCATCTCGTACATGGACGAGGTGACAAACTTTCGCCGGATCCTGAATCAGTCTCCGAGCGTCTCCTCCGCTTACTGGGAACTCCGCAAAGCGCTCAACGAGGGCGTGGTTTCGCCGAAGCTCCGCATGCTCTCGTTCCTGTCGTCGGACCTGGTCAACCGCTGCCGCTACTGAACGCAGTCGCATACCAAGCAGGGCCGTGCGCTCGGCATCACCCAGGAAATGATCGACGCGATCCCCAAGGCGGACGGGAGCGCGCTCTTCAGCGATGAGGAGAAGGCCGTGATCGCCCTCTCGACCGAGCTCACCCGGACCGCGCATCTCTCCGACGAGGCCTTCGGGCGGGCCCGCGCCTTCTTCGATGAGCGCGCCCTCGTCGAGCTCGTGCTCAACGTTGGCGTCGCCAACATGAACAACCGCATTACCGAGGCGTTCTGGGCCGACTCCGAGCCCGAGGGATAGGCCGCTCGGCCGGTCGCGCACGCCACGTGCAGCCGTGAGCCGCCGTGGCGAAGTCGCGTCGGCCGGTCAAGTGTCCGGAGTGCGGAGAGGTCAGTACGCCCGTTTCGGGCTTTTGTCGCAACTGCCTGGGGCGCCTACCGCTGCGCACGCCGCTAGTCGCATATCTGCCCCTTGCCGCCGCGGCCCTGCTCGCGGTCGTGGCCGGGGGAGCTGCGCTCGCCGTTGGCGCCGCGAGGACTGGCGCCCCGCCGTCTTTGCCCGTAGCGGCCGAAACGGCCGGCGCCGTCCCAACCGGATCCGTCGGAACGTCCACTCGGAGCGCGAGCCCGCCGGCGTCCGGCCAGCCGGCCGCAGGCGGGACTCCGTCAGCGACGACGACGCCGGCGGAACCGATCGCGACGACCACGCCAGCGCCGCCGATCGCGACACCCTCGGCACAGCCGACGGCGGTCCTCGGCGCGACCACCAGTCCGAGCGTGCTGCGCATGCCGGATACCTCGACGAGCGCAGAGACAGCAGGCTCCCGGTAGAGTCGAGTACTCCCAACAGCTGAAGGAGGGAACAGGCATGGCCGTGTACCGCGCCGAATACATCTGGATGGACGGGACTCAGCCCACGCAGAAGCTGCGG
>VBGS01000107.1 GCA_005889445.1 Chloroflexota bacterium
CTGTATCTGAGCGGTGCCGGGCTCGGCGTCCTCATCCTGCTGGGGCTCCTCGGCATCTACGCCGTCGGTCCACGGATCGCGCGATTCTTTCCGGGCGAGATCCGCCGCATCGGGCGGCTGTTCCGCGAGGGCGTGCTCCACAGCTTTCGCGCACTTCCGGTCGCGGGGCCGATGACGCTGCTCATCTGGCTCTTCGAGGCGGCGCGGCTGCTGTTCGTTCTTGGCGCGCTCGGTCTGTACCTGCCGCCCTCGCAGGTGATCTTCGTCGCGGTCGCCGCATCGCTGCTCACGACCGTGCCGTTGACGCCCGCCGGCTTCGGCTTCGTCGAGATCGCGATGGTGTACGTCCTGACCACGGGCTTCGGGCTCGCTCAGAACGACGCCGTGGCCGTCGCGGTACTCGACCGAACGGTCAGCGTCTTCTCGGTGATCGTGGTCGGCGCTCCGCTGTACTGGCGCTCGCGCTCGGAGATCGCCGCGCGTGCCGCGGCCTGAGGCATCCGCGTCGCCGCGCCTTCGCGCCGGCGCTGTCCTCGTTCTCGCCCTCGGCGCTGTCGCGGCGGCCGTGACGATCCTGAGCGCGAGCGACATCCCCGCGGGAACCTACCGCGACAACGATTTCTCGCAGTACTACGCGGGTGCGCGCGCCGTCGCGATGGGCCGCTCTCCATACGGTGAGACGTTCTGGGCGGTGCTGCGCGAGATCGGCAGCAAAGCGCTGTTCGCGAAGCCGTACGCGACCGTCCCGGAGGCCGGTCTCACAGTGGCGTACCCGCTCTGGGTGTTCGTGCTGCTCGCGCCGATGGGAGTCCTCCCGCTCGCGCTCGCCGCGTCGGCGTTTCTCATGGCGCAGCTCGCAGGCATCGTCGCCGCGCTCGTCGCGATCGCGCGACGTCTTCTGTCCGGCGTCTCGGGCGGTGCGCTGGTCTTCGCCGTGGTCGCCGCGGCGTTCCAGCCGCTGTGGCTCATCCTCGTCGGTGGAAACCTCGCTGGCATCGTCGCGGCGGCGTTCATCGGCGGCGTCGCCGCGGCGCTCTCGGGCCGGCCGCGGCTCGCCGGTGGCCTCCTCGGGTTGTGTTTGCTGAAGCCGCACGTCGTCGCGCTCGCGGTGCTGGCGCTGCTGGTGGGGCTCGACCCAAGCGCACGCCGGCGCGCCCTGGCGAGCTTCGCCGTCGTTGCGATCGTTCTCATCGCGATCGCGTTCGCCAGCGATCCGTCGTGGATCGCCCCGTGGTGGCGCAACCTGACCGCGCTCCAGTCGACGTCCGGCAGCAACGCGACGGGCTGGACCATCGACCGCGCGGTCGACGCGCCGCGCTGGACGTCGCCGGTCGCGGTCGCGATCGTCCTTGGGTCGTTCGTGGTCTGGGTGCGCGCGCGGCGACCCGCGTCCGCGACGATGATCGCCGCGGCGACACCGGTCTCGATCTTCGCCGCACCCCATGCCTGGAGCTACGACGCGGTGCCGCTCCTTCTCAGCGTCGCCGTGCTCATCGCGATCTTCGGACGGATCGGTGGGAGGGCGCGGGCGCTCGGTCTCGCCGCCATCGGCGCGCTGGCGATCGTGGGCCCCTGGGCGGCATACGCGCTCGCGTTCCGTCGCGGGGGCGAGGAATGGACCGCCGTGGCGATCCTCGCGTTCTTTCCGCTCGTCGTGCTCGCCGACACGCTGCAGAGAAGGATGGCGACCTGACCGCCCCGCGCGCGAGGTACGGCGGCGTTCGCGCGATCGCGATCGTCTCGCTCGTCTTCATCGCGATCCGTCTGGGCTCGCTCGCGTTCGTGAGGGTGCCGGGCTACACCGACGCGTACTACTACGCCGACGTCGCCGGGCGCCTCGTCGATGGCCAGGGCCTGGTCGCCGATTTCGTCTGGAGCCCGCTCGAGGCACGCGGCTTTCCGGCGCTCCCGGTGCCGAGCCATCGCTTCTGGATGCCGCTCGCGTCGCTCGTTCAGGCCGCCGGGATGGCGCTCTTCGCGCCGCTTGGCCGGTTCGGTGCGGCCCAGCTCGCCGTCGTGCTCTTCGCCGCGCTCGTCCCGCTCGTGACGTACCTCGCCGCTAGATCGATCGGCGCGAGCGAACGCTGGGCGCTGCTCGGCGCGATCCTCGCCGGACTGGGGGGCCTGTTCGCGCCAGGCTGGGTCACCCTCGACTCGTACGGCGTCGCCGCGATCCTCGGCGGGGTCTTCTTTCTCTCCTTCGCTCGGGCCGCCGACAACGGGGAAGTGCGGGCCGGAGCGGTCGCCGGCATGGCGGTCGGTGTCCTGTTCCTCGCACGCGCCGAGGCCGCGCTGTTCGGGCTCGCGCTCCTCGCTCTCCTGCTCGATCCGCGGACCCGTAGGGCCGGCGTCGTCGGCGCGGCCGCCGCGATGGCGGTCGGGCTCGGGTGGCTCGCGCGGGACGCCGCGCTCGCTCCCGCCGCGGACGTGTTCGGGCGAAGCGTGCTGCTCGTGCGCTACGAGGATCTCTTCGCGCTCCGCGATCCGACGCTGGGCGAGTTTCTGGCGGCATGGCCGACGGTGCTCGCGGCGAAGGCGAATGCCATCGGGACGAACGCCCTGACGTTCCTGTTCGCGTTCGCGCTCCTTCCGGTCGTCGGTCTCGTGGCCGGCGCGCGCGCGCTCTGGTCGCGGGCCGATGTCCGCGCGTACGTCGTCCTCGCGGTCGTGGTCTTCCTGGCCCAATCGCTCGTGTGGACGCTCCATTCGACGCGCGGCTCGTACGTGCACTCGCTCGCCGCGATGCTCCCCTTCGGCTTCGCGCTCGCGGCGGCCGGCGGCGAGACGCTCGCCCGCGGGCGCGCGCTCGGTCCGCGCGTGCTCGCCGTCGGCGTCTCGGTCACTGCGGTCGTCCTCATCTCGGCTGCCGCGCTCCTCCAGTTCGACGGGACCTATGGCGCGAACGAGCGGGCGCGCCGTGCGGCCCTCGGCGCGATCCCCCAAGGCCCGTTCCTCGCGATCGACGCCGCGGCGTGGCGATGGATCGCGGACCGTCAAGTCGTCGTCACGCCCGCCGACGGACTCGACGCGGCGGCCTGCGCCGCCGCGCGCTATGGCGCCCGGTCCATCGTCCTGGAGGCCGCGCACTTCAGCGCGTACGACGACCTCTATCGCGGGAATGGACGGCCGTCGTGGCTCGCCTCTCCGATCGACCGCGGCGGGATACGCGTGTACCCGGTGAGCGGAGCAGGCGAACCGCCGTGCGCGGCCAGTCGCGCCGCCACGGACACCACCGCCGGGTCGCGGCGTCCATAGGGTGGCTTCATCGACCGCCCAACACGCTCGCGACTGATGCCCCGATCGCGTCCGGCCATCCGGGCGTTCTCCGCGGCCGCCTTCCCGATCGCCTTCGCGAGCGCCGTGTTCATCGCCGCGGTGGGTCTGCCATCGACCGACTCGGATACGTACTGGCAGCTGGCGAGCGGACGCTGGATGCTCGATCACGGCGAGCTGCTCCGCCGCGATGTCTTCTCGGCGACGATCACCGGCGCGCCGCTCGGCATCGGCGAGTGGCTCGGCCAGCTCGTGTTCGCCGCGGCGTTCGCGGCGGGGGGTTGGGCCGGCGTGGTGGTGCTCCGCTCGCTGCTCCTCGCGATCGCGGGCTTCTTCGTGGCGCGACTCGCGCACCGAGGTGGGATCCCGTGGTGGATCTCGCTTCCTCTGTCGGCGGGTGCGCTCCTTGTCTCGAGGATCACCTGGACGGATCGACCCCAGCTGTTCACGCTCGCGCTCGTCCCGGCCCTGCTCGATCTCCTCCTCACGCTGCCGGGTGGCTGGTCGCGCCGGCTCGTCGTGCTCCCGCCCCTCTTCGGGGTATGGGCGAGCATCCACGGCGGTTACCTGCTCGGTCTCATCGTGCTCGCGATCTTCGCGCTGCACTCCCTGATCGCCGACGGCCGCCGCGCGCTGCCGCTCGCTGCGATCACGATCGCGAGCGCCGCCTTCACGTTCCTCAGCCCGGCGCCGCTCGAGATCGCCGGGGCCGCGATCGGCGTCGCTCCGCCACGGTTCATCGCGGAGTACTTCGCGACGGACGTGCTTTCGCCCGCCGGCGCGATCTTCGCCGCGTACCTGCTCGCGATCCTGGGGACCGCCCTGCTCCGCGGCGGCACGCTCCTCGAGGCGATGCTCCTCCCGCCGCTCCTCTATCTCGGTCTGAGCGCGCAGCGGCACATGGTCTTCTTCGTGATCGCCGCGATACCGTTCCTCGCCCCGCGTCTGCGCTCGCTCGTCGCACGAGACGGGCGCGCGCCGGAGCTGCCCGCCGCGGTCGCGACGGGGCTCGCGGCGGTCCTCCTCGTCGCCGCGGTCGCGAGCGCTCCCGCCGCACCGGCCGCGCCGGATGTCGGGTTCTACCCGGCCGGCGCGCTGGCGACGCTTCGCTCGGGCAGCGGCGTGCTCCTGAACGAATATGACTGGGGCGGCTATCTCATCTTCAACCTGCCCGAACGTCCGGTCTTCATCGATGGTCGGTACGTGCCGTACCTCGGCGGCGTCCTCGACGACTACCGCGCGCTCGTCGGCCTTCATCCGGGGTGGCGCGATCTTCTCGATCGCTATCGCGTGAGCGAAGTCGTTCTCCGAATGGCGCGACCGCTCGCGGTCGCGCTTCGCGAGGACGGCTGGACCGTGCGCGCCGCCGATCCCGACGGACGATGGATCGTCCTGGGCCGTCCGTGAGCGGCCGCGTGTCGTGGTCGATCCCGCTGCTGGCGGGTGGCATCTTCGGTGGACTGTCGACGCTCGCGACCGTCGGCGACTCCGATCTCTTCTGGCATCTCGCGCAGGGTCGCCAGACCTTGACCGAGGGACTCGTCCGCGTGGACACGTTCTCGTGGACCGTCCGCGGTCTGCCGGTCCTCATCGACCAGTGGCTCGGACAGGTCGTCTGGTACGGCGCGTACGCGACCCTTGGCTGGACCGGGATCATCCTGCTGCGCGCGCTCGTCGTCGCGGGCATCGCGACGCTCATCGTCGCCGCGGCGCTCGCCGCGCAGCGCCGCCCGATCGTCGCCGTCCTCGCGTCGTTGCCGGCGATCGCCCTCACGCGCTACGGCTGGACCGAGCGGCCACAGCTCATCGGACTGCTGTGCTTCGCCGCGCTCGTCTTCGTGCTCCGCGCGTCGGACACCCGACCCCGCGTGCTGCTCGGGCTGCCCGTTCTCCTCGTGCTCTGGGCCAATCTGCACGGCTCGTACGCGCTCGGCCTCGCCATCGCGGTCATCGCTTGCGCCGAGCTCGCGCTCCGCCGCCGGCCGCTTCGGCGTTTCGCCGTCGCGGTCGCCGTCGCGTCGCTCCTTGCCACGCTGCTGACCCCGTCGGGCGTCGCGACCTGGGCCTCGGCGGGTGGCCACTTCCTCTCGCCGCCACGCATCGTGCTGGAGGAGGGCGTGCCCGACGTGACGCAGCCCTACGGAGTGCTGTTCGCGTTCATCATCCTGTCGGTCCTGGTCACCGCGCTCCTCGCGCGACCGGTGTCGCTCCGTGAGGTCGCGTTGCTGCTTCCGGTGCTCTTCGTCTCCATGACCGCCGCGCGTCACACGCCGTTCTTCGCCGTCGCGTCCGCGCCGTATCTCGCGGCGAACGCGCCCGATGCGATCGCCGCCATCGCCGCGAAGCTGCATCTCGCCATCCGATTGCCGGCGTTCGCGCCGAGTGTCCCGCCGCGCCGCGTCGACCTCGCGACCGCCGCGCTCGCGCTCGCCGCGGTCATCGGAGCCGCGTTCGTGGCGCCTGGCCAGCCGAACCTGGCGCCGTATCCAGAAGGCGCGCTGAGCCAGCTCCCGGCCGGTTCGGGTCTGCTCAACGACTACGACTGGGGCGGCTTTCTGATTTGGTACGCGCCTGCAACACCCGTGTTCATCGACGGACGGCTCTTCCCATACACCGGTGACGCGCTCCGAGATTACGAGACGGTGGTCTCCATTGGCCCAACGTGGCGCGATGTTTTGACGCGCCGGAGCGTTCGCGCGCTACTTCTCAAGCCGGACTCGCCACTCGCCGTTCGGGCGCGCGATCTTCGTTGGCCGGTGCTCGCGGAGTCCGCGAGATATGTGCTCTTCACGATCCCGAATTCGCGTTGACCGCGGCTAGACTGACCCGCGATGAGCGAGCCTGCGCGGGTTCCGCGCGATGCAGACGACCTCGATGCGCAGTTCGATTCGATCGTCGACGCGCTTCGCCGTGACGTTCGCCGCCTGCGGCAGCAGGTCGATCGGTTCAGCCACGCCTATCAGAGACAGGCGGAGGAGCGCTCGCGGCGCGCGTCCGGTGGCGACGTCGACGATGAGACCCAGCGCGGGTACCGCCGACTGAAGCAGCTGCAGGTCGTGGTCCAGCACATCGAGTCGAGCACCGCGTACCTGCTCGGCTCGGGCATCGATCCGAGCGCCGATCAGTCGGAGGAGGAGACCATCGCCGTCGCCCAGCGTGTCCTTGAGAGCCTCGAGGCGGAACAGCAGCGGCTGTACCGCGACGTGCACGACGGTCCAGCACAGGTGCTCGCGAACGCGATCTTCGAGATCGAGTATCTCGAACGCATCGCCGACCGCGCGCCAAGCGAGGTGCGCCAGACCCTCCGCACCGAGCTGGCGAACCTCAAAGGGCAGTTCCGCAGCTCACTCGACTCGGTGCGCGCGATGATCTATGACCTCCGTCCGCCCGAGCTGAGCGAGCTTGGCCTCGCCGAGGCGATGGGGAACTACGCCCTGGAGTGGGAGGCGCGCTGCGGCATCCGCGTAGCGAGCCGTCTCGACACGATGGACACCGGCCTCTCGCCGATGCAGGAGCTCGCCATCTACCGCGTCATGCAGGAGGCGCTGCAGAACGTGCACAAGCACGCGCAGGCCAACGCCGTCGGCATGGCGTGGCAGCACTCCAACGACAACTGGGTCCTCCACGTGACCGATGACGGCGTGGGCTTCGACCTGGTGAAAGCCGCCCGTCACAAGAAGTCGGTCGGCCTGCTCTCCATGCGCGAGCGCGCCGAGCTCATCGGCGGCACGCTCCAGATCCAATCGACCCCAGGGAAGGGGACCGCTGTGACATTGCTGCTGCCCGCGCAAAAGAAGGTGGAGCCGCTCCGCGCGCGTCGCGACGAGCGTGCCCGTGAGGAGCATTCATGAGCGAACGCCCGGAGCGTCCGATCCGCATCCTGCTCGCCGACGCGAGCCGCATCACGACGATGGGGATCCGACAGGTCATCGAGAAAGAGGCGGACATGGACATCGTCGGCGTGGCCTCGGACGGCGAGGAGGCGGTGGCGAAGACGAACGAGCTCGAGCCGGACGTCCTCGTCATCGAAGTCGACCTGCCGCGACTCGGCGGGATCAAGGCCACCCAGCGCGTCCGGCGGGAGCTGCCCGCGGTCGGGGTGGTCATCCTCACCGCGCAGGACCAGGAGCAGATCCTCTTCGAGGCCATCCGTGCCGGCGCCGCCGCCTACCTGCACAAGGACTGCGAGCCGACCGAGCTCATCGATGCGATCCGCAAGGTCCGGAGTGGGCAGTTCATCATCAACGAGAAGATCTTCAGCCGCCCGGCAGTCGCGAGCAAGGTGCTCGCCGAGTTCCGCGAGCTGAGCGTCTACGGTCCCGGGTCCACGCACGTGTTCGCGCCGCTCTCGCCGCGGGAGGTCCAGATCCTCGACAACATCGCCCAGGGGATGACCAACAAGGAAGTCGCGTACGCTCTGGCCATCTCTGAGCAGACGGTGAAGAATCACATGTCGAGCATCCTGCGGAAGCTGTCCGTGAACGACCGGACGCAGGCCGTCGTCTACGCGATACGTCAAGGGTGGATCAAGGGACCGGAGATGGGTAATTGAGCGCAGCGCCGAGCCTCCTGGCTGAGGTCGCCACCGAGCAGCAACGCGTCACCGCCGAGATCCGTGAGCTCGATCTCCTCGTCGAATCCACGCAAGTCGAAGTCAATCGTCTGAGGTCGCGCGAAGACCAGCTCAAGGCGAAGGTCGAGCAGATCCGCGCGAATCCCGGCAGCCACCAGCGCGAGGAGATCTTCGGCGCGACCGATGAGTTCAGCGCCGCGATGGCCAAGCGGATGACGATGGAGGGCCAGCTCGGCGCGCTCGTGGCCAAGCGCAAGCTCATCGATCGCAGCGCGCAGATCCTGAACGCGACGCAGCG
>VBGS01000243.1 GCA_005889445.1 Chloroflexota bacterium
CGGCACTGTGACCTTCTCGCTGTACGAGACCGCCGACTGCTCCGGTACCGCGGTGCAGACGTTCGGTCCGATCGCGGTCGATGCGAACGGGCAGGCGACCACGAGCAACACGACGTACTACGCGACGACGAAGACGATCTCGTGGCGGGCCACCTTCACGAGCACGAATGACGTCGGCTCCGGCTCGCCCAGCCACTGCGAGACGATGTCGGTCAACACGCTCAACAACGACACCGGCTCGTGAGGAAGCGCACGCGGGTCTGAGCGAACGAGAGGCCCCGGCGTAGAGCCGGGGCCTCTTCTCTGTGGTACGTCCAGCACGCGGCGTGATCGGCTACGGGTTGACGTGGAAGCTCGTCGAAGCGAGCTCCTTCCACTTGCCGTGCGAGTACATGTCCAGCCAGGCCGTGCAGTCGGCCGCCCCGCCCGTCCACTGCGGTGAATAGAGGCCGAAGGTCCGGTCGCCCAGCGCTCCACCGAAGAAGCCCGCCCATCCTTCCGCGACAAGATTTCCGCTCTGGTAGCACTTGAGATTCACGTACGGGGACGACGTGGCGTCGGTCGCGATGTCGAACGTGACGGCGTCGCCATAGCTCGGCTCGCTCACCGCGGAGGCCGAGGCCACGTTCAGCAGCACGAGACTGATGGACGAGGATGAGGACTTGTCGGGCCGGGCAGCGAGCGCGGCATCACCTCCCATCACCGAGAGTGCGAGCGTGAGGCTCGCGAAGAAAAGCACCGTTCGCGCGAGCATCTGTTCCTCCCTCCTCGGGCCGATCGCCCAGGGTCTCTAGAAAAGAACGGGCGCCACGGCCCACTTGCACGGCAGTCGGGGTGGTACTTCAGGGGTCGGGAACCGAGGGAAACGGCGTCGGCCCGGCGTTCGCCGGGCCGACGTCGTAGAGCCTCGTGGTGAGCGCTAGGTGAGGTTGTTGCCGATGTTGCTGAAGATGTTCTGGAGCTGACCGCGAAGGAAGATCATGGCGACGATGACCGCGATGGCGATAACAGCAATGATGAGTGCGTACTCCACAAGTCCCTGGCCTTCGTCGTCACGGAAGAAGTTGAGCACCGTTTTCGGACCTCCTTTCTTCCATGCTCGCCGGGGCGGCAGACAGCCGCCCGTGCGAAAAAGTCTAGGTGCGCACCTTCGTGCCACAAGTCCCTCTCCCGTACTCCCCCGCCCCCTGATACCCGGCGGCCACGGCGGAAATCGGCGTATTCCTAGCGGAAATCGGGATGGCCGCGGCGTCTCACGCGATCGCGAAGCGCCTCCAGCGGGCTCCGTGGTCGCGGCGGTTTGACAGCGTCCGCGCCAAGTGTCGCGGCCACAGCATCACGAAGCTCCTGGATCGAGCAGCCGAAGATCTCGCCGCTCGTCTCGAACTCGGCGCGAAGGCGCAGGAAGCCGAAACGGTTGTGACGCGATACGTCCAGGCCCGAGACGAGCTCGTCGAGCAGCACGAACAGCTCGCGGCGCGCGTCCTTCGAAAGGCCGCTGAGCCACTGGTCGACCGCAGCCAGCGAGCGCCTGTCTCCGCCCGACTCAGCCACGGTCGCACCACGTTCTCACGCGAGCGCCGATCCCGTCCAATCCGATCGATTCAGTGCGCGCGTCGGGAAGCGACGCCAGGAGGACCTCTCCGTAATCCTTCGCTGTGACGCGGCGATCGAGCAGGACGACCGCGCCATAGTCCGTTTTCGTCCTGATCAGCCGCCCGAAGCCCTGACGGAGCCGAAGCGCCGCCTGCGGGAGCTGGAAATCTCGGAAGGGGTCGTCGTACCGCTCGGCCCGGCCCTGCACCAGCGGATCGTCGGGCACGCTGAACGGCAGCCGGGCGATCACCACGCAGCGGAGCATGTCGCCCGGTAGATCGACGCCTTCCCAGAACGATTGCGTTCCCAGCAGCACGGCACGCCCCTGCGCAAACCGCTCGAGGAGTGCCCGGCGGGACCCGTCGACGCCCTGCACCAGAACCGCGAGCCCCTCGGCTTCGAGCGCGCCCAGCCGCGATCCGACGTCGCGCAGGCTCGCGTGCGAGGTGAACAGCGCGAGCGTGCGACCCTCGAGCGCCCGCCAGCAACAGCGACTGCGC
Organism: Chloroflexota bacterium; assembly: GCA_005889445.1. Classification (GTDB taxonomy): domain Bacteria; phylum Chloroflexota; class Limnocylindria; order P2-11E; family P2-11E; genus 3-1-20CM-2-70-9. Next base: position 2,097 of record VBGS01000243.1, read on the forward strand.
GCGGTGATCGAACGGCGAGCCGACCGCGAGGGGCTCAGCCACATCGGCGACGCCGAAACGGTCCATCGCGAATTCGAACGAGCCGGCGACCGCCAGGGTCGCCGAGGTGAAGATGACGGCGCGGTGCGCATTGACAAGCGACCGGCGCAGCACGCCGCCGAGGTGCGTCTGCGCGACATGAACGGCCAGGGCTCCGTCGGAATCGCGGTCCAGCCAGACGATGTCGCTCGTCCGGGGCTCGTGCAACCCGCGCGTGATCGCGAGACGTGCGGCGCCGATCTCGCCCATCGCGGTCGCCAGCTCGGCCAGCTCATCCTCGTCGCCGCCGAAGGCTGCAAGCCGGTCGGCTGCGAACCCGATCCCGAGCAGCGCGTCCGCGACACGCTCGCCGGCGAGCTCGACCGGGAGCCATCGGTCATCGCTCGCCCGGATGCCGGCGGTGATCCGGATGCGGTCTTCGGCCGGCGCGCCGACCGGCGTGAGCAGGCCCGCAAGAGCGACGAACAGCTCATCGACACGCTCGATGGCGGCCTCGACCTCGGCCCGGATGCGCTCCGCAGGCTCGCTGCGCGCGGGATCACGCAGCGCCGACGAGACGGCCACCGAGCGCGCGACGCGGCCGAGATCGCGACGCAGGCGCGGCTCCGAGAGCTCGAGCCCGAACGCGTCGGTCGCGACGTCCTCGAGACGGTGGGCTTCGTCGACGACGACGTTCTCCGCGGCGGGCAGGAGCGCGCCGCGCATACGAGCGTCCTGCAGCAGCAGCGCGTGGTTCACGACCACGATCCCCGCGTCGGCGGCGGCCTCACGAGCGCGTTGCAGGTAGCACCCGCCAGGAGTGCGCTTGCACCGACGCTGGTCGCAGGACTCGTCGTTCGCGGACACGCGGGACCAGAGCTCACCTTCGCCGCCGGCGAGACTCAGCTCTGCGCGATCGCCGCTTTCGGTAGCCGTCCGCCACACGAGCGTCTTGCAGAGGAGCCGGGCTTCCTCACGCGTCGCGACCGCGCCACGGAAGATCTGCCACCGCCTGGGACAGAGATAGTTCGACCGTCCCTTGAGCACCGCCACCGCGACGGCGCTGCCGAGCGCGGCCTGGACCGCGGGCAAGTCCTTCCGGACGAGCTGATCCTGCAGCGGCAGAGTGTGCGTGCTCACGATGACCCGCTCGCCCGATGCCGCGGCCGCGAGCGCCGGAACGATGTACGCGATCGACTTGCCGACGCCCGTCCCCGCCTCGGCGACGAGCGCTCCCCCTTCCTGGAACGTCCTCTCGATCGCGGCCGCGAGCTGGCGCTGCTGCGGCCGGTCCTCGTATCCCTTGAGCATCGCAGCGAGCGGGCCACTCGCCGCGAACGCGCCGTCGACCGTGATGGCCGCCGTCGTGTCTCGGGACGCCGTTGCTGCTCGTCGTTCGTTCGGGCCCGTGAAGCCGCGTCGCGCGTCGTCCGCCCACACATCTTTCACGACCGCGTTCGCCGCATCGCGGAAGAACTCGGCCGTTGCCGAACCCATGAGCTCGGTGAAGGCCGCGATCTCGCTCAGGACG
>VBGS01000244.1 GCA_005889445.1 Chloroflexota bacterium
AGAAGGGCCTCGTGTACCTGGTGCGGGCGGAGCTTTTCGCACAGCTGGGTCAACCCGACCGCGCCATCGACACACTGGATGCCGCGCTCGCCTCGGGCTGCCGCTACAAGCGCTCGTGGCTCGAGGAGAACAAACGGCTCGCGCCCCTCCGCGGCTCCTCGCTCTTCCGCGACCTCACCGAGCGATCGGCGAGGAGGTACGAGGAAGATTCCGCGGCCGCCCGTCCCCAGCTCACCGTCGTCATGCCCAAGAACGCTGGGCCCGGGACCGAGTACCCGCTGCTCGTCGCGCTGCACGGGAACAACAGCACGATGGTCGAAACCGCGGCGTATTGGTCATCCGCGGCGGACGCGGGTTGGGTCGTCGCTGTCCCGCAGTCGAGCGAGATCGGAGTGAGCCCGGGCGCCTTTGTCTGGAACCAGACCGAGCGGACGGCGAGCGAGGTCACCGCGCACATCGCCGAGATCGGCAAACGGACTCCGATCCACTCCGACCGCGTCGTCCTCGGCGGATTCTCGATGGGCGGACTGCAGGCGATCGCGCTCCCGCTCAGCGCCCGGGTCCGGGCGCGCGCCTTCATCGCGGTGGCGGCATGGCTCCCCGAGATCCGCGAGTTCGCGACGATGCTCGACCGTGGCCCCGGCCGCGAGCTGCGCGGGTACGTGGTCGTCGGTGACCGCGATCCGAGCCGCGAAGGAGCGAAGCAGCTCGTCGCGCTCCTCGCGAAACACCGCGTCCGGGTGGAGCTCGACCTTCGCGCCGACCTCGGTCACGAGTACCCGGCGGACATGCCGGAGACGCTCGCCCGCGCGCTGGCGTTCGCGTTGAACTAGGTCGAAGAGCGGCGGCCTGAGTGGGCCGCCGCCCCTCCGCTACTGGAGCGTTACGTCGTCGTAGAGCGTGTAGGTCGGATCGCCCGGGTAGTTGTCGTCGTGGTCGATGAGCGTGAGCGTGTAGGAGTGGCCGGCGACGACCGAGGCGGTCTTGCTCGCCCATGCGCCCGTGTTCGTGCAGGTCCTCGCGAGCACCGTGGTCGTCGTGTTGGCCGTGTTGTCCCTCAGGGTCGCGGTGGCCCAGTCATAGGTGACCGTGTCAGTGCAGACGACGCGGTACCAGAAGGTCAGGCTCGTCGCGCCGGTGCCGGCGGTGAACGTTTGCGCGACCGAGGAATCCCCGCTGAACGGCGCGGTACTCCCGACGCGCGCGGCGTATGTGCCGCTGTGCGCGCCGGTGCTCGCGGCGGCGCTGCCGGAGGAGCTCCATCCGGAGAGCGAGCCCGTCTCGAATCCGCCGTTGGTGACGCCCGTCGGGGGTGGCGGTGGCGGCGGTGGCGCGGCGCCGATCGCGACGTCGTCGTAGAGCGTGTACGTCGGGTCGGTCGCGTAGTTGTCGTCGTGATCGATCAGCGTGAGCGTGTAGGAATGCGAGCCGGTCAGGCTCGCCGAGGCCTGCTGCCAGGTGCCGTTGTTCGTGCACGTCCTCGCGAGGATCGTGCTCGTGGCGCCGGTGGCGTTGTCCTTCAGGGTCGCGGTCGCCCAGTCATAGGTGACCGTGTCCGTGCAGACCACGCGGTACCAGAACGTCAGCGTCCCACCGGCGGAGGGCGCGGTGAAGGTCTGCGCGATCGAGCTGTCGCCGTTGAACGGCGAGGTGCTCCCGACGCGCGCCGCGTACGTTCCGGTGTGCGCGGTGGTCGACGTCGCGGCGCTGCCGGCGGAGGTCCAGCCGGACAGGTTGCCGGTCTCGAAGGTTCCATTGTTGATCCCGGACGGCGGCGGCGGTGCCGTCACGGTGAGCGACACGGTCGTGCTGTGGCTTGCGCTTGCCGCGGTCCCGGTGACCGTGATCGTGTAGGTCCCGGGCCCCGTCGTGCTGCCGACGGTCAGCGTGAGCGCGGCGGTGTCCCCGGCGGTGACCGAAGCGGGATTGAGCGACGAGCCCGTGCCGGGCGGCTCACCGCTCGTGCTCAGATTGATGGACTCGGCCGAGCCGCTGGTCACCGCCGTCGAGATTGTCGATGAGCCATTCGCGCCCTGCTGGACAGAGACGCTGCTGGGGCTCGGGCTGATCGAGAAGTCATTCGACGGAGGTGCGTTGGCTGTGAGGGTCGCGGGCTCGCGCCCGCGCTCAGCGAAGACGGGTTGAATGTCGCGCTCGCGCCGGCTGGCAGCCCGCTCGCGCTGAGCGCGACGGTCTGCGCCGAGCCGCTGGTGACCGCGGTCGAGATGGTCGAGGTGCCGCTGCCGCCCGCGGTGACCGTGACGGCGCTCGGGTTCGCGCTGATCGAGAAGTCGGACGGTGGCGGCGGCGCGCCGCAGCCGGGCAGCTTGAACGTGCCGACCCGGGTGCGCCAGTTGAATGTGCCGCTCGCGGGGATGTACTCGTTCGTGTACCAGAACGTGCAGTCATCGGCGGGGTCGATGGTCATCGCGCTGTAGTCGCCCCAGCGCGAGAGGTTCGTCGTCTGCGAGCCGGCCCCGTCGAGGATCGTGCCCTCGCCCTGGGTCATCGTTCCCGCCGCGTCGGTGGCGAGGCGGCCGGTGTAGTGGATGCCCG
>VBGS01000245.1 GCA_005889445.1 Chloroflexota bacterium
ATGAGCAAGCGAAGGATGGACCTGATGACGACGGGTTCATCCTTCGTCGCGGCCAGAAGTGCGGCCTCGCGGTTCGCCAGCGGAACAGCGGGGTTGCGGAGCGCGGCGACCGTCGCGCGGTCAAGAGCGCGAGCGACTCGGTCGAGCGACGCCCGGATCTGGGCGATGTCGCGATCGCCTGATGCGAGCGACAGGATCGCCTCGGCGTAGCGACGGGCGCCTGATCCCGTGAGCGCCATCAGACCGTTCGGTCCTGGAGCTGCTCCGCCGCCTCATCGAGGGAACGCTCGATGAGAGCGCGGTGCTCCTCGGGCCGGATCTCGCGTTCGAGCACGCGGCTCGCGGCGAGGACGACCATCCCCGCGACTTCCGAGCGAAGCTGCGCGAGGGCCTGGTCGTGCAGCTGTCTGGCGTCGGCCTGCGCACGCTCGCGGATCCGCTCCGCGTCCGCCTTGGCCTGCGTTCGAATGTCGGCCGCGGCGGCGTCGGCCGCGGCGGTGGTGCGCTCAGCCAGCTCCGAAGCCTGCCGCCGCGCGTCCGCGAGCACGCGGTCCGCCTCGGCACGGATCTTCTCGCGGTCGGCGCGTGCTGCCTCGGCCATCGCGAGACCCTCGCGGATCTTCTCCGCGCGCTCGGCCAGCACCCTGGTGATCGGACCCCACAGATAGCGGCCGAGCAGGAACAGGATGACCAGGAAGTTGACGATCGAAACGAGCACCCAGAACGGGTGGACGACGAGACCTGTCGCGGTCGGACCCTCCGCGACGAGTGGCGCGAACAGCATCTAGAGCGCCTTGCCCTGCAGAAGGAACGCGATGACGAACGAGAAGATGCCGAGCGACTCAGCGAAGACGACGATGATGATCCCGTTCGTGCGGATCGCGTTCGCGGCATCCGGATTCCGACCGGTCGCCTCGGCGACCTTCGATCCCGCGATGCCGATGCCAAGACCCGCACCAAGGACTCCGAACCCGATCGCGATGCCCGCCCCTAGCCACGCCAGACTCATGAACAGATACCTCCTCGCGTTTTAGGCCGCGACATGCTCCGCCTCTTCGTGCCCCACGTGCTCCTCCTCGCCGTGCGACTCGAGCGCAAGGACGATGTAGAGGAGAACGAGGAACGCGAAGACGAACGCCTGAATGAAGCCGATGAAAAGCTCGAGCCCGACGAACGGAAGCACCANNNAAGAGCTCGATGATCCCGACGATGATCATCACGCTGCCGACGAGAACACCCTCGCCGAACGCCGTGAAGTTGAACCAGCGCGTGAAGTAGGAGAGGCCGTTCTTGCGGATGCCGGCTGCCTGGTACCAGACGAACCCGGTGAGGGCCATCGCCAGATTGGTGTGGTAGTCGGCGGTCGGCACGTGCAGAAGCTCGACCTGGCCGACGAGGGGGATCACGAACAGCCAGTTGCTGAAGAGCGCGAAGAGGAAGAGCGTCCCGAAGAGCGGAAGGTAGCGGACGACGCGATCGCCACCTGCCTGACGCATGAAATCGCTGAGCGCCTGGATCACGAGCTCGAACAGGTTCTGAAGACGGCCTGGCCGTTCGCCCAGGCGCGCCGTCGCCGCCAGCGAGACCAAGAGGAGGAGCGCCATCACGAGCCACGTCGTGAAGATCGTGTTGGAGATCGAGACGTCGTTCCAGATCGTGATGGGTCCGCCCGCGCTGATGTCCTGACTGCCGGCGAACGTCCAGAGCCGGGTCCCCGTTTGGTCGGGCACGTGGATGTCTGTCTGCGCCGGCGGCCAGTTCGGGAGGATCCCGAGGATCGCGGCAAGGACGATCGCGCCGACGTTGAGCGCGAGGATCGCGACGACGACGCTGCGTGTCGGCAGCGCGAAGAGCCTCACCGCCAGTCCCGCGTTCGTCACTCGTCCTCCCCTGCGTCACGCTTGCGCTCTCGGTCCTGGATCTCCCGCTCCCACGCCCGCCCCGCGGACCGGGCACTTTCGCTGACCGGCCGGTCGGGGTTGGCCGCAAGGTAGCGCCTCAGGACCAGGAACGTTCCGAGCCCCGCGACCACGAGCCCGGCCAGGATCGAGATCAGCCCGAGCGTCGGCGTCGTCCCCAAGTTTCGATCGAGCGTGTCCCCGATCCAGGCCGCGGCGAGCAAGGGAACGCCCACCACGACGGCTATCTGGAACCCGATAACAAGGAGATCGCCACCAAAAGAGCTCGGCGCCCGCTCGGGCAATGCGGGGTCAGAGTAACAGCGAAAGCGCGCGCTCTCAAAGCGCGGGAGCGCTCGGGCTAGAGCCAGCCTCGGCGATGGAAGTAGAGCGCCACGCCGCCGGCCGCGATGAGCGAGAACGCCGCGACGAGCCAGAACAGCGCGTCCGATTCGTAGGGAAGCGCACGGAAATTCATGCCGAAGAAGCTGGTGACGACGCCCAGGATCAGGAGCACGGTCGCGACGCTCGTGAGCACCTTCATCACCTCGTTGAGGCGGTTCGACGCCGAGGCGAGATAGGCGTCGATCACGTTCGACGTCAGGTCCCGGAAGGTGTCGATCTCGTCGGTCACCCGGATGACGTGGTCGTAGACGTCCTGGAAGTAGGCGCGCCGTCCGGTCTCGCGAAGCTCGCGGATGTCGCCGCGTACGAGCACCTGGAGCACGTCGCGTTCCGGCGCCACGACCTTGCGCACGCGAAGGAGATCCCGCTTCACGAGGAACAGCTCTTTGAGCGGCCCCTGCGTCGTGCGGGCATCGGAGCCTTCCGTCGCGATGAACTGCTCTAGGAACTCGACACGCTCGCCGAACTGATCGACGACCTCGAAGTAGTCGTCCACGATCGTGTCGAGCAGCGCGTGAAGGATCAGCCCGGTTGTCGCGAGATGGCCCTCACGGAATCGTCGCTCGACCTCGCGCCGCGCGTCGCATTCGCCGTGATGCACGGTGACGATCGCGTTCCGCGTCACGAAGATCGAGATCTCGTGAAAGCGAACCTCGCCGGGTGACGGCGTCTCGATCGCGTAGAAGACGATGAAGTAGTGGTCCTCGTACTCGTCGATCTTCGGCCGTTCGTGCCCGTGCTGGGCGTCCTCCACGGCGAGCGGATGAAGATGCAGCTCGGCGGCGATGCGCCCGAGCTCGGGACTCGTCGGGTCGGTGATGTCGATCCAGCAGGGCTTCTCGCGATGCTCGGGTATCTCCGCCGCCGGACGTTCCACGACCGCCGCGTCGTCCTTGACGAGAAGACGAGCACTCACCGGCCGAGCATAGGCGCCGCTATTGCGCTGAAACGCTTACGCCGCGAAGCGACGCACGACCTCGACGAGCTCTTTCGCATCGAACGGTTTCCGGAGATACGCCTCGGCGTTGCATCGGTCGGCCTCGCGGCGGGGATCATCGACGCCGGTGAGGATCACCAGCGGGACG
>VBGS01000049.1 GCA_005889445.1 Chloroflexota bacterium
GATCTCGCAGCTCGTACGCAAGGGACGCAAGCCGCAGGGCAAGAAAGTCGACACGCCCGCCCTCCGCACGACATGGAACTCGCTCCGAGGGCGCCACGTCGAGCTTCGCCGCGGCGCGCCCCAGAAGCGCGGCGTCTGCACGATCGTCCGCACGATGACCCCGAAGAAGCCGAACTCGGCCCTTCGGAAGATCGCCCGTGTGCGCCTCACCAATCAGATGGAAGTCACGGCGTACATCCCGGGCATCGGCCACAACCTGCAGGAGCACTCGGTCGTTCTCGTGCGCGGCGGCCGCGTTCCCGATCTGCCCTCGGTGAAGTACCACATCATCCGCGGGACGCTCGACACCGCGGGCGTCAAGGACCGCAAGCAGGGCCGCAGCCTCTACGGCGCGAAGAACCCGAACCCGAAGAAGAAGGCAGGCTAGGCGATGCCCCGTAGAGCACGACCCACCGAGCGTCACCGCGCGCCGGACCGCAAGTACGGCAACACGACGCTCCAACAGTTCAACAACAACGTGATGCGCAACGGCAAGCGCGCGACCGCCGAGGCGCTCGTGTACGGCGCCCTAACGATCGCGGAGACCTCGACCCGCAAGCCGGGGCTCGACGTCTTCGAGACCGCGATGCGCAACGCGATGCCGCTCATCGAGGTCAAGCCGCGGCGCGTCGGCGGCGCGACCTACCAGGTCCCCGTCGAGATCCGCGCTGATCGCCGCACTTCGCTCGCGATGCGCTGGATCATCCAGGCGGCCCGCAAGCGTCCGGGCAAGTCGATGGCCGAGCGTCTGGCCGGCGAGCTGATGGACGCGATGAACAACACCGGCGGCGCGGTCCGTCGCAAGGAAGAGACGCACAAGATGGCCGAGGCCAACAAGGCCTTCTCCCACTACAAGTGGTGAGCGGTCATACCTATTAATAAGTGGCAGCAGTGATCGAAGCAAAGCCCGCAAAAGGCAAGGCACCCAAGCGCGAATACCCGCTCGAGCGATACCGGAACATCGGGATCATCGCGCATATCGACGCGGGCAAGACGACCGTCACCGAGCGGATCCTCTTCTACACCAAGAAGATCTACAAGATCGGCGAGGTCCACGACGGCGCCGCGACGATGGACTGGATGCCCCAGGAGCAGGAGCGCGGCATCACCATCACCGCCGCCGCGACCACGTGCTTCTGGAACGACCATCGGATCAACATCATCGACACCCCCGGCCACGTCGACTTCACGGTCGAGGTCGAGCGATCGCTGCGCGTGCTCGACGGCGCGGTCGTCGTCTTCGATGGGGTCGCCGGCGTGGAGCCCCAGTCCGAGACGGTCTGGCGGCAGGCCGACAAGTACAAGGTCCCGCGGATCTGCTTCATCAACAAGCAGGACCGCATGGGCGCGGACTTCCAGCGCTGCGTCGACATGATCGTCGATCGCCTTGGCGCGAAGCCCATCGTCATTCAATTGCCCATCGGCAGCGAGGACCGCTTCAAGGGCGTCATCGACCTGATCGAGATGAAGGCCCTCTACTGGGAGGGCGACGAGTCCGCCGAGCCCGAGGTCCGCGAGATCCCCGCCGACATGAAGGAAGAGGCCGAGAAGGCGCGCGAGACGATGGTCGAGCACGTCGTCGAGACCGACGACGCGCTCCTGCACCGCTACCTCGAGGAGCACCACATCACCCCGGACGAGATCCGCGCGGCGCTGCGCAAGGCGACGATCGCCGCGACCGGCATCGTCCCGGTGCTCACCGGCGCGGCACTCCGTAACAAGGGCGTGCAGCCGCTCCTCGACGCCATCGTGGCGTACCTCCCGTCTCCGCTGGACGTCCCGCCGGTGATCGGTGAGGATCCGCGGACCGGCGAGCAGCTCATCCGCCGGCCGACCGACGACGATCCCTTCAGCGCGCTCGCCTTCAAGATCGCGAGCGACCCGTTCGTCGGCAAGCTCGCCTTCTTCCGCGTGTACTCAGGCATCCTGCGGGCGGGCGACACCGTGTACAACGCGACGAAGGACCGCCGAGAGCGCATCTCGCGCATCGTGCTGCTCCATGCGAACCACCGCGAGGACGTCGAGGAGGTCGGCGCGGGTGACATCGCCGCCGCCGTCGGCCTGAAGCAGACCTTCACCGGCGATACCCTCTGCGATCCGGAGAAGCCTGTGATCCTCGAATCGATCAAGTTCCCCGAGCCCGTCGTGCAGATCGCGGTCGAGCCCAAGACGAAAGCCGACGAGGAGAAGATGTCGCTGGCTCTCGCGCGGCTCGCCGAGGAGGATCCGACCTTCCGGGTTCACACGGATCCCGAGTCGGGCCAGACCCTGATCTCCGGCATGGGCGAGCTGCACCTCGAGGTCATCGTCGACCGCATGCTCCGCGAGTTCCGCGTCGCGGCGAACGTCGGCCGGCCGCAGGTCGCGTATCGCGAGGCCCTGACCAAGCCCGCGCAGGGCGAGGGCCGCTATGTCCGCCAGTCGGGCGGCAAGGGCCAGTACGGACACGTGGTCGTCGACTTCGAGCCGCTCGAGCGCGGCACCGGCTTCGAGTACGAGTGGGGGATCCGCGGGGATCGCCTCTCGAAGGACTGGCAGAAGGCGGTCCAGCAGGGGATCAAAGAGGCGATGGAGAACGGCGTCATCGCGGGCTACCCGATGGTCGACCTGCGCGCGACCGTCGTGGACGGCTCGCAGCACGAGGTCGACTCGAACGAGATGGCCTTCAAGATCGCGGGCTCGATGGCGCTCAAGGCGGCGGTGCCGAAGGCCGGCCCGGTCATCGTCGAGCCGATCATGAAGGTCGAGGTCATCGTCCCTGAAGAGTTCATGGGCGAGGTGATCGGTGATCTGAACAGCCGCCGCGGCCATGTCCAAGGTACGGAAGACCGTGCCAACGCTCGCGTGATCGCGGCGATGGTGCCGCTCGCGCAGATGTTCGGTTACGTGACCGACCTGCGATCCAAGACACAAGGTCGCGGGTCGTACTCCATGGAATTCGATCACTACGAGCTGCTGCCGCAGAACCTTGCGGAGCAGGTCATCAACAAGAAGTAAGGGACAAAGGGGAGGGTCGAGATGGCAAAGAAGAAGTTCGAGCGCAACAAGCCGCACGTGAACGTCGGGACGATCGGTCACATCGACCATGGCAAGACCACGCTCACCGCGGCCATCACCAAGACCCTCTCGCTCAAGGGCGAGGCCGAGTTCCGGCCGTTCGACTCGATCGACAACGCTCCAGAAGAGCGGGAGCGTGGGATCACCATCAGCATCGCCCACGTGGAGTACGAGACCGACAAGCGCCACTACGCCCACGTGGACTGTCCTGGCCACGCCGACTACATCAAGAACATGATCACCGGCGCAGCGCAGATGGACGGCGCGATCCTGGTGGTCAGCGCGGCCGACGGCCCCATGCCCCAGACCAGGGAGCACATCCTGCTGGCGCGTCAGGTCGAGGTCCCCCAGATCGTGGTCTTCCTCAACAAGGTGGACATGGTCGACGACGAGGAGCTGCTCGAGCTCGTCGAGCTCGAGGTCCGCGAGCTGCTCTCGAAGTACGGCTTCAAGGGCGAGGAGACGCCGATCATCCGGGGGAGCGCGCTGAAAGCCCTCCAGTCGAGCTCGACCGACGTCAATGCGGCGGAATTCAAGCCGATCCTCGAGCTCATGAACGCCGTCGACTCATACATCCCGACTCCGGTCCGCGCCAAGGACAAGCCGTTCCTGATGCCGATCGAGGACGTGTTCGCGATCAAGGGCCGCGGCACCGTGGCCACGGGACGGGTCGAGCGCGGGATCGTGAAGGTCGGCGAGGAGATCGAGATCGTCGGGATCCGCGACGCCCGCAAGTCCGTCGTCACCGGCGTCGAGATGTTCCGCAAGCTGCTCGACCAGGGCGAGGCCGGGGACAACATCGGCCTGCTCCTGCGTGGTCTCGAGCGCGACGACATCGAGCGCGGCCAGGTCATCGCCAAGCCGGGCTCGGTCAAGCCGCACACCAAGTTCACCGCCGAGGTCTACGTCCTCTCGAAGGAGGAAGGCGGTCGGCACACACCGTTCTTCACCGGCTACCGTCCGCAGTTCTACATCCGCACGACCGACGTGACCGGCGAGGCCAAGCTCAAGGAAGGCACCGAGATGATCATGCCCGGTGACAACGCGATGATCGAAGTGACGCTCATCACGCCGATCGCCCTCGAAGAGGGCCTCCGCTTCGCCATCCGCGAGGGCGGCAAGACCGTCGGCGCGGGCGTGGCGACGAAGATCCTGGAATAAGCGGAGATGGCAAAGCAGCGCATCCGGATCCGGCTCAAGGCGTACGACCACAAGCTCATCGACCAGTCCGCGGCGCAGATCGTCGAAACGGCGCAGCGGACCGGCTCGACGGTCACCGGTCCAGTGCCGCTGCCCACGCGCATCGAGAAGTTCACGGTCATCCGCAGCCCGTTCATCTACAAGGACTCGCGCGAGCAGTTCGAGATCCGGACGCACAAACGGCTCATCGACATCAACGACCCCTCGCAGAAGACGGTCGACGCGCTGATGAAGCTCAACCTTCCGGCCGGCGTCGACATCGAGATCAAGCTCTGAGAAGGCAATCGGAATGACGGACGAGACAACAGTCGAAGAGCAGAGCGAGACCCAAAAGAAGGACGCCCCCGCGATCGCGAAGCCGGTGCTGCTGGGGCGGAAGATCGGCATGCTCCAGCACTTCAAGGAGGACGGCTCGGTCGTCGCGGCGACGGTCATCGCCGCCGAGGCGAACGTCGTGACGCAGGTCCGGACCAAAGAGCGTGACGGATACAGCGCGATCCAGCTCGGCTTCGGGCGCCCCAAGAAGAAGGAGCGCCTCACCAAACCGGCGCTCGGGCACCTCAAAGACCTGCCCCCGGTGAAGGTGCTGCGCGAGGTGCGGCTCGACGACGTCGCCGGCTTCGCGACGGGCCAGGAGATCGGCGTCGATCGCTTCCAGCCCGGCGACAAGGTCCACGTGGTGGGGACCTCGAAGGGCAAGGGCTTCCAGGGACCGGTGCACCTGCACCACTTCTCGCGCGGTCCGAAGTCCCACGGTTCGGATCACCTGCGTCGACAGGGCTCGGTCGGCTCCGGCACCACGCCGGGTCGGGTCCTGCGTGGTCTTCGGATGGCCGCGCACCAGGGCGCCGACCGCGTCACGGTGCGCAACCTAGAGATCCTGCGCAGCGATCCCGGCCGCGCGCTTCTGATCATCGCGGGCGCGGTGCCCGGCGCGCGCAACGGGATCGTCATGGTGAGGAAGGCCTGATGGCCGAGAAGAAGGAAGAGAAGAAGGCCGCCCGCCCCGCCGCGAAGAAGGCGGAGCCGGTGAAGGCGAAAGCGCCCGCGAAGGCAGCGGCGCCCGCCAAGGCCGCGCCGCCGGCAAAGGCGACGGCGAAGGCCGCGCCGAAGGCAGCCGTCAAAGAGAAGGCAAAGCCGAAGGCACCGGTGCGTCGAGCGGTCGCGCGTCCCGCGACGCGTGTCATCCGACGCGAGGAAGAGACCCGACCGCGCCCCGAGCCAAAGCGGGAGCCGGCGCCGAAGGTCGAAGCTCATCCGCTCCCGACCGCTCCGTCGGGGCACGCGGCGGTGATCGCGGCCGACGGGACCTCCAGCGGTACGGTCGAGCTGCCCGCGGCGATCGTGTCACCCGCGGCTCGTCGTGGCGTCCTCTTTCAGGCGCTCATCGCCGCACTCGCGAACGCCAGACAGGCCACCTCGGCGACGAAGAACCGCTCGCGCGTCGCGGGCGGCGGCGCCAAACCGTGGCGGCAGAAGGGCACGGGCCGCGCGCGTCAGGGATCCACACGGTCGCCGCAGTGGCGGCACGGCGGCGTGGTGTTCGGTCCGAACGGACGCAAGTACGACCAGCGCATGCCGGCGAAGATGCGCCGCGCCGCGTTCGCGCAGGCGCTCGCCGCGCATGCGGCGACGGGCCGCATTCTCGTCGTCGATGAGGTGCGTTTCGACGGCGATCGGCCGCGCACACGCGACGTCGTTGACTGGCTCGCGCGTGTCGGCAACACCGGGCGCGCGGTGCTCGTGACCGCCGAGACGAACGACGGCGTCGGTCGCGCCGCCGCGAACCTCAAGGAGTTCGACCTCCGTACACCCGTGACGCTCCGTCTGATCGATGTGCTGCGCGCCCAGACCGTGCTCGTCCATCGGCCCGCGCTCGACGCGCTCGTCGCCCGGGCGACGGTGGGGGCGGCGCGATGAGCATGCGCGGGAGCGCGATCTTGCTGCGGCCCGTCGTGACCGAGCGCTCGATGACGGAGTCGAACCTCGGGCGCTACACGTTCGCGGTGGCCAAGGAGGCGACCAAGCGCGACATCGCCGATGCGGTGGCCTCGTCGTTCAAGGTCGACGTGGTCGCCGTGAACGTGATCCATGTGCCCGGTAAGACCCGCCGTCTCGGCCGGCGCATCGGCCGCCGCCCCGACTGGAAGAAGGCGATCGTGACGCTCGCCCAGGGCCAGCGCATCGAGAAGTACTTCGTGGAGGGCGTGTAGAAAGTGCCGCTCAAGCAGTACAAGGCGACATCGCCCGTCCGGCGCTTCCGCCAATCGGCGTCGTTCGAGGAGCTGACCAAGGGGAAGGCCCGCGAGCGCAGCCTCACGGAGCGCAAGCTGCAACATGCCGGCCGCAACGCGCAGGGCCGCGTCACGACGCGGCACCGCGGCGGCGGGGAGAAGCGCAGCTACCGCAAGATCGACTTCAAGCGGGATAAGGACGGCGTGCCCGCTCGCGTGCTCGCGATCGAATACGACCGCGTCGGCAATTGCCTGCCGCTCGAGCACATCCCGACGGGCACGCAGATCCACGGCGTCGAGCTGCAGCCCGGACGCGGCGCGCAGCTCGTGCGCGCGGCCGGCACCGCCGCGCAGCTTGTCGCCAAGGAAGGCGAATACGCGCAGATCCGGCTGCCCTCTGGCGGCATCCGCGTGGTCCACATCCGCTGCCGCGCGACCATCGGCCAGATCGGCAACGTCGAGCACGAGAACCAAAAGGTCGGCGGCGCAGGCCACAAGCGACACATGGGCTGGCGCCCGGCGGTCCGTGGCGTGGTGATGTCTCCGCGGGACCATCCGCACGGCGGCGGCGAGGCGAAGTCGCCTGTCGGCGGCATGGCCCAGACCCCGTGGGGCAAGCCCGCCATGGGTCTCAAGACACGGAACAACCCGCGCACCGATCGTTTCGTCACCGAACGTCCGAAGAAGAGGAAGTCCAAATGAGTCGGTCAGTAAAGAAGGGACCCTACGTCGAGCAGTCCCTGAAAGAGAAGATCGAGATCCTGAACTCGCGCAGCGAGAAGAAGGTCGTGAAGACCTGGTCGCGCGCCTCGATGATCCTTCCGGTCATGGTCGGACACACCATCGGCGTCCACGACGGACGCCGTCACGTGCCCGTGTTCATCACCGAGAACATGGTCGGTCACCGGCTCGGCGAGTTCGCTCCGACACGGACCTTCCGTGGACATGGTCGGGCCGTCGCCGAGGCCGCCACCACTACCGCCGCGGCGGCCCCCGGCGCACCGGCCGCCGCCGGCAGCACGCCCGAGCGGTCGACAAACGTGAGGGCCGGGGCGTAAGACACATGACTCATTCCATTCGTCATGTCCTGTACGTGGACCTCCTTACGGAGGTCCTGTAACGTGGAAGTCAAAGCATCGGCTCGGTTCCTGCGGCTCTCGCCGCGCAAGGCGCGCCTGGTGACCGATCTCATCACCGGCAAGAGCGCCGAGGAAGCGATCGCGATCCTCGAGAACCTCTCGAGCTCGACGGCTCTCCCGCTCGGACGGGTGGTGCGCTCGGCGATCGCGAACGCCGAGAACAACTTCAACCTCACGCTCGAGACGCTCTACATCAAGCGCGCGATCGCGAACGAGGGCCCGCGCATGAAACGCGCGTGGTTCCGCGGCCGCGGCCGACGCGACACGAAGCTGCATCGCCTCGCGCATCTCGAGGTCGTGCTGGACAGCAAGGAATAGAAGGAGAACAAGTGGGCCAGAAGACGCACCCGATCGGATTCCGTCTTGGATTCACCAAGACCTGGCACGCGAAGTGGTTCGCGAACTCGCGGACGTATCGCGTCCTTCTCAAGGAGGACATCGCGATCCGCTCGTCGATCCGCTCGCGCCTGCGTGACGCGGCGATCGCGCGCATCGACATCGAGCGATCCGCGAACCAGGTCACGGTCACGATCCAGACGGCCAAGCCGGGTGTCGTCATCGGCAAGGGTGGCGCGAAGGTCGAGGAGCTTCGTCAGGTCCTCGGCAAGATGACCGGGAAGATGGTCAAAGTGAACATCTTCGAGATCCGCTACCCGGAGTTGGACGCGAACCTCATCGCCGAGAACGTCGCGCAGCAGCTGGAGCGGCGAGTTTCCTTCCGCAAGGTGCTCAAGCAGACGGTCCAGCGCTCGATGAAAGCGGGCGCGAAAGGCGTACGCGTCGCGGTGTCGGGCCGTCTCGGTGGCGCAGAGATGAGCCGTCGCGAGTGGGAGCGCGAGGGTCGCGTCCCGCTGCATACCCTTCGCGGCGACATCGAGTTCGGACGCGCGATCGCGAAGACGACCTACGGGACGATCGGCGTGAAAGCGTGGGTCTACAAGGGCGAGATCGAGCCGACTCCGCGTCAGGTGACGCAGACGGCTCCTGCGGCGGCGGGACGGGTCGCCTGATGCTGCAGCCGAAGCGCCTCAAGCACCGCAAGTTCCAGCGCGGCCGCATGAAGGGCGCCGCGCAGTCGGGCAACCGGATCACCAAGGGCGATTACGCGCTCAAGGCGATGGAGCCCTGCTGGATGACCGCGCGCCAGATCGAGGCCGCGCGGCGCGCGGTGACGCACCACTTCAAACGTGGTGGCAAGGTGTGGATCAACGTCTTTCCGGACAAGCCGGTGACGAAGAAGCCCGCCGAGGTCCGAATGGGGTCGGGCAAGGGTGCACCCGATCACTGGGTGGCCGTCGTTCGTCCAGGACGCGTGATCCTCGAGGTGGGCGGCGTCGACCGTGCCCTCGCGAAGGAGGCGCTGCGCCTCGCGGCGCACAAGCTTCCGATCAAGACGAGCTTCGTGGCGAGAGAGGAGGCGACGGCGGATGAAGGACATGCGGCGGCTGTCTGACAACGAGGTCGCTGAGCAGCTGCGCGGCGCCCAGGAAGAGCTGATGGACTCGAAGTTCAAGCTCGCGACCAGGCAGCTCAAGAACTTCCGCGCGCTTCCCGCCACACGCCGCAAGATCGCGCGCCTGCGCACGCTGATGCGCGAGCGCACCGCCGAGTCGGAGAAGACGAATGGCTGAGAAGAGCGAGAAGGGCGAGAAGAAGCCCGCGGCGCGCACGACGCGTCCTCGAGCGGCCGCCACGAAGGCCGCCGCGACACGGGCGGCTGCTCCGAAGGCGCCCGCCCGGGCGGCGACGACCGCACGGCCCGTTGCGAAGCGGACGGTGGCGCGCAAGCGCACCGCCGCGCCGGCCGCGGGCGCTCCCGCTGAGCAGTTCACCTGGCGCCGCCTCCGTCGCAAGACGAAGGTCGGCGTCGTTGTCTCCGCGAAGATGGCGAAGACGATCATCGTCGAGGTCGGCCGTCAGCGAGCCCACCCGCTCTACAAGAAGGTGATCCGCGTGCGCAAGCGCTTCGCCGCGCACGACGAGACCGCCGACGCGAAGGCGGGCGACCTGGTGCGCATCCAGGAGAGCCGTCCGTTCAGCGCGACAAAGCGCTGGCGGCTGGTCGAGGTGATCTCGCGTGCCGGCGAGGCCGGAGCCGCGGCGCCGCGCGTCGCGGACGTCGAGAGGCTGCTCGAGGCCGCGGAGGGCTCGGGCGAGATCCTCGCGCCTGAGCGCGAGGAGAAGGAAGAGACGGAGGCGCGGGCCGAAGAGTGATTCGTCCCTACACGCGAGTGCGCTGCGCGGACAACACCGGAGCTCGTGAGCTCTCGGTGATCCGCGTGCTGCGCTCGTCGTCGGGGACGACCGCCGAGATCGGCGACGTGTTCATCGCCGCCGTCAAGAACGCCATCCCGAACTCGGGCGTGAAGAAGGGCGAGGTCGTCCGCGCGGTGGTGGTCCGTCAAACCAAGGAGTACCGCCGCAGCGACGGATCGATGATCCGTTTCGACGACAACGCCGCGGTGCTGCTCAACCCGCAGAACCAGCCGCGCGGGACCCGGATCTTCGGTCCGGTCGCGCGCGAGCTTCGCGAGCGCAACTTCATGAAGATCGTGTCTTTGGCACCGGAGGTCCTGTAGAGCGATGGCGACGATGCGGATACGCAAGGGCGATGAGGTGGTGGTGATCGCGGGCAAGGACCGCGGGAAGCGGGGACGCATCCAGGAGGTGCGGCCGCGTGAGCGCACGGTCGTCGTGGCCGGGGTGAACATCGCCAAGCATCACACCAAGCCAAACCCGACGAAGAACCAGAAGGGCGGCATCATCGAGCAGCCCATGCCGCTCGCGCTGGGCAAGATCATGGTCGTGTGCCCGCACTGTGGGAAGCCGACACGCGTCGCGCACCGCACCGACGAGGACGGGACCAAGGAGCGCGTGTGCAAGCAGTGCGGCGAGGCGATCGTCGTGGAGCAGTCGTCATGAACACCGTGTTGAAAGAGCGCTACGACAAGACGGTCCGTGACGAGCTGCGCAAGCAGTTCAGCTACCGCAACGTGATGCAGGTCCCGAAGGTCGAACGGATCATCCTGAACATCGGGATGGGCGAGGCGATCGGCAACGCGAAGGCGATGGACGCGGCCGCCGGGGACTTGGCTGCGATCACCGGGCAGCGGCCGATCATCACCAAGTCGCGCAAGGCGATCTCGAACTTCCGCCTGCGGATCGGTATGCCGATCGGTCTCAAGGTGACCCTGCGCGGCGAGCGGATGTGGCACTTCCTCGAGAAGCTGATCACGGTCGCGCTCCCGCGGATCCGCGACTTCCAGGGCGTGCCCGACAAGAGCTTCGACGGGCGTGGCAACTACTCCCTCGGCCTCAAGGAGCAGCTGGTGTTCCCGGAGATCGAGTACGACAAGATCGATCGGCTTCGCGGCATGGAGATCACGATCGTGACGACGGCCAGAACGGACGAGGAGGGCCGCGCGCTCCTGCGCGGCCTAGGGATGCCGTTCCGGACCGCATCTTGAGAGGTAGTCAGTGGCGAAAAAAAGCCTGATCCTGAAATCACAGCGCCCGCCGAGGCACAAGGTGCAGGCCCACAACCGCTGCCAGGTGTGCGGCCGGCCGAGGGGTTACATGCGGAAGTTTGGTCTTTGCCGGATCTGCTTCCGTGAGCGAGCGCTGATCGGCGAGCTGCCGGGCGTGACGAAGTCGAGCTGGTGATCGGAGCGAAGTTGTGACAGAAGAGCAGATGACCGCGCCGAGCGAGCCGGGTGCCGAGGGGCCACGGATCGATCGCGCCCCGCGCAAGCCGGCCGCACCGGCGAGGAAGCCGCGCCCGAAGACCGTCGGGATGCCGAACGATGCGGTCGCCGACATGCTGACGCGCGTCCGCAACGCTGCGGGAGCGCGCCACGACACGGTGAGCGTTCCGGTGAGCCGAATGCGCCTAGAGATCGCGCGCCTGCTCCGTGACGAAGGCTTCATCTCCGGGTACGAGCAGCCCAGCGAGAAGGAGATCGTGCTGCGGATGAAGTACGTCGGCAAGCTGCCGGCGGTGAACGGGCTCAAACGGATCAGCAAGCCGGGGCTACGGGTCTACGCGCGCAAGCGCGCGATCCCCCGCGTGCTCGGTGGTCTGGGCGTCGCGATCGTGTCGACCTCGTCGGGCGTGATGACCGGCCGCGAGGCGGAGCGCAAGGGCCTCGGGGGCGAGGTCCTGGCGTATGTCTGGTAATTGGGTATGAGCAGGATCGGACGACTCCCCGTGACCATCCCGAGCGGCGTCGACGTCAAGATCGACGGCCGCACGGTGACCGTGAAGGGTCCGAAGGGCCAGCTGTCGCGAACGTTCCATCCGAAGGCGGCCTCACGCGGACGCTCGTCGCGAACATGGTCGCCGGGGTCACCGCCGGCTTCACCAAAGATCTCGAGATCAGCGGGACGGGTTACCGTGCGGTGCTGCAGGGCAAGAAGCTGCAGCTCGCGCTCGGCTACTCGCACCCGATCGAGATCGACCCGCCAGCAGGCATCACCTTCACCGTCGAGACGCCGCAGCGCCTCAAGGTGTCGGGCATCGACAAGGAAGTGGTCGGCGAGGTGGCGGCGAAGATCCGGGGCCTCCGCGAGCCCGATCCGTACAAGGCGAAAGGCGTGAAGTACGCCGGCGAGTACATCCGCCGCAAGGCGGGTAAGGCCGGCAAAGTCGGGGCGGCGAAAGCCTGATGGTCGAGACACGTCGCGAGAGCAGGACCCGGCGCCACGAGCGTGTCCGCGAGAAGATCCGCGGAAGCGGTGAGCGCCCGCGCCTTGCCGTGTTCCGCTCCAACAGCCACATCTACGCGCAGCTCATCGACGACGACGCCGGCACGACCCTCGTCGCCGCGTCGAGCGTCGACGCAAAGGATGCGAAGGGCAACAAGAGCGAGCGGGCCAAGGCGGTCGGGTCGATGCTCGGCGAGCGGGCCAGGGCGAAGGGCATCGAAGCGGTGGTCTTCGATCGTGGCGGCTACCGCTACCACGGGCGGATCAAGGCGTTGGGCGACGCGGCTCGCTCGGCAGGATTGAGGTTCTAAGGAAGTGGCACGAATCGACGCAAGCCGGCTCGAGCTGACCGAGCGGGTCGTTCAGATCAACCGCGTGTCCAAGGTCGTGAAGGGTGGACGCCGGTTCTCCTTCTCCGCGATCGTGGTGGTCGGCGACGGGCGCGGCCACGTCGGAGCCGGGCTCGGGAAGGCCGATGAGGTTCCCGGCGCGATCACCAAGGGCCGCGAGGACGCCAAGAAGCACGTCATCGAGGTCCCGCTGGTGGATCGCACGATCCCGCACCAGGTGGTCGCGGATTTCGGCGCGGCGCGCGTGATCCTGCGCCCGGCCTCGAAGGGCACCGGCGTCATCGCCGGCGGCTCGGTCCGCGCGGTCGTGGAGTCCGCGGGCATCAGCGACATCCTCTCGAAGTCGCTCGGGAGCACGAACCCGGTCAACGTCGTGATGGCGACGATGAAGGCGCTCGGCCAGCTTCGCTCGGCGCAGACGGTGCGAGCGACGCGCGGCATCGAACGCCAGCCGCAGCCGGTCGCGACATGACGCGCATCGAGATCCGCCAGCATCGGAGCGCGATCGGCGAGAAGAGGGGCGCGAAGCAGAATCTCTCCGCGCTTGGCCTCGGCCGGACCGGACAGGTCGTCACCCACGAAGATTCGCCCACGCTTCGCGGGATGCTGCGTCGCGTCGCGCACCTCGTTCAGGTCTCGGGCGAGAACAAGGAGAAGGCCTGATGCGCATCCACGAGATCCGTCCGCAGAGGGGCTCGCGCAAGCTGCCGAGGCGCCTCGGTCGCGGCACCGCGCAGGGCCAGGGCAAGACCGCGGGTCGCGGGACAAAGGGCCAGCTCGCGCGAACCGGCCCGGGACTGCCCGGTTGGTTCGAGGGCGGCCAGACCCCCCTGCACATGCGCGTTCCGAAGCTGCGCGGCTTCAAGAACCGCTTTCGCACGAGCTTCGTCGCGGTCAACGTCGCGCAGCTCGCGAACTACTCGGCCGAAGGGAAGGTCTCCCCGGACACGCTCGCCGCAAAGGGGCTGATCGACAAGGACGCGCGCATCAAGGTGCTCGGAGACGGCGTGATCGGCGAGCGGCTGGAAGTCCACGCGCACGCGGTCTCCGTGACGGCTCGGCAGAAGATCGAGCGAGCCGGCGGCTCAGTCGTGATCATCGGGGCCTAGAGCGCCCATGGGCATGTTCACCGCGCTCATCGACTCGATGCGCACGCCGGACCTGCGCAACAAGATCCTGTTCACGCTCGGCATGATCGTGGTGTTCCGGTTCCTCGCGCACGTCCCACTGCCCGGTGTGAACGAGGCGCAGCTGCAGACGCTGCTCCAGAACAACCAGCTGCTGAACCTGCTCGACCTGTTCTCGGGTGGTGGTCTCGCGCGCTTCTCGATCGTCGCGCTCGGGGTGAATCCCTACATCAACGCGTCGATCATCATGACGCTGCTCAACCAGACCATCCCCGCCCTCGAACGACTCTCCAAGGAAGGCGAGTACGGGCGCAACCGCATCAATCAGTACACCCGGATCCTGACCGTGCCGCTCGCGCTGCTCCAGGGCATCGGCGTCGCCGTGTTCATGCAGCGCCAGGGCGTGCTGAATGCGTTCGGGCCGTCGGACCTCACCCTCACGCTGTCCCTGCTCGCGTCGCTGACGGCCGGCACGATCATCCTGATGTGGCTCGGCGAGCTCATCAGCGAGCGCGGGATCGGCAACGGGATCAGCTTCATCATCTTCGCCGGCATCGTCGGCCGCCTGCCGAACACGGTCCAGCAGACCCTCCAGGTGCAGCAGAACTACATCGCGCTTGCCGCGATCGCGGTGATCGCCATCCTCGTGATCGCGGCGATCATCTTCATCCAGGAAGGCCAGCGCCGGATCCCGGTCCAGTACGCGAAGCGCGTCCGCGGGACGCGCATGTACTCAGGAGGCAGCACCTTTATCCCGCTGCGCGTCAACAGCGCGGGCGTCATCCCGATCATCTTCGCGATCTCGATCCTGCTCCTGCCGAGTCAGGTGGCGCAGTACTTCACGACCAGCGAGACCGAATGGGTGCGGAACCTCTCGACGGGGATCGTCGGCTTCTTCCAGAACCCCATCTGGTACAACAGCCTGTACTTCCTGCTCGTCGTGGCGTTCACGTTCTTCTACACCGCGTTCACGTTCGTGCCCAACGACGTCGCCGACAACATCAAGCGGTACGGCGGCTTCATCCCCGGCATCAGGCCGGGCCGTCCGACCGCGGAGTTCCTCGGCCGTGTCGTGACGCGGATCACCATCGCCGGCGCGCTCTTCCTCGGCATCGTGGCGGTCATGCCCACGCTCATCGGCGACATCACCCAGGTGCAGACGCTTCGTCTGGGAGGAACGAGCATCCTTATCGTCGTCGGTGTCGTGGTCGAGACGATGAAACAGCTCGAAGCGCAGCTCCTCCAACGGTCCTACGAAGGATTCATCCGTTGATCTCTCGGGGGGATATGACAACAGAACGAGACGCCAGTCCCGAGCTCGCGACCGGCGACCTGATCTTCATCGGGCCGCCCGGGGTGGGGAAGGGCACGCAGGCGAAGGCGCTGGTGCAGGACAGCGGGTGGGTGCACCTCTCGACCGGCGACCTCTTCCGCGATCAGGTGCGCCGTCACACCGAGCTTGGCCGCCTCGCCAAGTCGTACCTCGATCGAGGCGAGTACGTGCCCGATGAGGTGACCGTGAGCATCGTGCGGGAGCGCCTGCGCGACATTCCGCGCTCGACCCGCATCGCCTTCGACGGATTTCCGCGGACGGTGGCGCAAGCGGAAGCGCTCGACGCACTCCTGCGCGAGTTCGGTCGGCGCGTCGGGACGGTGATCCTTCTGGAGGCCCCACGCGACGAGCTGCTCGCGCGCCTTTCGGGCCGGGCGCAGGCGGAGGGCCGCGCCGACGACACGCCGGAGGTCGTCGCGAAGCGGCTCGCGGTCTACGAGGAGCAGACCCGGCCGGTGATTTCGCACTACGAGCGGCGCGGTCTGGTGCGCAAGGTGAACGGCGCCGGTCCGGTCTCCCAGATCACGGAGCGGCTCCGTGACGCGGTGGAGCGATCATCGTGATCACGCTCAAGACCCCGGCGCAGAGCGCGAAGATGCGCGAGGCCGGCCTTGTCGTCGCCGAAATGCTCGAGGCGTGCCGCGCCGCGACGCATCCCGGGGTGACCACCGCGGAGCTCGACCGCATCGCCGCGGACGTGCTGCGCCGCCACGGCGCGAAGAGCTCGTTCCTTGGCTATCACGGCTACCCGGCGACGATCTGCACCTCGGTCAACGATGAGATCGTCCACGGGATCCCCTCGCCAAAGCGAAAGCTTCGTGAGGGCGACATCGTCGGAATCGACGCTGGAGCGATCGTCGACGGCTGGCACGCGGACGCGGCGATCACGGTCCCGGTGGGCAGGGTCTCGGGCGCGGTCGCCGACCTGATGCGCGTGACCGAGGAGGCGCTCCGCGCCGGGATCGCCAAGGCGGTGATCGGCAACCGCATCGGCGACATCGGGACCGCCGTCCAGGAGGTCGCCGAGCGCAGCGGCTACAGCGTGGTCCGCAACTACGTCGGACACGGGATCGGCCGGGCGATGCACGAGGACCCGCAGATCCCCAACTACCGGCCAGTCCGCGGGCAACCGAACCCGCCGATCAGCGAGGGCCTGTGCATCGCGATCGAGCCGATGGTGAACATCGGCGGTCCCGGAACGAGAACCCTGGACGACGGGTGGACCGTGGTGACCGCCGACCAGAGCATTTCGGCCCATTTCGAGCACTCCCTCGCCTGCACGCCGGCCGGGCCGGTCGTGCTCACGGCCCCGGTCGGAGCGGCGGTGCCCGCATGAACGCTCTTGCTCGGGACTGGCCGGTCTTGGTACACTTTTGGTTCCCGTGGGCACATGCCGCGGAGGTCTTTGTGCCTGGAGCGCATGGCAAGTAAACCGAGCAACAAAGAGGTCATCGAGGTGGAGGGGACGGTCTCCGAGGCCCTTCCGAACGCGATGTTCAAGGTGGAGCTCCAGAACGGCCACGCGGTCCTCGCGCACATCAGCGGCAAGATGCGGATGAACTTCATTCGCGTCGTGCCGGGGGACAAAGTGCTCGTCGAGCTCTCCCCGTACGACCTGAAGCGGGGCCGCATCACGAGGCGAGTTCGGTACTAGCGACCAAGAAGGGACCAGCGTGAAAGTCAGAGCGAGCGTCAAGAAGCGTTGCGACAAATGCAAGATCATCCGGCGCGAGCGGCAGATCCTCGTGATCTGCTCCGAGCCGAAGCACAAGCAGCGTCAGGGCTGAGGGAGGACCATGGCTCGGATCGCAGGCGTCGACATCCCGCGTGAGAAGCGCGTCGACATCTCGCTTCGCTACATCTTCGGCATCGGGCCGACGACGGCGCGCGAGGTCCTCGAGCAGGCGCGCGTCGACGCGGGCATCCGTGTGCGCGACCTGACCGAGCCGCAGGTCGCCAAGATCCGCGAGGTCATCGACCGCGGCTTCACCGTCGAGGGTGACCTGCGTCGCGAGATCGCGCTCAACATCAAGCGGCTTCAGGAGATCGGCAGCTACCGCGGCATTCGTCACCGACGCAATCTGCCGGTCCGCGGACAGCGGACGCGCACCAACGCGCGGACGCGTCGCGGCACGCGCAAGACGGTGGCCGGAAGAAAGAAGGCGGTGTCAAAGACCTAGTGGCAGAGCCGAAACAGGAAAAGGAACGAGCCGAGCGGCCCCCACGCGGCGAGGCCGCGCCGAAGCAGGCCGACAAGCCAGAGGGCGAGGCGGCTGGTGCCCAGGAGGCGAAGGCCGCCCCGCGGCGCCGGCGCGAGAAGCGCGTCGTGCCCCGTGGCGCCGCGCACGTCAAAGCTTCGTTCAACAACACGATCATCTCGCTCAGCGATCCGGCGGGGAACGTGATCGCATGGTCGTCCGCCGGCGCGTCCGGCTGGAAGGGCTCGCGCAAGAGCACCCCGTACGCGGCTCAGGTCGCGGCGGAGAACGCCGCGCGCAAGGCCTTGGACCTCGGGCTCAAGACCGTCGAGGTCTTCGTGCGCGGTCCCGGGGCCGGTCGCGAGGCGGCGATCCGGGCGCTCGAGGCGACGGGCCTCGAGGTGACCGCGATCACTGACGTCACGCCGATCCCCCACAACGGCTGTCGGCCGCCGAAGCGGAGGCGCGTCTAATGGCTCGTTACACCGGCCCGGTCTGCCGGATCTGCCGCCGCGAGAGCGTGAAGCTCTTCCTCAAGGGTGAGAAGTGCTTCACCAAATGCACGCTCGAGAAGCGGAGCTCGCCTCCGGGCATGCATCAGCAGCGCCGCCGCAAGGTCTCCGACTTCGCCCTGCAGCTCCGCGAGAAGCAAAAGGCGCGTCGCATGTACGGCGTCCTCGAGCGCCAGATGAAGAACACCTTCGATCGGGCCGCCGAGGTCACCGGCGCGACCGGTGAGACCCTGCTCATCAATCTCGAGTCGCGTCTGGACAACGCGGTGTACCGCGCCGGCTTCGCGAAGTCGCGCGCGCAGGCGCGCCAGCTCGTGAACCACGGGCACATCACCGTCAACGGCCGTGTGTCATCGACCCCGAGCCACGAGGTCGCCGCGGGCGACCAGATCGCGGTGAAGGAGTCGAGCCGCGCGTCCAACTACTTCAAGGAAGTCGCCGGCTGGGCCAAGACCCAGACGCGCCCGGGCTGGCTCGAGGTGGATCCCGACGCCTACACGGCGAAGGTCCTCGCGAGGCCGACCCGCGACCAGATCGAAGCACAGATCAACACCCAGCTCGTCGTCGAGCACTATTCGCGCTAGCCGCGCGCAGGAAGGAAAAGCGAATCCATGACCCTTGTTGAGCTTGAGTACCCCAAGATCGAGCGTCTCGACGGCGACGACCGCTACGCGCGGTTCGCCTGCGAGCCGTTGCCGCCGGGCTACGGAACGACGCTTGGAAACTCCCTCCGGCGCGTCCTGCTGAGCTCGCTGCCCGGCGCCGCGATCACCGCGGCGCGGGTGCGCGGCGTCGCGCACGAATTCTCGACGATCCCCGGCGTCAAGGAAGACGTCGTGCAGATGGTCCTGAATCTGAAGCAGATCCGCCTTCGCTCATTCTCGAGCGAGCCGGTGACGCTCACGCTCGAGAAGAACGGCCCCGGCGAGGCGACCGCCGGCGACATCATGACCACCAGCGAGATCGAGATCGTCAACCCCGAGGCGCATATCGCGACCCTCGAGCCCGAGGCCTCCCTCTGGCTGGAGCTCACGGTCGAGACCGGCCGCGGGTTTCACTCGGCCGATCGTCGCGAGCGCCTGCCGATCGGGGTCATCCCCATCGACGCCCTGTACAGCCCGGTGCGCAAGGTGAACTTCAGCGTCGAGAGCACGCGCGTCGGACAGGTCACCAACTACGACCGTCTCATCCTCGAGGTCTGGACCGACGGCACGACGACACCGGATGACGCGGTCGCGCAGGGGTCCCAGATCCTGGTGCAGCAGTTCTCCCTGTTCGCCGGGCTGACCCGGTCGCAGGCCGCGCTCGCCCAGCCGGAGCGGACCAACGGATCCTCGCTCCCCTCGGCGATCGCCGACATGCCGATCGAGGATCTCGATCTGCCGCAGCGGGCGTTCAACTCGCTCAAGCGGCACGGCATCACGAAGGTCGGTCAGCTCCTCCAGACCCCCGACGACGAGCTGCTCCGCATGCGGAACTTCGGCAAGAAGTCGCTCGACGAGATCAAGGAGCGCCTCGCCGCTCGTGGCCTCATCGAACCGCCGGTGCGTGACGAGTCCGAAGCGGCCCTCGGCGAGCCCGAGACGTCGACCGAGGACGAGAACGAGTCTGACGTGCGCGAGACCGAAGGCTTCTAGTGCCGCATCAGGTCCATCAACGGAAGTTCGGTCGGAGGCGGGGGCCTCGCCGGTCGATGCTCCGCAACCTCTCGCTGTCGGTCCTCCGCTATGAGCGCGTGAAGACGACCGAGGCCAAGGCCAAAGAGGTCCGCGTGTTCGTGGACCGCATGGTGAACCTCGGCAAGGACGGATCGCTCGCCGCGCGTCGCAGGGCGTTGGCATGGCTGCCGGAGCGGGTCATCGTGGAGAAGGTCTTCAACGACCTCGCCGCGCGGTGGCCCGATCGGCACGGCGGGTACGCGCGGATCACACGGATCAACCGCCGCGTCGGCGATGCCGCGCCGCAGATGCTCATCGAGCTCATGCCAGGCGCCGAGCGGCCCGCGGAGGGCGCGAAGGCCGCGGCCGCCGCGACCGAGGACAAGCCGAAGCGCCGGCGACTCTCGCTGCCGCGTCGCGGCGGCGCCAAGAAGGACGAGGCAAAGGCCGAAGCCGGCGCGAAGCCCGCGCCGCGCAAGCGCACGGCGACCAAAACGGCGACCACACCAAAGAAGAAGACTGCGAAGGGAGCCACGACCTAAACGCACTGGAAAGCGCGCGTGGCATATGACGGGACGCGCTACGGCGGATTCCAGGTGCAACCCAACTCGCCGACGGTGCAGGCCGAGCTCGAGCGGGCGCTCAGCACGATCTGCGACGAGGCGATCCGCGTGATCGGCGCGGGGCGGACGGACGCGGGGGTGCACGCGAGCGGCCAGGTCGTGGACTTTCGGACGACGAAGACGCTCGGCGAGGCCGAGCTGGGGCGGGGGGTCAACGCCCTCCTCCCCGACGACATAACTGTCTCGGCGCTCGAGCCGGCGGCGGAGAGCTTCCACGCCAGGTTCTCGGCGACGGGGCGGACATACGAATATCGGATCCGCGTCGCGCCCGAGCGTGATCCGCTCGAGCGCCATCGCGAGCACTGGATCTCCGCGGCGCTCGACGTCGCGGCGATGCGGCAGGCGAGCGCGAGGCTCGTCGGGCGGAGGGATTTCTCGGCGTTTGCCGCGGGGCCCGGCGGTGTTCGCACGGTGCGCAGCGCGGAGTGGTGCGAGGAGGGCGCGACGCTGCGCTTCCGGATCACGGCCGACGCGTTCCTGCGGGGCATGGTCCGGGGGATCGTCGGGACGCTCCTGTGGGTCGGACGCGGTAAGACCGATCCGGCGGCGTTCGACGCCATCCTCGCGTCACGAGATCGCGCGCGCGGGGGTCCGAGCGCACCGGCGAACGGGCTGTGCCTGATCGCGGTCGAATACGGCGACGCGAGACGGTCGAAGAACGACGATGACGAGGCGGATGAATAGACGATGAAGACCTACGCGACAAAGAAAGCGGACATCACTCGAAGCTGGCGCGTCGTGGACGCGGACGGCGCGACGCTCGGCCGTCTGGCGACGCAGATCGCGGCCTTGCTGCGCGGAAAGCACAAGGCCACGTTCTCGCCGCACCTCGACACGGGCGATCCCGTGATCGTCGTCAACGCGGCAAAGATTCGCGTCACCGGGAATAAGCTCCTCGCGAAGACCTACGTTCGGCATTCGGGATATCCAGGTGGCCTTCGCTCGGAGACGCTCGAGGGGCTTCTCGCGCGGCGTCCCGAGGAGGTCATCCGTCGGGCGGTCCGCGGGATGCTCCCGCAGAACCGGCTCGGCGAGCAGATGATCCGCAAGCTGCACGTCTACGCGGCCGGAGATCATCCGCACGCGGCGCAGAAGCCCCAGAGCATCGCCAAGGAGGACCAGGCATGAAAGCGGCTCCCTATTTCCAGGGCACCGGGCGCCGGAAGACCTCGATCGCGAGGGTGCGACTCGTTCCCGGTGAGGGCGCGGTGGTGGTCAACGGGAAGCCGCTCGACGAGTACTTCGCGCGCGATGGCGCCACCGAGCAGGCGCTCCAGCCGTTCTCCGTCACCAACACCAGCCGGCGTTTCAACGCGATGATCAAGGTCACCGGCGGCGGGATCAGCGGACAGATCGGCGCGATCGCGCACGGCATCTCGCGTGCCCTCCTGCTGGTCGACCGTGAGAATCTGCCCGCGCTGCGCAAGGCCGGCCTCCTGACCCGGGACCCTCGCGCCAAGGAGCGGAAGAAACCTGGTCTCAAGCGCGCGCGAAAGGCGCCGCAGTTCACCAAGCGGTAGCCCAAAGCCTCGGGCCGAGCGCAAACTAAGCCGGTGTCGACCGCAACCAACTTCAACTACCAGGTCGCGCTCAAAGAAGGGCTCAAGAGCCTGCAGCAGGGCCGTCTGCGGCAGGCCGAACAGAGCTTTCGCTATCTGGTGGAGAAGTTCCCGGGAGCCGAGGGCGGCTACCGCGGTCTCGCGAAGGTCCACTTCGAGCAGGAGGATCGGACCGGCGCGCTCAAGGTCCTTCGCGATGGCGCCGCCGCGCTGACCCGGTCGGGGGAACGGTCGGCGGCGATCGGCCTGCTCCGTGAGGCCGTCACGCTCGAGCCGCGCGATCTCGGAACGCATCGCCGCCTGGCCGCGGCGCTCGCGCTCGCCGGCGACGCCGAGGCCGCCGTGCAGGAGTACACGCGTTTCATCCGCGATCTGCGTGACTCCGGCGACGCCGATCGCGCCAAGCTCGAGGCGACGTACGGGGTCGGTCAGCTGAAGGACGCGCCCGGGGTCGCGGCGCTCCACGACCTCGCCAACGGAGAGACGCCGCAGACAGGCTCGTCGGCGGACGAGTCGCCGCGCGATGAGACGATCCGCGCGGCGTTCGGCGGGACGACCGCGCTCCGGCCAAAGGCCGCGGACCCGTGGGAGGCGGTCCCGCCACCACCCAATGACGCGCAGCTCTGGTCACGACCGTCGCCCACGTTCGGGAGCGCGCGCGCGGCGCCCTCTGCCGCCGGGGATCCCTGGATCAGTCCGCCGCAGCAGCGAGAGGAGACCGCGCCGGTCGAACCTGCCCAGTCCGATGTGCGCATGGAGGAGGCCGCTCCCGAGCCCGAGGCACCCGCGCCGGTCGAGACCGCGCCCACGCCGGCGACCCTGCAAGAAGAAGACGCACCGGCGGATGACGCGCAGGTCGAGGCGGCCGCGGCTCGCTTCCTCGCGACCAGAGATCCGCGGGCCGCACGTCCAGCGCTCGAGGCCGCGCGGCGCTACCTCAGCGACGGACGCACCGATGCGGCCTCGGACCTGCTCCTCCAGCTCATCGCCTCAGGTGTCGCCGATCACGACGCGCAGCGACTCCTGGTCGACGTGGCCCGCACTCTCGGCAAGCGGGACGTCGCGCGCGTGAAGTGCCAGCTGCTCGTGCAGGCGCTGCTCTTGGATGGCCGCAATGACCTTGCCGCGGAGGTCGAGGCCCTGGCGCAGGCGGACTGATGGACCGCCTTGCCGAGTACTTCCGCACCCTGCTCGGAGGCCAGTGCTGCAGCTGGAACAACGCGCTCGACGTCCTCATCGTCGCGATCTTCGTCTACTACGTGCTCGCGCTCATTCGCGGAACGCGAGCGGTGCAGCTCCTCATCGGCGTCCTCGTGCTCGTCTTGATCTACTGGATCGCGTCGCTCCTGCGACTCACGCTCACCACCCTTCTCCTCCAAGCGCTCTTCGCGGTCGCCCTGTTCGCGCTGGTCGTCGTCTTCCAGCCGGAGCTCCGCCGCGCGCTCGGGCAGCTCGGACAGCTCGGCCCGCTCAACCGGATGCTGATCCCGGGAGGCGAAGAAGAGATCGAGGGCACGGTGGACGAGCTGGTGCGCGCCGCGCTCCTCATCAGCGAGGCGAAGCACGGAGCGCTCGTGGTCCTCGAGCGCGGCACGGGGCTTCAGGACTACAGCGAGACCGGCGTGCCGGTCAACGGCAAGCTGACCGCGGAGCTCCTCGCATCGATCTTCATGACGCGATCACCCCTCCACGACGGTGCCGTGATCGTTCGCGGCGGCCAGATCCTCGCGGCGGCGTGCCTCCTGCCGCTCGAGGAGACCGCCGAACGGACGACCGCGCATCGCTACGGCATGCGGCACCGCGCGGCGCTCTCGATCAGCGCGCAGACCGACGCGATCGTGGTGGTCGTGTCGGAGGAGTCGCAGGCGATCTCGATCGCCTCCGGTGGCCGGATGATCGGGGCGCTCGACGAGGAGCGGCTCCGCCGCGTGCTCACGTCGCTTCTGCGCAGCCGGATCCAGCCGCTCCCGTTCCGCAGCAAGGCCTCCTGAGTCGTGGCGCGCGTACCGGCGTCGGCGCGCTCGTTCCTGCCGCGGCGACGGATCGATCTGCGCCGCGCCTTCCTGAGTGACTTTCCGCTCAAGGCCGTCGCCGTCGTGATCGCGCTCGTCTTCTGGGTCGTGATCTCGCTGAATCAGGCGCCCGCCGAGGTCAGCCGCGCGTACGGCGGGTGCATCCCCGTGGAGCGGCCGGAGGTGCCGGCCGGATACGTCCTCGAGGGATCGCTCGGCGACGTCTCGATCACGCTGCGTGGGACCGACGCCGCGATCACGAACGTCGTCGCCGCGGATCTGCACGCGACCCTGGACGTGAGTGGAGCCGACCTTCATCGGACCGATCCGCAGGACGTCCCGGTGAGCGCGACGGTCGCGAACCCTGCCGTGCGCGTCAGCGACATCTCGCCCGCGACGGTCAGTGTCAGGATCGAGCCGATCACGTCGCGACCCGTCGCCGTCCAGGTCCGATTCGCCAACGACCCGCCCTCCGGGAACCAGCCCGGCGATCCAGCGCTCAATCCGAGCGAGGTGCGTGTGAGCGGCGCCGCGAGCCACGTCGCGCGGATCGCGACCGTCTACGCGACCGTCCGTTTCGGCGACGCGGCCACCGACCTGGTGAGCAGCGTGCAGCCCGTCGCGGTCGACGCGGCAGGCTCGCCGATCGACGGGCTCACGACGGACCCCGCGATCGTCCAGGTGAGCGTGCCGGTCCTGCCGACAGCGACCACGCGCACCGTGCCGGTCGTGTGGAACATTCGCGGGGCGGTGGCGGCCGGCTACCAGATCACCCGGATCACGATCGATCCGCCGGCCGTGACCGTCCGGGGGGAGCCCGCCGCGATCGGGAGCGTCGATCACGTCGATACCGGGCCAGCCGACGTGAGCGGGCTCACCGGCGACAAATCGTTCAACGTCGGTCTGATCCTGCCGGAGGGCACCTCGCTCTTCCGGACGACGGGCTCGACCGTCACGGTGTCGGTCGCGCCGCTCGTCGGCACGCGCCCGTTCCCGCTGCTCGCGGTCCAGGCCATCAATCTGGCGAGCGGCCAGGTGGGCGAGACGGACCCGCCCACGGTGGGTGTCGTGCTCGCCGGTCCGGTGCCGGCGCTGTCGAGCCTGACGGTGGCCCAGGTGCAGGCCGTCGTCGACGCCACCGGGCATCAGCCGGGCAGCGTCTCGACCGTGGACGTCTCGGTCCGCGTGCCTGCTGGGATCACGGTACAGAGCGTGCAACCGACCAGGGTCACGCTCACCATACGAACGAGATAGAACGCGTCCGCTCGGCGGGCGGCGGAGGATGAAGACGGCGAGGCTGTTCGGCACCGACGGGATACGCGGGGTCGCGAATCTCGACCTGACCCCGGAGCTCGCCCTCCGCCTGGGCCGAGCGGCGGGCCATGTCCTCGGCGGTCCCGGTCACTCGGTGGTCGTGGGCCGCGACACCCGCCGCAGCGGCCGGATGCTCGAGAGCGCGCTGGCCGCGGGGCTGTGCTCGGTGGGCATGGAGGTCCGTCTGGTCGGCCATATCCCCACGCCGGGCCTCGCGTATCTGGCGAAGAAGCACGACTTCGTCGCCGGAGCGGTGATCAGCGCGTCGCACAATCCCGCTCCCGATAACGGTATCAAGTTCTTCGACCACCGCGCGCAGAAGCTCCCCGACGCCGTCGAAGACGAGATCGAATCCCTGATGGAGCGGGACGGCACGCTCCCGCGCCCGACCGAGGGCGGCATCGGGCTCGTCGGCGACGTGCGCGGCCTGGTCAAGGACTACGAGGACTTCCTCGTCTCGATGGCGCCGAGGCTGGAAGGCCTGCGGATCGCGCTCGACTGCGCGAACGGATCGACCTATCGCGTCGCCCCAGCGGTATTCGCCCACGCCGGCGCCGAGGTGCTCGCCTTCTTCGACGTTCCCGACGGCCAGAACATCAACGCGGGCTGCGGCGCCACGGCTCCCGAGGCGCTGCAGCGACTCGTCGTGGATCGCAAGGCCGACGCGGGCTTCGCGTTCGACGGCGACGGGGACCGCGTGATCGTCATCGACGAGCGCGGGCGTGCGCACAACGGGGACTTCGTCCTCGCTCTCGCGGCGCGCCACTTCGCGAAGCACGATCGCCTCCGTCCGAGGCTCGTCGTCGGGACGGTCATGACGAACGGCGGGCTCGAGTCGACGCTGGCGCGGGACGGCATCAAGCTCGAGCGCACGCAGGTCGGCGACAGATACGTGTGGGAGGCGATGGAGCGTCTCGGCGCCCAATTCGGCGGCGAGTCCTCGGGTCACGTCATCTTCCGCGAATATGCGACGACCGGCGACGGGATCCTTACCGCGCTCGAGGTCCTGCACCTTGTCCGCGCCGAAGGACGTCGCCTTTCGGAGCTCGCCGACGAGATGGAGTTCTGGCCCCAGGTCACGCGGAACGTAAAGGCCTCGCGGCGCCGCGAGTGGGATCAAAGCGCCGCGTTCGTCGACGAGAAGAACAAGGAGGAGGCCGCGCTTCGCGGCACGGGGCGTCTCCTCGTCCGCCCGTCGGGGACCGAGCCGGTCCTTCGCATCACCGTCGAGGCGCGGGACGCGTCCGTCGCGTCGGCGACGGCGGAGCGGCTCGCGCGCGTCGCTGAAAGGGAGCTGATCTGAAATGTGCGGGATCGTTGGGTACGTCGGTCCGCGCGAGGCACTACCGCTGCTGATGACCGGCCTGCGCCGGCTCGAGTACCGCGGGTACGACTCGGCCGGCGTCGCGGTGCAGGAGAACGGGACGCTCGAGGTCATGCGTGCCGAAGGAAAGCTCGACAACCTGGCATCTGTGGTGTCCGCGCATCCCGCCCCCGGCCACACCGGGATCGGCCACACGCGATGGGCGACGCACGGCCGGCCCAGCGAGCAGAACGCCCACCCGCACGTCGACTGTGGCGGCGTCACGGCCGTGATCCACAACGGGATCATCGAGAACTTCGAGGAGCTGAAAGGACCGCTCGTCGCGAAGGGGCATCGCTTCACCAGCGAGACCGACACCGAGGTCGTCGTCCACATGCTCGAGGACGAGCTGAAGAAGGGCGGATCGCTCGAGGCCGCCGCGCGCGCGGTGCTGCCGCGACTCGAAGGCGCCGCCGCGCTCGTGTTCATCTCCTCGAAGGACCCGGCGAAGATCGTGGCCGCGCGCATCAGCAACGCCGGCGGGGTGATCATCGGTTACGGCGAGAACGAGAACTTCATCGCCTCCGACGCACCCGCGCTCATGGAGCACACCCGTCTCGTCTCGTTCCTCGAGAACGGCGAGATGGCGGCGAAGTCCGGATACCAGCATTTCATGCTCAAGGAGATCCACGAGCAGCCGCGCGCGATCAACGACACGCTCCTCGGGCGCGTCGATCGATCGTCCGGCCGCGTCATGTTCGACGAGAACGTGAAGCTCACCGACGAGCAGGTGCGGGCGCTTCCGCGGATCACACTGGTCGGCTGCGGGACGGCGGGACACGCATCACTGATCGGCAAGATCCTCATCGAGCGGCTCGCGGGGATCCCCTGCGACATCGACATTCCGAGCGAGTACCGATACCGCGATCCGGTCGTGACGAAGGGTCAGCTGCTCGTCGCGATCACGCAGTCGGGGGAAACCGCCGACACGCTCGCGGCGATGGAGGAGGCGCGCAAGCGCGGGGCACGGCTAATGAGCGTCGTGAACGTGATGGGAAGCGAAGCCAGTCGCGTGTCCGACGACGTCATCTACCTGCACACCGGGCCGGAGATCGCCGTGGCATCGACGAAGGCGTACACCGCGATGCTGGTGGATCTCTACCTGTTCGCGATCTACCTCGCGCAGCGGCGCGGCACCATCGACCCGGATCGCAGCCGGAGGCTGCTCGCCGAGGCGTTCCACCTGCCGACGCTCATCGACTCGGTGCTGCGCGAGGAGCCGAAGATCCGCGCGCTCGCATATCGGTACCACACGTCCCGCAACTTCCTGTTCCTCGGTCGCGGTGTGAACTACCCGACCGCTCTCGAGGGTGCGCTCAAGCTGAAGGAGCTTTCCTACATTCACGCCGAGGGCACCGCCGCGGGTGAGATGAAGCACGGCACGAACGCCCTCATCGACGAGGATCTGCCGGTCGTCGCGATCGCGCTGAAGGATCCCGTCTACAAGAAGATCCGCAGCAACATGGAGGAGGTCCGCGCGCGAGCCGGTGTGCTCATCGCGATCGCCAACGACGATGACAGCGAGATCGCAGCCAAGGCCGACGACGTCATCCGCATCCCGAAGACCGACGAGCTGCTCTCACCGGTCCTCGCGGTGGTTCCGCTCCAGCTGCTCGCGTATCACATCGCCGATCGACGGGGGAACGACGTCGATCAGCCGCGCAACCTGGCGAAAGCCGTGACCGTCGAATGACCCGCACGCTGGCGGTGCGGGTCCTGTCCCCGGTCGCGGCCCGCCCGCGCTCGCGCACCCTCCCCAGCCGCGCCGCCGTGGAATCGGTCTCGCTCCGCCGCGTTGCGGCGCGGCCGGGGCCCCGGGGGGCCCGCGCGTCGCGCGGGCAGACCGCTCCCGGTGCCACCCGCACCGCCACCGCTCTGCGGATCTTCTCCTCGTGAGTTCAGAGGTGGGCATCGACATCATCGAGACGGCACGCATTCGGAATGTGTTCGAGAAGTACCCACGGCGCTTTCTCGATCGCGTCTACACCGAGTGGGAGCAGCTGTACTGCCGGAACAACATCCTGCATCTCTCCGGTCGGTGGGCTGCGAAGGAGGCGGTGTCGAAGGTGCTCGGGCTCGGCGTTCGCGGGGTCGGCTGGCGCGAGATCGAGATCCGCCGCACCCGCGCGGGACAGCCGACGGTGACGCTGCATGGCCGCGCGGCCGCTCGCCGCGACGCGCTCGGTCTTCGCGATCCACTCTCCGTGTCGATCTCCCATATTCGCGATCTCGCGGTCGCGGTCGCCGTGGGCCTGCGCTGAGCGAGGGGTCGGCCACCGCGCTCACCGCTCGCGTCGTGCGAGCCGTCGTGAAACCGCTTCCGAAAGATGCCGGGAAGGAGACTCGCGGCCGCGTGCTCATCGTCGGGGGCTCGCTTCGCTATCCCGGCGCGATCCTGCTCGCGTCTCGCGCGGCGCTCCGCTGCGGGGCCGGCGTGGTGACCGTCGCGGCGGCGCGCTCGGTGACCGAAGCGATCGCCGGCGAAGACCCCAACGTGACCTTCTTTCCGCTCGCTGAGGCGCAGCCCGGCGTCGTCGCGACCGGAGCGGCCGCGCAGCTGTCGACGCTCGCTGGAGAGAAGACGCGCGTCATGCTCCTGGGGCCCGGCCTGGCGCACGGTCCGGGGACCGACGACTTCGTGGCCGCGGTGCTTCGCAACGCTCGGGCTCTCGCGACGGTCATCGACGCCGACGGGCTGAACGCCCTGGCACGAACCGAGGACTGGCGCGCGCTCCTTCCCGCGAAGACGATCCTGACGCCGCACGATGGGGAGGCCGCGCGGCTCGCCGGACGCGTCGTTCCTGCAGGGGCGGCGCGCGTCGTCTTCGCTGAACGGCACGCCCGCGACTGGGCCGCGGTCGTGGCGCTGAAGGGGCCGGTCACGGTCGTCACGGACGGCAAGAAGACGTATCTGCACGACCATCCCAATCCGACGCTCGGGGTCGGCGGATCGGGCGACGCCCTGGGCGGAGCGATCGCGGCGTTCGTCGCGCGCGGCCTGTCCCCGCTGGCCGCGGCCGCGTCCGGGGTGTGGATCCACGGCCGAGCGGGCGCTCTCCTGGCGGGCGAGGTCGGCGAGTCGGGCGCGCTCGCGACCGACATCGTCGACGCGCTTCCACGTGCGCTCCGTGAAATAGTCGAGACACGATGACCACATCGGAACCCATCCGCTCGACCGTCGTCGACGTCGATCTCGACGCCATCACCGAGAACATCGCGGCGCTGCGCGCCCGCGCGAAGGCCGAGGTGATCGCCGTGGTCGAGGGCGTCGTCCTGCGCGAAGCCGGAGTGAGCGGCCCGATCCTGATCTTCTATGGCCCGACCGACCCCTCCGAGCTCGCGCACGCCGTCGCTCAGGATCTGGTTCTGGTCATCTGGGACGAGCAGCGCGCCCGCGCGCTGAGCCAGACGGCGACCGCGCTCGGGCGTACCGCGCGGATCCACTTCAAGGTGGACACGGGGCTCACCCGACTTGGCTCGCCGCTCGACGAGGCGCGCGCCCGCTACCGCGCGATCCGCGCCCTGCCGCGGATCGAGGTCGACGGGATCTTCACGCACTTCGCGACCGCGGACAGTCCCGACCCTTCCTTCGCGCGCACGCAGATCGCGCGCTTCCGCGAGGTGCTGAGCTCGCTCGATGAGCTGCCTCGACTCGTGCACGCGTCGGCGAGCGCGGGCGTCGCCGCGTTCGGCGAGGTCGACGGAACGAACGCGGTGCGTCCAGGCCTCGCGGTGTATGGCCTGCACGCGGCGCCGCACCTGGCGTCGGCGATGCCGCTTCGCCCGGCCCTTCACTGGCAGTCGCGCATCCACCGGATCGCGGCCGTCCCGAAGGGCACCGGCGTGTCGTACGGGCACGAGTACCGGTTGCCTCGGGATGGCCGGATCGCCACGGTCCCCGTCGGCTACGGCGACGGGTTGCCGCGCATCGCCGGCAAGAGCGCGACGGTGGTGGTTCGCGGCCGGCGGGTCGGTTTCGCTGGACGGGTCTGCATGGACCTGGTCATGCTCGACGTGACCGAGGTCGACGGCGCGCGTGAGGGCGATGAGGTCGTGCTCATCGGATCGCAGAACGGAGCTGCCCAGACGGCCGAGGAGCTGGCCGCGGCGTGCGGAACGATCAGCCACGAGATCGTCACGGGCATCCGTCGGCGTGTCCCTCGCCGCTATTTCCGCGGGGGACAGCTCGTCGCGACGCGCACCTTGCAGGGAGGGCATCGCTCTCGATGAGGCGCCAGTGGGCGACCCTGCTCCTCGCGGCCGCCTGCCTCGCGACCGCGTGCGTTCCTGGCGTCACGCGCGACAGCCCGGAGCCGTCGACCGAGCCGGCTTCGAGCTACGTCCCGAGCACGCCGACTCCGCTTTCGTCTTCCGCCCTGACCACGCTCGACATGACCGCCGCGCTCCTTGCCAAGTCGATCCCGTATGCGGACGGATTCGCGCTGACGCGCGCGGTGCGTGGACGAGACGGCGTGCCCGCCAAGGGGTTCGAGCCGGTGCGGACGACGCCACCGGCGGAGGACGTCGGGAGCACGCACGACTTCTGGACGTACGACTTCGCGGCGAAACGGAACGTGAAGACGAAGGCGACGCTTCGCCTCATGACCGACCACGCGAAGTGGTGGACCGCGAACGACACGAGCGTCGATCTGACGAGCCTTAGGCAGACCGCGAACACGTTCGAGTCGAAGACCTACCCGACGGACCGCGGCTTCTTCGGCTCGGAGTGGTCTCCAGGGATCGACGGCGATCCGCGGATCAATCTCGTCTTCGCGCGCCTGCCGGGTTCGGCGGCCGGGTACTTCAGCGGCGCCGACGAAGAGCCCGCGTGGGTCAACGAGTTCTCCGCCGAGCGCGAGATGATCTACGTCAACACGCTGGCGGCGCGCATCGGGTCCGCGGAGCTCGAGCGCATCATCGCGCACGAGTTCTGCCACATGATCCAGTTCAACACGCGCCGGCGATCGGCGGTGTGGTTCAACGAGGGCCAGGCGGTCCTCTGCGAGAAGCTCAACGGGTTCGTTCCGACCGACGGGGAGGCCTACCTTCGCGTTCCCGATATCCAGCTGAATGACTGGACCGACCTCGACACGGCCAGACCGCACTACGGTGAGGCGTTCCTGTTCCTCGAGTTCCTGCGCCAGCACGCCGGCGGCGAGGACCTCATCAAGGCGCTCATGCTGAAGGGGATCGACGGGCCGGAGGACATCGACGCGGTGCTGCGCTCGCGGGGCCAGCCGGGCGTGGAACAGCAGTACGCGGACTTCGTCGCGGCGAACGCGCTCATCGGCACCAACGCAGAGTCCGCCTATGCGTACCCCCAGGGAAGTCCCGCCCGTCAGGCCGCGAGTGTCGTCGTCGGCGACGCCGTCGCCGCGGGCGGGACGTTCCGGTCGACCGTCCACGAGTACGCGGCGCGGTACGTCGAGCTCCCAAAGGGCGCGGTCCGCCTGACGTTCGATGGTGCGACGACCGATCGTCTGATCCCCACCGAGCCGCATTCGGGCAAGACGTTCTGGTGGTCTGACAAGGGCGACGGGATGGACAGCAACCTCACGAGGACCATCGACCTGCGCTCGGCGACCGATCCGAAGCTGGGATTCTGGACGTGGTTCGAGATGGAGGCCGACTACGACTACGGGTACGTCGAGGTGTCGACCGACGGCGGGACCCGCTGGACCCCGCTGCTGACCGAGTCGTCATCGACGGACGACCCCAACGGCCAGAACCTGGGCAACGGCATCACCGGCGGCTCCGGGGGAGCGACCGCCACGGGATGGCGCCATCTCAGCGCCGATCTCTCGCCATACGCGGGCAAGGAGGTCCAGCTGCGGTTCCAGTACGTGACCGACGGAAACCTGAACCTCGGCGGATGGGCGATCGACGATATCGAGATCCCGGGCCAACCCATGGACGACGCGGAGAGCGACAACGGCTGGTCGACCTCGGGATTCATCCGGTCGACGAACGTGGTCTCGCAGCGATACCTGCTGCAGGTGGTGCGGATGGGAGCTCACCCAAGCGTCGAGCAGCGTGCGGTCGATGGGGGGAAGCTGGTGTGGGACCTCGACGCCATGAGCGACCGGCGCCTTCTCGCGGTGACCGGGTTCGCCGTGCGCACGACCCAGCCGACCAGCTTCGTCATCGCGGCCGAGGGTCGATGACCGAAGGCGTCATCCCGGTCCGGCACGGCGTCATCCCCGCGGCCGGCCTCGGGACCCGGTTCCTTCCGATCAGCCGAACAGTCCCGAAGGAGCTCCTGCCCCTGGTCGACACGCCCGTGATCGAGATCGTGGTGACGGAGATGACCGCCGCGGGCATCGAACAGATCGTGATCGTGAGCGCGCCCGGTAAGGAGGCTGTCGAGGCCTACTTCAGGCCGAACGAGCGTCTCGAACGCCGGCTCGCCGTCGAGTTCCGAGAGCAGGACCTCGCGCTGCTGAAGCGTCCGCAGAGCCTGGCAAACATCAGCGTGGTGGTGCAGCAGGAACCGCGGGGCAACGGCGACGCCGTGCTTCAGGCCCGCGGGCTGGTCGGAGAGCGCCCCTTCGTGATGCTGTGGGGCGACGACATCGTGATCGGCGACGACTCGGCGGCCGCGCAGCTGCTACAGGCGCGCGAGCGCCTGGGTGGGGGGAGCGTCGTCGCCTCAACGAGGATCGGGAAGGCGGACACGGGCGCCTACGGGATCATCGCGGGCACCCCCGTCGATGAGCGAACGCAGCGCGTTCTGGCGATCATCGAGAAGCCGCGGCCCGAAGATGCGCCAAGCGATCTCGCCGCGGTCCACGGCTACGTCCTCGAGCCCGAGGTCTTCGAGGTGCTCGCCCGCATGAAGCCAGGCCGCGGCGGAGAGATCTGGCTGAGCGACGCCGTCAGCGCGATGGCCCGCGTGGGCTCGCCGGTC
>VBGS01000050.1 GCA_005889445.1 Chloroflexota bacterium
CGAACCTTCGACGAGCCTGGGGCTTGGGATGTCGACCGCCCCAGCGAGCCGGGCTCCGCAGTGAGGGCAGAAGTGATGCGCCCTCGAAACCCGCAGGCCGCACGCAGGACAGGTTCGCTTCACCTGGCCTGCTATCGAGCCGCGCCCCTTCCTCACCGCGTCACTCTACGGGCTGACTCGAGGCTGCTTGTAACAAGGCGTCGCCTGGGTCGACTGGAGACTCGCCGAGAGTTGGGCGCGCCGACGGCCTGGATTACGGATGGACCCCGGCGGATCGGGGTCGTACCCTCACGCCAGTACGTGGGGGAGGGGTAGTGGTCGACGTCTGGGAGATCCTGTCGCAGCGGCTCGACTACGCGTCGTTCGTGCCGACGCCGCTGCCCGACATCGAGCGCGCCGATCTGCGGCGACGCGGCGGCGGCCGTTACACCGTCCTGAAGAATCCGCACGGCGACAACGGCGCGGGCCGCTACCTTCGCCTCGAGCCCGAGGACCTCGCCCTGTACGAGCTCATGGACGGGCGGCGCTCGGTGCAGGAGATCCTCGTCGAACACCTCGAGCGCAACGGGGTCTTCGCGCTCGAGCGTCTCGCGCGCCTCAGCTCGACGATGCGGATGAACGGCTTCTTCGGCGAGGAGCCCCCACCGACCTACGAGAAGATCCGCGCGGTCACCGCAAAGCACGATCCGCTGACGACCGCGTCGATGTGGCTCCGGCGGCTCATCGTTTGGGACATCGCCAGGTGGTCGAACGCCGACGGCGTCGTCGACCGCGTGTACCGGACCGTCGGCTGGCTCCTGTTCACCCGAGTGGGCGCGGCCGCGGTCGTGGTCTTCAGCCTGTACGGCCTCGTGCGCTGGTTCGATCAGACACGCGTGCCGGCGAACCAGCTCGTCACGGTCAACGGCTCGTACGTCATCGGGCTCATCGTGCTCACGTTCCTGCAGGTGCTCTCGATCTCGGTCCATGAAGCGGGGCACGCGCTCGCGATCCGGCATTTCGGTCGGCGCGTCCGCCGCCTCGGGATCGCGATGTACTACCTGTTCCCCTGCGCGTACGTGGATTCGACGGACATGAGCCTTGCGCAGCGCTGGCAGCGGGTCATCGTCTCGCTCGCGGGACCGTTCGCCGGCGTGACGGTCGCAGCCGCCTGCACCGTCGTCGCGGACCTCTACCCGGGCACGCTCGTGGGCGAGATCGCTTTCAAGTCGGCTAGCCTGCTGGTCTTCCAGTTCGTGCTGAACCTGCTGCCGATCCTGGAGCTCGACGGCTATCACGTGCTGGTCGACGCGCTCGACGCGCCGTTCCTCCGTCAGCGCGCGTTGGCGTTCGTCCGTGGACAGGCCTGGCGCAAGATCAGACGGCGCGCGCGCTGGACTCGCGACGAGCTCGGGCTCGCGATCTTCGGCGCGATCGCGATCGGCATCTCATTCGTCACGCTGGTCCTCTCGCTGCTCGTATGGCGCAGCCGCATCTTCGTCGCGGCCCGCGAGCTTTTGTCGATCGGCGTCGTCGGCGTGGTGCTCCTCGCGCTCATCGCGCTGGTCTTCATCGGGCCGCTCGCGGTCGCCCTCGCCGCCCGCGGTGTGGGCGCGGCGCGCGCGGCCGTCCGTCTCTCGGCGGCGCGGCGCGCGCGCGTGGCGGAGCGCGAGATGGCGGACCGGGTCGGGCTGTTGGCCCGCGTGCGGTTCCTGGCGGGCATGAGCCGGCCTGCGCTCGTCGCGCTCGCGTCGCACCTTCGGGTGGAGCACGTTCCCGCGGGAGGGATCGTCTTCGCGGCCGGGAGCGTGGGGGACCGGTTCTATCTCGTGCGGTCGGGTCGGCTACGCGCGGTCGCACCCGACGGCAAGGTGCTGAGCATGATGATCCCGGGCGAGGGCTTCGGCGAGCTTGCCCTGCTGGACAACACCGAGCGCTCGGCAACGGTCGAAGCGATGGACGACGCCGAGCTGTGGTCGCTCGGGCGAGGCCACTTCAATCGCTGGGTCAAGGACCGATACGAGATCGCGGCCCGGATCAGAGCCGATCGCGCCGAACGGGACGCGCTCGCGGGTCTCCCGTTCTTCAAGGGCCTGTCCGGACAGGAGCTCGGGCGGATCGCGGCGCGGATGCGGACCCGCCGGTTCGCCGACGGCGAGGCGGTGTTCTACGCGGGCGAGGCCGGCGACCGTTACTACGTGATCCGGGAGGGCGCCGCCCTGGTGACGCTCCCGGACGGGCAGCTTGTCCGCCGTATCGGCCCTGGGGACGGCTTCGGGGATATAGCGCTGCTCTACAACCGCCCGCGGACGGCCACGGTAACGGCGGACGGGACGCTCGTGGCGGCGTCTTTGGAACGCGAGGACTTCGTGGCGCTGGTCAAGGCCTCGGGCGAAAAAGCAGGTGAATTCCGGGCGCGAACGGCCCATTATGTCGGGGCCGGTTTGGGGGGGACGGTGGCCTCGGCCTGATGGACTGCTGGATCTGCGAACGGACGGCGCTTGGGGCATGCCGCTTCTGTGGGCGGGGCACCTGCCGCGAACACGCCAAGAACCACCCGTTCGTCCTCGAGCTCTTCAGAGGCGAGCGTCACAAGGTCCTCCGCGCACTGGTCGTTGAGGACGCCATCTACTGCGGCCTTTGCAAGCCGCGTGGCGAGCCGGTGGACATGCAGG
This sequence comes from Chloroflexota bacterium, assembly GCA_005889445.1. Taxonomy (GTDB): domain Bacteria; phylum Chloroflexota; class Limnocylindria; order P2-11E; family P2-11E; genus 3-1-20CM-2-70-9. The sequence goes on from VBGS01000050.1 coordinate 2,655, forward strand.
AGCTCGAGTAAGGCGAGGAGGGAAGGTTAGGTAGATCACAGAGACGGCGTTAGCCAGCCTGTCGAGCCGCGCACCCATGCGGCGCAGATTCACCGCCTAATGCGGTGAAAGGAGCACCAGATGTCGAGTAAGAACCTAGAGAAAGTCATCCAGCGCGCGATCAGCGACGCGGCGTTCCGTCGCCAGTTGCAGAGCAACCCGGCAGCGGCACTCCGCGGCTTCAAGCTGACCGATGACGAGGTGGCGGCGCTCCGCAGTGGCGACGCGGGCAAGCTGATGTCGCTCGGGATCGATCAGCGAATGAGCAAGGCCTTCGACCTCGGCGGAACGATGAGCATGAACGCGGCGAGCCGCGCGGGCACGACGGAGCTCTCCGTCGGCGGGCTTGCCATCACTGACGACGCGCCTCGTGCGGCGACCGGGATCGACTCCGGCGCTCTCAACACGAGCAACGCGGCGGTCGACCCCGGCGTCATCGGCGACCCCCGGCAGATCTCCGACAACGCGGCGGCCGCCGCGGCGGGCCGTGTCGGCTCGCTCGGCACCGGAGGCGAGACCATCCGGAGCGCCGTTCGCAACGTCGAGCCGGCGAACGTCGGCGGAACACAGGTCACGGACGACGGTCAGATCTCGATGGGTGACCGTGTCATCACGGGCGCGGGCAGCGAGACGATCCGCAGCGCGGTC
>VBGS01000051.1 GCA_005889445.1 Chloroflexota bacterium
ACCCGACGTCGGAGCTCACGGCGCGTCATCTCGCGACCGGCGACCAGAGCGCTGCGGCGTTCCACACGAGCGACGACATGGCCGGCAGCATGAACTCGGTCGGCGTGCCTTCGGACGCGGGCACCGTTGCCTCGCAGATCCGCAACACCGAGCCCTTCGACCTTCGCGGCGCGGCCGTCGACCCGACGTCCGAGCTCACGGCCCGTCATCTCGCGACCGGCGACCAGAGCGCTGCGGCGTTCCACACGAGCGACGACATGGCCGGCAGCATGAACTCGGTCGGCGTGCCATCGGACGCGGGCACCGTTGCCTCGCAGATCCGCAACACCGAGCCCTTCGACCTCCGTGGCGCGGCCGATCCGACCTCCGAGCTCACGGCCCGTCACCTGGCGACCGGAGACAACACGGTCTCCGAGCTCACCGCGCAGCACCTCGCGGGTACCGACGCGAGCTTTCTCACGTCCGTGACGTGGCGCCTGTCGATCTTCGCGGCGCGGTTGCGTCGACCGACGCGACCGGGACGAGCGGGATCGCAGACCCGGACTCGGCGGAGGCGTACTCGCCTTCGTTCCACACGGGCGGCCAGCAGGACGCGTTCCTCTCGCAGGCCGAGGCCACCCAGTACTCGGGCGGCGCTCAGCTCACCGAGGGATTCGTCGACGACACGAGCGCCGCGATCTCGCCCGACGCGACGACGATGCTGCCGGACCACCAGGGCGGCGACGCGATCGGAAACACCGGCAGCGGCAACGAGCCCGACATCACCGCGTAGCGCAGACGACGCACAACCGAGAGGCGGCCTCCGTGAGGAGGCCGCCTCTTTTGTTAGTAGCGGATCTCTTTCCTGAGCAGATCGCGATCCACGATGCCGATGTGCCGGCGGGCGATGCTGATCCCGCCGCGGCTTTCGAAGTCGGCCAGCACGCGGTTCACGGATACCCGCGCAGCGCCGACGAACGCGGCGAGATCCTCCTGTGTCAGATCCACGCGATCGATCCCCGATGCCTCGGAGATGTCGAGCAGGCACTTCGCAAGCCGACCCGGCAGATCCAGGAACACCAGATCCTCGACGTGACCGGTGCTGCGACGCACCGTCTTCGCGAGAAGCCCGAGCATGCGGCGCATCGCGTCAGGGTTGGCCTCGAGCACGCTCATGAACTCGCCGCGGCCAAGCGCGAGCGCTGACGTATCGGTGATGGCCGTCACGGTCGCCGAGCGTTTCGCGTCGTCGAACAGTGCCAGCTCGCCGAACACGTCACCGCCGCGCTCGAGCGCGATCACGACTTCGCGGCCGGTGTCGTCGGGGACCGAGACCTTCACGGTGCCGGCGACGATCAGGAACACCTGGCCGGCATCGTCGTCGCGGTGGAACACGATCTCGTCCCGGGAGAAGTGGCGCGGCCGCACCTTCGACGCGATCGCGATCCGCTCGACCGGGGTGAGGCAGGCGAAGATCGGGCTCTCCGCGAGGAAGTCGGCGATCGCGGCGACATCCATCTCGCGTGATAGTGCGGCGGGGGGTCAAGCACGTAACATCACCCGCCCAGATGCCGCCGGCTGACCGCGAGGCGTCCCTCGAAGCCCTCCTTCGCGGGATCCCCTATCTCGCCGACCTCGATCGCGTCAGCCTCGCGCGGCTGATCGGCGCGCTCGAGGAGCTGTCGCTCCCCGCCGGCTCCCTCATCGCCGAGGAAGGCGCGGCCGCCGACGCGCTCTACCTGCTCGAAGAGGGGTCCGTCCGAGTCACCGTGCGGTCGGACCGCGGCGAGGTCGAGGTCGCGGACGTCACCGCCCCCGGGTACTTCGGCGACTTGGGGCTCCTCTTGGCCCGGCGGACCGGCTCGATACGCGCCGTGACCGATGTACGGCTGTGGCGCATGCCCCGCGAGCGCTTCGAGGCGCTCGTCCGCGAGCGTCCGCAGATCGCCCTATCGCTGACAAGGACCATGGCCGAGCTCCTCGACCGCCGTCAGCGCTCGCTCGTCGGCGCTCCGATCGTTGAGACGGAGCGACCTCCCGCGGCCGTGCCCGCGCTCGGCGTCGCTCGACGCACGTCGCTCCGCTTGACGGCGTCCCTGGCGGTACCCGCGACGCTGTGGTGGCTTCCGGCGCCGGCCGGGCTCGAGACGGCCGGATGGCACGTCGTGGCGATCCTGATCGGCGCCGCCGTCGCGTGGTTCCTCGAGCCCGCGCCGGACTTCGTGATCGCGCTCGCCATGGCGGCGGCCTGGGGGATCACGGGCACGGCACCGCTCGCTGCGGTGATGAGCGGATTCGCATCCTCGTCGTGGCTGCTCGCGCTGGGCGCGCTCGCGCTCGCTGGAGCGATGATCCGCTCAGGCCTGCTGTTCCGGACCGCGCTGCTCGCGCTGCGCCGCTTTCCCGCGACGCACAACGGTCAGCTGCTGGCATTACTCATCGGCGGCGCCTTTGTGACTCCGGTCGTTCCGCTCAGCGTCGCGCGTGTCGCCGCTGTCGCACCTCTCTCGGTGGAGATCGCCCGTTCTCTGGGCTATCCGCCACGCAGTCGGGGGAGCGCGGCGCTCTCGTTCGCGGGTCTGGCTGGCTACTGGTATTTCAGCAACATCTTTCTGACCGGCTTCGCGACGAACTTCTTCGTCCTCGGTCTGCTCCCCCCGGCGGACCAACAGCGCTTTGGCTGGCTCGGCTGGCTCGCGGCGGCCGCCACGGCGGGCATCGTGTGTCTTGGCGGCGCGAGCGCGGCGCTCATGTGGCTCTTCCCTCCCGAGGGGAGGGCACACGTGTCGAGCCTCATCCTGCGTCGCCAGCGCCGCGCGCTCGGTCCGCTCTCGTCGGCTGAGTGGATCGCGCTGGCAAGCCTGGGCATCCTTGTCGCGGGTCTCGTGCTGCAGCCGGTCATCGGCGTCGAGCCCGCCTGGTTCGCGCTCGTTGCGCTTGTCATCGTCACCGCGACGATCCTGGGGCGCGAGCAGTTCCGCTCGTCGCTCGACTGGGGCTTTCTGATCTTCTTCGGCATTCTCCTCGGCTCGAGCGCGGTGCTGCAGCGGAATGGGGTCGACGCGTGGGTCGCCGGGAGATTGCTGTCGCTGGCCTCGCTCGTGGGGTCGCCGCAGCTGATGGTGCTGCTCATCGGGATGTTGACGATCGCGATCCGATTCGTCCTGCCGAGCCGGCCGACGATGATCCTGCTTGCGCTGGCGCTCGTGCCCGCGGCGAATGCGCTCGGGATGAGTCCGTGGGTCGTCGGGTTCGTCATCCTTGCGTGCGCGAACGTGTGGATCCTGCCCTATCAGGGACTCGAGTATCTGATCATGCGCGACGCGACCCACGGCGAAGCGTTCGACGATGCGCAGGGAACGCGTTTCGGCGCTGCGCTCGTGGCGGTCAGACTCCTTGCGATCGCGGCGAGCATTCCGGTGTGGACGGCGATGGGCCTGGTCGGTTCGCGCTAGGCGTTCGCCGCCACCGAGGCCTTGAGCCACTTCGTGATCGCCGCTGCGTCGATGTCGGCCGCGGTCCTGACCTTGTACATGCGGCTGCTCTTCCCACCGCCCTCGAGCCGCTTTTTGGGATCGGCGAGCGCCTCGGGCGGCGCGAAGAAATTGATCCCCACGTGTTCTTTGAAGGATGCCAGCGCGCAGATGCTCTTGCCGCCTCGCATATAGAAAGGAACGCCCCACTTGATCGCGGTGGTCGCGTCCGGGACGGTCTTGTCGACGATCGCGCGCAGCTTCTCGAGCAGCGCGCCCTTGTCCGGGGCTTGCTCGGCGATGTACGTCTTCACCGGGTCCTTCTTCCCCGGGGTCTTGGTCGCTGGCATGAACGGCGGTCCTCCGAGGTTTTGGTTGTGGTGGAACCGTGACGCAAGCGGCCATGTCCTGCAAATTCGCTAGCGTCTTCGTATGACCGTCGACCGGCGCTCCGGTGCGAGGCGTCCCGCGAGCGCTCGCTTCCACCTGACCCCCCGGGAGGTCGAGGTCCTTACCCACGTCCTGAGAGGCGACGGGAACAAGCAGATCGCGTCGGCTCTGGGGATCACCGAGCAGGCCATCAAAGACCACGTGTCCACGCTGCTCGGCAAATTCGGCGTGCCCAACCGGGCCGCCCTCGCGGAGGCCGGCACGCGCCTCGAATTCACCGGGGAGCCAGGCGTCGACCGGTCCTGGATGCGCGACCTCTTCCTCGGCGCCGAGCCGCTCATCGTCATCGCCCGCGGTCCCGAGATCCGCTACGAGGCCGGCAACGAGGCATTCGCGGAGGCCATCGGTAAGCGGCCGTTCATCGGGCGAACGATGCGCGAGACCTTCCCCGAGCTCGAAGGACAGGGAGTCTTCGAGAGCACCGAACGCGTGTTCGCGACGGGCAGGGCGGTCATGGAGCACGAGGTCGAGCGGCGTTGGGACCGCGGCAACGGGGTAGAGACGCGCCTCATGGACATCGTCATCCAGCCGCTGCACGACGACGGCGGCCGGGTGAACGGCATCGTGGCGTTCAGCCTCGACGTGACCGAGCTCGTCCAGCACCGCCGGCGCGCCGAGCTCCTCCATGAGGAGTTGGCCGCGGTGCTCGATCTGCTGACAAGCGGCGTGATCGTTGTCGACGAAAGCGGCCGCGTGGTCAAGATCAACGAAGCCGGCAAACGCATCGCGCGGCGACGATGGGATCCAGCTCTCGGGATCGACGAGCAGGCGATGTCGGTCTTCGATGTGCGCGATCTATCGGGAAACCAAGTCCCGCTCGCCGACATGCCCGTGGGCCGTGCCCTGCGCGGCGAGAACGTCCCTGCCTGCGAATACATATTTGTGGCCGGCGATCCACCCGAGCGAGTCCGGGTCCGCGCGTCGACGCGCGCGCTCCGCGATCCGAATGGCTCGATCCGCGGCGCGCTGGTCCTCTTCACCGAGCTCGGAGCCGAGCCGGCCTAGCGCGAGCGGCCGCTCGAAACGGCTAATTTGGACCGAAATGGGACGCTCAGCGGTGCCCGGGGACGCGCTGCCGCTTCTGTTCTACGCCGACGGGTACAAGTTCCCGGACGTGTACCACACCACCAAGCTCCTCACGCCCGACCCGATCATCGTGCTCGAGGACGCCCTGGAGCTGGTCATCGTCGCGAGCTCCCTCGAGGAGGGCCGTGCGCGAAAGGAATCGCGAGCCACGAAGGTCCACAACACCAACGAGTTCGGCAACGCCGAGCTGGCCAGCAAGGGCATCACCGGACCCGAGCTGAACGCGACCGTGATGAAGCGCTTTCTCGAGAGCCGCGGACTCACACGCATCGGCGTCCCACCGTACTTCCCGCTCGCCGAGGCCGACCTGCTTCGCGCGGCGGGCGTCGACCTCGTGATCGCCAGGGATCTGGACCAGCGCCGGCGGGCCAAGCGGCCCGATGAGATCGCGGCGCTGGAAGCCGCGCAGCGCGCGACCGAAGAGGCCTGGCGCGAGGGTGTGGACGCGATCCGCCGCTCGAAGGTCCGTGCCGACAAGACGCTCGATCTCGATGGCGCCGTCTTCACCGCCGAGCGCCTGCGTGCGATCGTGGAGCGAGCGCTCCTCGAGCGTGGCTACGCCTCCGACGGCGCGATCTGCGCGCCCGGTCCGCAGGCCGCGAACCCGCACGAGATCGGCACGGGCCCCCTGCACGCGGGCGAGCCGATCGTCATGGACATCTTCCCGCAGCACAAGGTCAGCCGCTACTGGGCCGACATGACGCGCACCGTCTCCAAGGGCGAGCCCGCCTCCGAGATCCGCAGGATGTACGATCATCTGGGAGGCCGGCTACGACACGCTCCGGCCCGGTCAGAAGAAGGACCCGAGGGACCCGACGCCGCGCGGCTTCATCCACGGCACCGGTCACGGGGTCGGTCTCGAGATCCACGAGATGCCCGGCATCTCGCAGCGGGGGATCAAGCCGCTCATCGTGGGCGACGTCGTCACGGTCGAGCCGGGCATCTACGACCCCGCGATCGGCGGCGTGCGTCTGGAGGACATGCTCCTTATCACCCCGGACGGCGCGCGCGACCTTACGAACGCGCCCCGCGAGCTCGTCGTCTAGCAGCACCTGGAAGCGCTCCTTTTCGGCGTCGGCGCCGCCGTCGTCTGGGGATTCGCGGATTACGCGGCGGGACTCTGCGCGCGGCGCGTGGGCGCGGTCCGGACCGCCCTCGGGATGCAGTCGACCGGCCTGGTGTCCTACGCGGCGGCGCTGCTGATCCTCGGCAGGTGGCCCGACGTCGAGCCAGGGCAGGTGCCCTACGCCGTCGCGCTGGGCGTCCTCGGCGTGATCTCGGTCTCCGCGCTCTACCGCGCCCTGGCGCTCGGGCCGATCGCCGTCGTCGCTCCGGTGGTCGCGTCATACGTCGCCGTCACCGTGCTTCTCGCGGTCATCTTCCTCGGCGAGCGCCTCTCGGCCGGGCAGATCGCGGCCGCGGCGGTCGTATTCGTGGGAGTGGTCCTGACGTCGACCGATGCGCGCCAGCTTCGCGCGACGCTCGGCCGGCCGATCCCCGGCGTGCAGGTCGGGCTCATCGCGACGGTCGGCTTCGGCGTCTGGGGCGCCGTCTTCGCTGCCGCGACGCGCGCGTACTCGTGGGCCGTGATGATCCTGCTGCTGCGCATGACGAGCTTCGTTCTCGTCGGCGCGTACATCCTCGCGCGGCGCATCGACATCCGGATCTTTCGCGATCGCCGCGCGCTCGCGCTCGCGGCGACGGTCGGCGTCCTCGACACGCTCGCGAACGCGCTCTTCGGCCTCGGGATCGCGACGGGCTTCGCGTCGATCACCGCGACGGGCAGCGGCGCGTACCCGATCATCCCCGCCATCCTCGGCGTGTTCGCGCTCCGCGAGCGCCTCGCGCCGAATCAGTACGTGGGGATCGGCGTGCTGGCGATCGGGCTCGTCGCGCTCGGGGCGGTCAGCTAAGCGGCGGCGAGGAGCAGATCGGTGGCGCTGGAGCGCGCCACCTTTGTCTTGAGGTAGGCGACCGCAGCGGAGAGCTGCGCGTCCCCGGTCGTGCCCGCCGCACCGGTGGGCTGATCGACCACCTGGTCGGGCACGATGCCGCGGCCGGGCCCGTTGAGGTCGGCGCCGGTCTTGGCGTCCTGGATCTTCGTGATCGTCACCAGAAGGAGTCCTCCGTCAGGAAGGTCGCGCGGCTGGCCCGTGCCCACGCAGCCCGCGGTCTGCTGGCCGATGACCACGCCCGCGTCGTTCGCGCGGATCCCCGCGGCGATGATCTCGGCGCCGGACGCAGAGTTCTTGTTGACGAGGACGACGAGCGGCTTGGGGTTGGCGATGTAGAAGCGCTTGTTCACATCCAGTGGCGTCCGATTGCCGTCGCGGCCGGTCTGGTACACGAGCGTGCCCTGACGGACGAAGATGCTCGCGATGTCGACCGCGGCCGAGAGGTCGCCGCCCGGATCGCCCCGCAGGTCGAGGATGAGCGCGCTCGCCCCGCTCGCGCCCAGACGCTTCACCGCGTTCGAGACCTCGTCGGCGACGGGGCCGACCAGCTGCGGCACCACGATCTGACCGATCGACGTGTCCGGAAGGAGCTTGTCCGTCTCGAGCGGGACCGAGAACCGGGCTCGGGTGATCGTGAAGGTGAGGTTCTGTGCGCCGCGCTGGACGCCGATGACCACCTGTGAGCCTTCGGCGCCGCGCACCTTGTTGGCGACCTCTTCGGTCTGAAGGTCGGTGACCTCCACGCCGTCGACGGTCATGATCTTGTCGCCGATCTTGATGCCGGCCTTGTCCGCCGGGGTGCCCGCGATCACGTTGATAACCTCGATCGGGTCGGTCGGGGCGGGCTTGTTGATGGTCACGCCGATGCCCGAGACAGGCGGCTGGGGCTGGTTGAACGTCTTCGCCCGAGTCGGGTCGAGGTAATAGGTGTGGCACTCGTTCATGGCCTTCGCCATGCCATCCACTGCGGCGCGCTCGACGAGGGTCTTATCGGCCTTGGGGACCGCCGCTATGACCGCGTCCATCCGGTCCGAGAACTTCGCGAAATCCGACCAGGTGCTCCCCGTCAGCGGGAGCGCGCCGGTGGGGAAGGTGGCGCCTGGCGCTTCTTTGTTGACCTCGGTCTGGATCGACGTGAGCGCCCCTTCGATCAGCGTCTGCGATGAGGGCTTGTCGACGTGCCGCTCGATGAGCACCTGATAGGCGGCCTCGGCGGTCTTGTATGACGTATTCGACGGCAAGAGCTCGCGTTGCAGCTCCGCCGGCACAAGCGAGCAACCCGAAAGGAGGATGGCGAGCAGCGGGATGAGCGTGCGGAGCCGCATCAACTGACTTCGATTGAGTCTACGGGCCGCGCGGACCTTGGGGTCAGGCCACCTCGGCCGTTAAGAGCTTTCTTAGGCGACCGAGCGCTCGAAATTGGAGGGCCCTGATCGCGCCCTCGTTCTTGCCGAGGACCTTCGCGACCTGGCGGCTCGACAGGTTCTCCACGAATCGCAGCACGATGACCTCCTGCTGCTCCGCGGTGAGGTGCTTCACCGCCCCGCGCAGCGCGTCGACGGCCTCACCGTGCACCGCGCGCTCGTGCGCAGTCGGGCCTTCTTCGGCGACGCCATACGCGTTGTCGAGGTCGACCGTCGGGCGATCGCGCCGGCGGCGATCGGTCACCGCGTTGCGCGCGATCGTGTACAGCCAGGCGAGGAACGACTTGCCCTGCCAGCGATAGCGGTGGATGTTCGCGAAGGCCCGTGTGAAGACCTCGCTGGTGAGGTCCTCGGCGTCGGAAGGCTCCCGGACGCGGTAGAGCAGATATCGGTAGACGGAGTCGACGTGCCGGTCATAGAGCTCGGCGAAGGCCGTCCGGTCGCCGTCCTTCGCGCGTGCGATGACGTCCGGGACCGGCCCGATGACCTCGAGCGGAAGCGCGGTGACTTTCGCGATGCCCATTCTCAAGCGGTCTGTGTTTCCTTCCTCACCGACGCGTGTCGCAGGACCATACCGACCCCGGACAGTACCCGCCAATGGTCCATTGGTACCAATGCTGTTCCAGCGACCGCATTGCCGGGGCTCACCCCGTACGTTCGGGCCGTCTCCACGGATGAAAATGCGACCGAACAAGCGTCCGGTCGGTATGTTTGCAGTCAGAAACGGTCGCGCCGAAGCTAGATCTTGGCCTTCAGGACCTCGACCGCCTTGTCGACGGCGGTCGCATCGTCCGCGGCGACGTCGGGCGCGATCCCGTTGTTGTTGTACTTGGTCCCGGTCACGGCGCCGGTGAACTCCTGCACGGTCACCGACAGCTCGGCCCCGTCGTTCAGATGTGTCGGACTGGTGGCACCAAGGCAGCCGATGCTCGTCTTGCCGACGATCGTCGCGCGCTTGCTCTCTTTGAGCGACGCGCTGAAGACCTCTGGCGCGGATCCACCACGGTCGTTGAGGATGATCGCGATCGGCAGCTGGTACGCCGCCGGGAGACGCAGGTCCTTGTTGCCGGACGACGTGCCGGCGTTGCCGGTCTTGACGACGACCGAGAGCGTCGGCTCGCCGTTCAGGAACCAGCTCGCCATGAGGTCGGCGCCGTTGCCGCCGACGTTCGCGCGCAGGTCGAAGAGCCAGGCCTTGGCCCCCTGAGCGAGCGCTTTGTCGAGCATCGCCTTCACCGCGTCGGTGATCTTGTACGTCCCGGTCACCTCGAACTGATGCCACGTCATATAGGCGACCCCGCCGGGCAGCATCTTGCCGGTGAGCCCGTCCTGGTCAGGGCCGCCGAGGCTCGTTCCGGTCGACGGGACCATCGGCCCGGTGCCGGTGCCCGTCTTGCCCGACGAGTTGTGGACCTTGCCCGAGGCGTCCACGTAGTACGTATGGCAATCCGGACTCGCCTTGATCATGCCGGTGATCGCAGCATCTGCGATCCGATCGGCCGAGACGCCTCCGTTCGCCGTACCGAGCTGGGTCACGACCTGCGCGAACTTGTTGAAGTCCGCGGTCTGCGGATCCTCGGTGTCCTGGAACTGGGGCGTCGCGACATCAGCCTTGCCACCGCTCGACAGGATCTCAGCCTTCACGGCTTCGAGCGCCGACTCGAGCGCCTTCTTGCTGGTCACGTGATGCACGTCCTGATCGATGAAGGCGCTGTAGGCGATGTCCAGCTTCGCGCGCTTGATGTCGGGAGTCCTCGCCGCCGTCGGCGACGCGGCGCTGTCCGCGCCGCCGCTGCAAGCCGCAGCCACGAACGCGGCGCAAATCGCTAAGAGAAGCGCGCGACCCATCCCAAAGACAGGATACGGGCCTAGTCGGCTGGGGCGCTCACCTTCGGCGCGGCCGCCTGATGCGCGCGCCACTCGGAGGGCGACGCGCAGAAGCCCTCGTAATCGATGTATTCCGTGATCGTCGGATGCTCGCCGCACGCGGGACACTCCGGATCGCGGCGCAGCCGCACCTCGCGGAAGGAGCCCTCGAGGGCGTCGTAGAGGAGGTACCGGCCGACGAGCGGCTCGCCGATCCCAAGGACCAGCTTGAGCGCTTCGGTCGCCTGGATCGTCCCGATGACGCCGGGCAGCACGCCCAGGACGCCGGCTTCGGCGCACGACGGGGCGAGCTCGGGCGGCGGCGGTTCGGGGAAGAGGCACCGATAGCACGGACCGTCGAAGGGCTTGAAGACCGTGACCTGACCCTCGAATCGATAGATCGACCCGTGCACGACGGGGATCCGGTGCTTGATCGACGCGTCGTTCAGCAGATAGCGCGTCGGGAAGTTGTCGGAGCCGTCAACGATCACGTCGTAGTCGGAGATGATCCGGTCGATGTTCTCCGCGGAGAGGCGCTCCTGATATCCGACGATCCGAACGTCAGGATTCAGAGCCTCGAGCGTGCGCTTGGCCGATTCGACTTTCGGCTCGCCGATCCGATCGGTCGTGTGGAGGATCTGGCGCTGCAGGTTCGTGAGGTCGACGACGTCGGAGTCCACAATCCCGAGCGTTCCCACGCCGGCCGACGCCAGGTAGAACGCGGCCGGCGAACCGAGGCCGCCGGCGCCGATGAGCAGGACCTTCGCGTTCAGCAGCCGATGCTGCCCGCTCTCGCCGACCTCGGGGATCAGCAGATGGCGCGAGTAGCGCTGCGCCTGGTCGCTGGTGAACGTCGCGGGCTTGGTCCACGCCTTGCCGCTGTCCTTCCAGCGGTTGAAGCCGCCCTGCATCGAGATGACGTTCGTGTAGCCGAGCTGCTGCAGCGTCTCCGCGGCCATCGCGGAACGCACCCCGCCGGCGCAGTAGAGGATGGTCGTCTTGTTCTTCTCGGGCAGCCGGTCCTCGGCCCATTGCTCGAGGTAGCTTTTGGGGAGATGGACCGCGCCGGGCAGATGCCCCTCGTCCCATTCGTTCTTCTCGCGGACATCGCCGAGCTGAACGTCGCCCGAGCGAAGCAGGTCCTGCACCTGCTCGGGTGTCGCTTCCTTGATTCGCTTTTTGATGTCGGCGAAGTAGTCGCGATATGTCGGCATTCGATGCTCTCCCAGGCACCATGCTAAACCGACCTGTCCGCTCGGAAATTCCGCCTATGCTCGGATTTGCGGGTGGAGACGCTCTATTTCGATCTGCTCCAGTTCCTCTATCACTTCGCCGTCGCCGTCCTTGTCGGAGGTGCGCTCGTGCTCGGGACAGCCGTCGCGCCCGCGCTGTTCCGCTCCTCGCGGTCACGTGCCGAGGCAGGGACCAGGTTCGGGGAGGTGCTCGCCCGCTTCGACGGCCTTGCCGTGTTCGCGGTGGTCCTCCTCGTGCTCACGACAGTGCTCAAAGCGACGAGCTTTGAGGTCACCGTCGCGCCGGAGCCGCGTCTCGTCGCGCGGTGGATCTTCCTCGCTGTCCTCGCACTGGCGACGCTCTACTCGAGCGGCTGGGCGAATCCGGTGGCGCGCTCGATCCGCTCGCAGACGGCCTCATTCGACGATCTTCCCCAGGGCACGCCCGCGCGTGTCGAGTTCGCACGCCTGCACGAACGCTCGCGCCGCGCGATGACCGTCGCCGTGTTCGCCGGGCTCATCGCGCTCTTTCTGTCGTGATGGCGGCGCGAGCGGCACCGCGATCGTCCGACCTCCAGCGCCTGCTGGCTCGCCACCGCGAGCGCGTCACGTCACGGCACCGAGTGAAGACCGACGACGGTCTGGTGCGCATGGTCGATGCCCTCGGCTTCTGCTTCGCGTTCACCGCGGAGGAGTCGTATCCCGTGCCGGGCGCCTTCGATCATCTCGACACCCGGAGCGACGGGCGCAAGTGGGAATGGATGTGGGGCTGGAAGGACAAGCTCGCCGAGGAGAAGCGCCTCTACTACGGCAAGCTTCTCATCCGAAAGCCCACGTTCGTCTCGATGAAGACGCTGCCGGTGTTCTACGCGACGTTCGGACGCGCGGGCGAGACCGACGACCACCTCGATGACGTCCGCGCCGGCCGTGTCTCCGACATCGCGAGACGAGTGATCGAGTTCCTCGCGCAGAATGGCGAGACGCAGACAAAGCGGCTGCGTGCCGCGCTTGGCATCACGTCTGGGGACGGCAAGTCGGACTACGCGAAGGCGATCGAGGAGCTTCAGCGGCTCATGTACGTCGCGCGCGTTCGCGCCGTCGGCCAAGGCCGCGAGGACTACAACTACACGTACGACCTCTTCGTCCACCGCTATCCCGAGGTCGTGCGCGTGGCCGAGCGCATGACTTCGGCGGAGGCGATGACCACGCTTCTCGTGCGGCTGCTCGAGCTCGCGGGCGGCGTCACCGAACGTCAGGTGGGGAAGCTGTTCGACTGGGGGGACGATCGCGTCTCGCATGCGGTCGCGCGTCTCGAAGCGAAGAAAGAGCTCGTGCGCGGCGACGGTCTGCTCGTTCTCCCGACGCTAGGATAGGTCGGCCCCGTGGATATCCATCAGCTCCGCTCGTGGATCTTCGAGCTGTTCGAGTCGCTCGAGAACGAGCGTCAGTACATCGTGTACGACGATGCGCGAGGCAACCTGCTCATCGATGCGCCCCCCTTCAGTGACCGGGCGCTGCGGCTCGTGCGCGGCGCGGGACCGGCGTCGTTGCTCGTCGCGACCAACGCGGCGCGCGCCGCGGACGCCGATCGGTACCGTCAGGCGCTCGGCGTTCAGGTCGCGGTGCACGGCGAGGACGCGGATGGGGTTCCTGGTGGGCCCGATCTCGTCATCACGGACGACGAGCTCATCCGGCCGGACGCTCGCGCGCTCCGCATTCGCGACGACGGCGAGGGCGCGACGGTCGTGCTGCTCCGTCGGAGCGGCGGAGTCCTGGTGTGCGGCGATCTCGACCTGCAGAGCGAGGCCGCCCGCGGGCTCCTCTCTCTAGAGTTCTCGGCGATCCTCTCGGCCCGGCGTCCGCCGATCTGGAACGCGGGGAAAGAAACGCTCATGCAGCTGCAGGCGGAGCTGCCCAAGCCGCAAAAGCGCTTTG
>VBGS01000052.1 GCA_005889445.1 Chloroflexota bacterium
GCGATCGAGAAACGAAAGAATTACCGGCCCGCGGGCGCGCGGGTCGAGAAGTCGCAGGAGCGCTAGCCCGGGATCGCGGCCTCGACGTCGCGCTGCAGCGCCTGATCGTCGTACTCGAGCGTCGCACCGTTCCTCAGCGTGGACGGCAACGCGAGGTATGCGATCGCGCGCGCGGGCTCCTTCGGGTCCCTGAGCTTTCCCTCTTGCTGCGCCGCGCGGTACTCGTCGCTCCGCGGGAAGTCGCTCGTCGGGGTCCGGCGGATGCGCTCTTGCATCTCGGTGTCCATGTACCCGGGGTTGAACGCGCAGGCCGTGACGCCGCTCCCCTCGATCTCGAGCGCAAGGCTCCGCGTCATCTGCACGACGGCCGCCTTGCCCGCGGAATACGCGGTCCAGCCGGCTGACGGCCGTGCCGCCGCGCCCGACGAGATCATCACAAGCCTCCCGTAGCCGCGATCGAGCATCCCGGGCAGTACGGCGCGGGTCGCCAGATACGTCCCGCCCACGTTGATGGCGACGCTCCGCAGCCACAGCGCGGCGTTGGACCGCGCCAGGGGAACCATGGGATCGACCATGCCCGCGTTGTTCACGAGGATCGTCGCGGGGCCGACCCACCGCTCCGTCGCGAGGACGAGCTCCTGGACCTGGCGCTCGTCGGAAACGTCCGCCGTCTGCCCGAGCGCTCTCCCGCCCGCCCGTTTGATCGCGTTCGCCACCTCGTCAAGCTCGGGCGCGTTCCGCGAGGCGATCACGACGGCGGCACCCATGCTCGCGAGCTGCTCCGCGACCGCGCGGCCGAGCCCGCGTCCTCCTCCCGTGATGATCGCGACTTGACCGGCGAGGTCGGCCACTACGCGACCCGCGTCGCGAGCTGCCGCGCGAAGGCGTCCGCGACGCGATCGATGTCCTCGTCAGCGTGCAGGGCCCAGAACGATATGCGGATGGCCTGCGGCATCCCGGGCTCGTCGATGAGCTTCACCACCATGCGCTCCTCGTCCCACATTCGCGTCACCAGCTCCGCGACCTCGACCGTGCGAGGCTCGACGACCACGATGCCGGTCGGGGCGCTCGGTGTCGAGCGAAGCACGAACGGCAGCCCGGCGAGGCGCGACAGAAGACGGCCGCGCAGCGCATGGAGCCGTTCCGCGACGCGCGTCCCGAGCAGCCGGTGGACCACGAGGGTCTGGCGCAGGCCCACGAACGCTGCCGCGTCCACCGTGCCGGTCTCGAAGCGGGTCGCGTCAGGGTTGTAGTCGCGGCTTCCCGTCGGCAGCTCGAGCCGGGAGCGCCAGCCCAGGCGCGTCGGCGTGAAACGGTCCAGGTCGCGCACCCAGATCGCGCCGGTCGCCAGCGGTCCGTGGAGCCACTTGTGGCCGAGCATGACCACCGCGTCAGCACCGAGATCGTGGACGTCGACGGGCACCTGCCCGAGCGCCTGCGCGGCATCGACGATCGTGATGGCATCCGCCTCCCGTGCGATCCGGCACGCCTCCGCGACGGGGAGGACGTCACCGCTCTTGCACGAGACGAGCGACATGAGGAGTGCGCGCGCGCCGTCCCGCACGCCGCGCTGGATCTCGTCCAGGAACCGGTCGGGATCGCGCTGCCACGGGATCTCGCGCAGCTGGTCACCATGATCGGCGCGGAGGCGCAGCGGGTAGAGCGCGCTTCCGTGCTCCTCGAGCGTCGTGAGGATGAGCGAGCCTCGCGGGATCGCGAGCCCGGTGACGAGCGTGTTCAGCCCGTCCGTCGCCGATTGCGCGAGCGCGATCCGCTCCGCGCCGCCAGCATCTCCGAACGCTGCGGCCACGTCCGCGCGGGTCCGGTCGAGGGCCGCGTTGTAGGCGGCGTACCCGACGTGGCCGAACATGCCGACCTCGTTCAGCCAGCGACGGAAGGCTTCCGCGGCACGCTGCGCGACGGGAAAGGTGGGCCCCGAGCCAGCGACGTTGAAATACAGGAAGTCGTCGCGCAGCGCCTGCAGCGCACGAGACGAGACATCCGGCTGCTCGTCGATCTGGGGCGCGACGTCACCGCTGCTCATGCGGTGATGATGCCGCGAATCGCGAGCCCGGCGGTGAAAAGAGCGGCGAAACCGAGAGCCACGGACTGCCCGCGTGGCGCACGGTCGCGCACGAGCGAGGCCGCCAGCGGCATCGCCAGCGCGAGCGCCACACCATAGAGCAGATGAAGGCTGTCGGCCGGCGGGCGGACGAAGACGAGCACGATCACCCCGATGGCTCCCTGGAGCACCGACGCGATCACCGCGATCGCGATCGCTCCACGGAATCCCGGCGTCGGTCCGCTGTTGCGCGCTCCGAGAAAGAACCCCCACAGACCGACCGCGACGTAGTAGAGGACGAGCGCCCACGCGATCCGGCCATGCAACGAGAGGAAGATCTCCA
The DNA here is from genome assembly GCA_005889445.1 of Chloroflexota bacterium. Lineage (GTDB taxonomy): Bacteria > Chloroflexota > Limnocylindria > P2-11E > P2-11E > 3-1-20CM-2-70-9. The sequence continues at coordinate 2,406 of VBGS01000052.1, forward strand.
CCGCCGGAAAACCTAGCCCATATCCTCGTTCTGTGATCGATGTCCGCCACGTGACGCGCCGTTTCGACGGCGTGACCGCGCTCGAAGACGCGTCGTTCGAGGTGCGGTCCGGTGAGATCGTGGCCCTCCTCGGCCCGAACGGCGCGGGGAAGACCACCGCAAGCCGGATCATCGGGGGGATCCTCGCTCCCAGCGAGGGCGACGTGCTCGTCGACGCCGTCTCCGTCCGACAGGACCCGAACACGGTCCGCGCGCGTTGTGGCTTCGTGACCGATCAGCCGTCGCTCTACGAGCGCATGCCGCTCAGCGCTTATCTCGAGTTCTTCGCGCGGCTCTACGACGTGTCCGCACCCGGCGCACGCGCTGTGGAGCTCGCGCGGCTCCTAGGACTCGACGACGTGCTCGGCAAGCGACTCGGGGCGTTCTCGCGCGGGATGCGCCAGAAGGTCGCGATCGCGCGAGCCCTCGTGCACGATCCGCCAGTCCTTCTGCTCGACGAGCCCGCGACGGCGCTCGACCCGGAGATGGCGCAGACTCTGCGGAGCTTCATCGTGTCGCTGCGCGCCCGTCATCGCGCGATCCTGCTCACCACGCATGACCTCGACGAGGCGCAGCGCATCGCCGATCGCGTCGTCGTCCTCTACAAGGGCCGCGTGATCCGCATCGGTGCGACGAGCGAGATCCGCGCCGTCGGGAAGCCGAGCTACACCGTCACCTTCGCGGGCGAGCCCGCCGCCGCGCACGCGGCCCTCGCGCGCATCGGCGTCGCGTCCGATCCCGCGCCGAGCGAGGATGGCCTCGGCGCGCTGCGCTTCGCGACGGACGACCCGCGCAAGACGAACAGCGAGGCTCTTCGCGCTCTTCTCGATGCGGGGCTGCGCGTGGTGACGGTCACGGCCGCGGAGCGCTCGCTCGAGGACGCGTACCTCGCGATCCTCGCGGAGGCGCGGCAATGAAGTGGTGGCTCATCGCCTGGCGCGAGATCCGCTGGGAGGTCTTCCTCGACCGCGCATCGCTCCTGCGCACGGCCGTGTTCATCGTCATCCCGATCTTCTTCGTCTTTTCCAACCGCGGCATCCCAGGAGGTGGAGCCGGCGACGCGACGCTCATCGCGCTCGCGCTGCAGAGCGTCTTCTTCCCATCCCTCGCGGGTGTCTCGCTCATCGCGGCCACGTTCACCGCCGAGAAGGAGAACGGCACGCTCGTGCCGCTCCTCGCCGCGCCCATCCGGGACTTCGACATCGTCCTCGGAAAGCTCCTCGGTATGGTCGTCCCGGTGATGGTCGCGTGCGCCGTCACCCTCGCGGCGGCGTACGCGCTGGCGGGCGTGCGGTATGGCGCCGAACGCGTCGCGCGCGTCCTCACGCCGGAGCTGCTCTACGCGCTCCTGGTCCTGTCGCTGCTGTACGTCGTCACCACGGGGAGCATCACGATGATCGTCGCGGCGCGGGTGCGCTCGAGTCGCGCCGCGCAACAGCTCGCCGGGCTGGTGATCGCGGTCTCCGCCGCGGTGTTCGCGGGCCTGGGATTCGTCGCGATCCAAGTCGCGGACGGCTGGGCACTGGTCGCGGTGGGAGTGATCCTCGTGTTCTTCGACGTCGGCGCGCTCGAGGTCGCGCGCCGCGTGTGGCAGCGCGGCGAAGTGATCGGCCGCATCTGACCTTGACTGAGGTGGGCACAGCGCCTAGCGTTCGCGGTCTGATGCGCAGGGCGATCATCGTCGTGGTTTTCTTCGGCGAGCTCCTTACGGGAGCCGCTTAGGGAGGCGCGCGACAGCGCGGCATGCGTGGAGCCTCCCGAAATTCGGGAGGCTTTTCTGTTTCTCAGGAGGTAACACGATGGCGAGCACGGTCGAGCAGCGGCTCAAGGAAGTAGCGTCGGTCGGACAGGAGATCGCCGAGACCGGGGTGGCGTATCTCGACGGCGCGTTCGTGCCGTTCGCCGATGCGAAGGTCTCCATCGCCACGCACGCCCTGCAATACGGGACCGCCGTCTTCGAGGGCATCCGCGGGTACTGGAACCCCGCGCAGGAGCAGCTCTTCGCGTTCCGCCTGCGCGAGCACTACGAACGCATGTCCGACTCCGTGAAGATCCTCCGCGTCTCGCTGCCCGCCGATCCACAGGGCCTCGCCGACATCACCGTCGACCTCCTACGGAAGAACAGCTTCCGAAGCGACGTGTACGTCCGGCCACTCGCCTTCAAGGCGGCGCGCTCCATGAAGGTCGCGCTCGCGGGCCTCCGCGATGGGTTCGGGATCTACGCGTTCCCGGTCGGCGCATATCTCCCGACCGGCGGACTGGCGGCACGCACGGCGAGCTGGCGGCGCACCTCGGACGACGCGATCCCGGCGCGCGGCAAGCTCACCGGCGCGTACATCAACACCGCGCTCGCCGTCGACGAGGCGCACGACTACGAGGCGGACGAGGCGATCTTCCTCACCGCGGACGGTCACGTGTCGGAGGGCGGCGGCGCGAACATCTTCATGGTCCGCGACGGCATCCTCGTGACGCCACCGGTGACCGCGGACATCCTCGAAGGGATCACGCGCGACTCGATCATCGTCCTTGCGGGCGAGCTGGGCATCGCCGTCCAGGAGCGGGCCATCGACCGCACGGAGCTGTACGTCGCGGACGAGGTCTTTTTCTGCGGGACCGGCGCACAGGTCGCGCCGTGCGTGGAGATCGACCGGCGCGCGGTCGGCAACGGCGCGATCGGTCCCATCACCAAGCGCATCGGTGACCTCTACTTCGCGCTCGCGCGCGGCGACGACAAACGTCATCCCGAGTGGCGGACGGCGGTGTACCGCTGACCGCCGTCGCCTACCAGGGGCTGGCCGGCGCGTTCTCGGAGGCGGCCGCGGCCGCGCTCTTCCCGGGCGCGAGCCTCCTTCCACGACGCACGTTCGCCGAGGTCTTCGCCGCGCTCGAGGCGCACGAGGTCGACGCCGCGGTCGTGCCGGTCGAGAACACGCACGCCGGCTCGGTGGCCGACGTGTACGACCTGCTGCGGCAGCACAGCGGGGCGAAGGTCGTCGCCGAGGTCATCGTCCGCGTGCGGCACTGCCTGCTCGGAGTGCGCGGCGCGGCCATCGAGGGCATCCGCGTGGCGCGCTCGCACCCGCAGGCGCTGGCGCAGGTCGAGGACTTCCTGCGCCGCCGCGGGATACAGCCGGAGGTCGCGTTCGACACGGCCGGCGCCGCCGCGGAGGTCGCGGAAGCGAAGGACACGGCGGTGGCGGCCGTCGCGAGCCGGCGCGCAGGGGAGCGCTACGGCCTCGATGTCCTCGAGGATTCGATCGAGACCTCGAGCGATAACTTCACGCGCTTCTTCGCGGTCGCACCCGATGGCGATCACGACATCGCCGGGGGCATTCCGGGCGCGCTCCGCAAAGGACCGATCAAGACCAGCCTCGTCTACAAGACCGCGAACCTCCCGGGCGCGCTGGTGCGCTCGCTTCAGCCGTTCGCGACCGCCTGGATCCAGCTCAGCAAGATCGAGTCACGGCCGAGCCGCGCCGCGCCGTGGGACTACGTGTTCTATCTGGACTTCGAGGGCGACCCGACGGCCTGGCCGGCAAAAGAGGCGCTCGCGCTCATGCGCACCTGCTGCGAGTGGATCCAGCCGCTGGGCACGTATCACGCGGCCACGGAAGTGCTCGGTCATGACGAGCTTTCCGAGCTCCATCACGTACGCGCGGTCCGCAAGCCGCAGCGCGCGCAGCGCGTTCTGCTCGACGAGCAGCATCGTCATGCCCTGACCGCGCAGCTCGGCGAGCGTCTCGAAGACGCGGGCCACGACCAGCGGCGCGAGCCCGAGCGAGGGCTCGTCCAGGAGCAGGAGCCGCGGCTCGGCGAGAAGGGCGCGGGCGATCGCGAGCATCTGCTGCTCGCCGCCGGAAAGGCTGCCCGCCGGTAGGGTCCTTCGCTCCGCGAGGATCGGGAAGCGCTCGTACGCGGACCCAAGGCGCCGGCGATCTCCGCCACGCGTTCCCATGAGGAGGTTCTCCTCGACGCTCATGCGCGCGAGCACCTCGCGGCCCTCAGGCACCTGAACGATCCCCGCGCGGACGATCGCATGCGGCGCGGCGCCGGCGAGGTCGCGGCCCGCGAAGCGGATGCGGCCGGTCGCGCGGACGACCCCGCTGATCGCGCCGAGCGTGCTCGACTTTCCCGCCCCATTCGCGCCGATGAGGGCGGTCACCGCGCCCGCCTCGACCGAGAAGGTGATCCCGTGCACCGCCTCGATCGCGCCGTACGTGACGCGCAGGTCCTCGATCTCCAGGAGCGCGCTCACGCGACCGCCTCGCTCCCGAGGTACGCCTCGCGCACCGCGGGATCGGCCTGCACCTCCGCGGGCGTGCCCTCGGCGATCTTGCGGCCGAAGCTCAGCACGGCGACGCGCTCGCAGGTCCCCATGACCAGGCGCACGTCGTGCTCGATCAGCACGATCGTGAGGCCCTCGGCGACCAGGGCCCGCATGAGCTCGCGCAGGCGAGCGCTCTCCGCGGGATTCATCCCCGCGGCGGGCTCGTCGAGCAGCAGGACCCGCGGTTCGGACGCAAGAGCGCGCGCGATCTCAAGCCGGCGCTGGTCGCCGTACGACAGCTCCCCTGCCAGCGCGCCCGCGCGCCGCTCGAGCCCCAGGCGCGCCAGCAGCGCCATCGCGCGTTCGCGATCGGCGCGGCCCGGCGTGCCGCGCGGCCACAGCCGCCGGATCGCGTCGGACGCCATCCGCGTGTGACGCCCGACGAGGACGTTGTCGAGCACGGTCAGGCCCTTGAAGGCGCGCCCGCGCTGGAACGTGCGCGCGACCCCGCGCGCCGCGAGATCGTTCGGCTCGAGGCGCGTCACGTCCTGGCCGTCGAGCCGGATCGCGCCGGAATCCGCGCGGAGATGGCCCGAGATGAGGTTCACCAGCGTCGTCTTGCCGGCGCCGTTCGGCCCGATCAGGCCGAAGGCCTGCTTCGCGGCGATCGCGAGGTCGATCTCGGCGGCCGCGGCGACGCCCCCAAAGTGTTTTGACAGCTGGATCGTTTCAAGCAACATCGGCAGCTCCGATCTCGGCGAGCCTTCGCGTCTTGCGGAGCTCAGCGAGCGTCACGAGCCCGCGGGGGAGATAGACGATGACGCCGAGCAGGATCAGACCCTGGAAGATGTCGCGGTACTCCTTCAGCGGACGGAGGATCTCAGGGAGGGCGGTCAGCAGCGTCGCGCCCAGGATCGGACCGAGGACGGTGGGCGTGCCCCCGACGACGGCGAACACGAGGATCTGCACGGCCTTCGTGAAGCCGAAGTCGGACGGCTCGATCGAGAAGCTCTGGTGCGCGGACAGCCCGCCGGCCCAGCCCGCGATGAGCGCGCCGGCGACGAACGCGGCGAGCTTGTAGCGACGCACCGCGATGCCCTGGCTCGCGGCGGCGACCTCGTCCTCGCGGATCGCGGCCCACGCCCGACCGACGGTCGAGCCCTGCACCCGCCAGAGCACATATGCGACGACCGCGACCGAGAGGTAGATGTGCCACACCTCCGTCGTGGGCGGGATCCCGTTGAGCCCGAGCGCCTTCCCGGTGATCGGCGTCGCCAGGAGCGCGACGCGAACGACCTCGCCGAAGCCGATCGTCGCGATGGCCAGATAGACGCCGCGCAGCCGGAAGACCGCGAGCCCGAGCGGGAGGGCGAGGATCATCGATCCCGCCGCGCCAAGCGCGAGCGCGATCGGGAACGGAACCCCGGCACGCATCCCGAGGAGCGCCGAGGCGTACGCGCCGATCCCCATGAACGCCGCGTTGCCGAGCGTGAGCTGCCCGGCGTAAAGCGTGAGCCAGACCGAGAGAGCGAGCAGCACGTTGATGCCGACCACGCCGATGGTCGTCTGGTACACGCGGAAGAGCTCCGCGAGATCGATCACGCGCGGTCCGCGGCGCGCTGACCGAGGAGGCCGGTCGGGCGTATCACGAGCACGAGGAACAGCAGCCCGAACGCGAACGCGTCCCGCAGCTCGGCGAAATCGGCTGGAAGGAGCACGAGGCTCGCGATCTCTCCGAGGCCGAGAAGGTACGCACCGAGCACCGCGCCCGGAACGCTTCCCATCCCGCCGACGACCATCACCGTGAACGCCTTGAGCTCGTACGTGTTCCCCATCTGCGGGAAGATCGCGTTGTACGCGAAGCCCAGCAGGGCACCGGCGACGCCGCCCAGGCCCGACGAGATGAAGAAGGTCGCGGCGATCGTCCGATCCACCGGGACCCCCAGGAGGCGCGCGGCGCGGGGATTCTCCGCGAAGGCGCGGATGTCGCGCCCGAGCTGGGTCCGGCGCACGAGAAAGGTCAGCGCGCCCATCGCGGCGATCGCCAGGCCGATGATCACCAGGCGCAGCGCCTCGACACGCACGTTCCCGATCGCGACGACCGCCTGCGGGAGGCTCCCGGCCGGATAGCTCGTGAGGTCCGGCCCGTACCGCAGCTCCATCAGCCGGATGACGAGGATCGCGACCGCGAGGCTCGAGATCATCGCGGTGAGCGGAGGCGCACCGCGCGCACGTAGTGGCGCGAAGGCCACGCGGTCGAGAACGATCCCGAAGAGCCCGGTGGCGAGGAAGGCCACCACGGCCGCGGCGGGGGCGGGAAGCCCCAGGCTTGCCATGCAGAACAGCGCGACGAACGCACCCAGCATGAAGACGACCGGGTGCGCGAGGTTCAGGATGTCGAGGACGGAGAACACGAGAGCGAAGCCGACAGCGAACAGCGCGTAGATGCTGCCGAGGAAGATCGCGTTATAGAGCTGTTCGGCCAAGGCGCCTCAGGCTAATTGAACGGGACGAAGGCACCGTCCTTCACCGTCATGACGAAGACCGGCTGCTTCACGTCGTGGTCCGCCGTGAAGCTGAACTGACCGAGCGGCGTCGCGAGGTTCGCCCCCTCGAGAGCCTTCTTGAGCGCGGCCTTGTCGGTCGGGCTCGACGCCCGCTTCATCGCGTCGGCCAGGACGATCATCGCCGTGTAGGACTGCGTCGCGAACTGATCGGGGTCCGTCGAGAACTTGTCCTTGAACGCCTTCACGAAATCCGCGTTCGCCTTGTCGGTCGACGCCTTGTTCCACGCCGTGCCCACGATCATGAGGGGCGCGGCCGCACCGGCCGCCGTGATGACCGCCGGCGAGTTGAAGCCGTTGGACCCGACCACGCGGAGCCCGCTCGGGAACTGGCGCGCGACTTCGGCCAGGACCTTGGACGCGGTGCCCGCGAGGCCCGAGCACAGGATCGCGTCGGGGCTTTCGCCCTTCGCCTGGGTGACGAACGCCGCGAAATCGACGTCCGCGGACTTGTAGGGGATCGTCCGGGCGATCGTCATGCCGTTGTCGGCGGCGGCCTTCTTGAAGATGTCCGCGCCGTCCGCCGCGAACTTCTGGTCGCTCTCGAACATGAGCACGACCTTTTTGAGGTTCAGCTTGTCCTTCGCAGCCTTGAGCGCGGCGGGGAGCGCCGTCTCCTCACCGAGGGAGGCACGGAAGATCCAGTCGCACGCGCCGTAGTCGCATTTCCCGACGATGCCCACGCCGGTATTCGAGATCGCGATCACCGGAGTGCCCGCCTGCTGCGCGACCGGATGGGCGCCGGCCGCGACGCCCGACAGGGTCGGCCCGAGGATCGCCGCGACCTTGTCCTCGTTGATGAACTTGCGGAAGACGGTGATGCCCTGGTCGCGCGCCGAGGCGTCGTCCTCGACGACCAGCGCGAGCTTCGCTCCGCCGACCCCGCCGGCGGCGTTGATCTGATCGACCGCGAGCTGTGCGCCGTTCCGCTGTGCCGGCCCGTAGATGTTCGCAGCGCCGGTGAGCGAGATCGCCAGCCCCACCTTGATGTCCGCCTTCGGTCCGGTCGATACGCTCGGCGACGGGCCGCCCGCGGTGCCACCACCGCACGCCCCGACCAGCAGCGAGACCGCAGCGAACGCCACGGCGAAACGGACATTCATCGCACACCTCCACGCGTGTCGCGCTGATGCTAGCGAAGGTCGAGCGCTTCGCAGAATGATGTTTGGGTCGCCCCTGGGACCGGACCGCCGGCAAGCGCGAGGATGGTATTGCCGAAAGCGACCACGCCAAGCCCGTGACGCGGGCTCGCCAGATCGGGGAGCCGCGACCACCGTCCGGTGGCGCTGTCGAAGGATTCGACCGCGGCGATGGTCCCGGCGGGCTGCTCGCCGCCGAGGACGATGAGGCGACCACCGAACGCCGCGGCCCCGATGCCGCCACGCGCCGTCGGCGCATCGGGCATCGCCGACCAGCGGTCCTGCGCCGGGTCATAACACTCGAAGCTCGAAAGGTTCTGGAGCAGGGACAGGCGCCGGCCACCCACGGCGCAGACCCTGCCGGCGAGGGCCGCCGCGGCGAGATGATCGCGCGGGGTCGGGATCGCCGCGACGGTCGACCACCGATCAGCCGCGGTGTCGTACACGTAGGTCGGGCTCACCAGACGGTCGACGTTGACGCCGCCCACGACGTAGATCTTCGGGCCGATGGCCACGGCCGCGCCCTGCGAGCGAGGCGCCGGCATCGACGCGATCTCCCTCCAGCCATCCGCGCCGAAAAATCGAAATGAGCGCGCGGTCGATATGCCGTTCACGTTCCCACCGAGCACGTACAGCCCAGGCGTTCCCGCGGTGTCGATCCCCGCGGCCATCGCGTGATCCACCGAGAGCGGATATCGCGGCGCGGTCACCCATCGGTCGCCGACGAGCGTCTCGACGACGTCGCCACCACCGAGCCCGCCGACGACGTACACGACGCTCCTCAGGATCCCGGCGGCGACCTCGCTCCGCGCGGTGGGAATGTCCGCGATGCGGCGCCACGCGAGCGTCGGCGACGCCGTCGTGCCGACGCCGCTCGCGCTGGGCGCGGTGGTCGGGGTGGGACTCCGAGCGGGCCCGCCTTGAACGCATGCTGCAAGGAGCAACCCGGCCAGCGCGAGACGCATCGCTCCTATATATATGAGTCGGATGCCGGAAGAGGCGATCACCGCCTTCGCAGGGCTCGTGGCGTCGTTCCTCTCCGGGCTCCTCGGCATCGGCGGAGGCCTCGTGCTGACGCCGCTCCTGCTCTATCTGCCACCGCTTCTCGGCGGCGCCGCGATCCCGGTCAAGGTCATCACCGGGCTCACGATCGTGCAGGCGATCTCGGGCAGCCTCCTCGGCGTGCTGCGCCACCGGCGGTACGGAAACGTGTCGATGGATCTCGTGTGGACGATGGGTCCGCCGGCCGCGGTCGCGTCGCTCGTCGGCGCGCTCGTGTCGCAGGCCACGCCCGACCGAGCGCTGCTGCTGATCTTCGCGATCCTCGCGTTCGCCGGCGCGGTGATGCTGCTCCTCCCCGTGGATCCGCAGCACGCCGGTGCGGACAAGATCCAGTACGACCGGCGCCTGGCCATCGGCCTCGCCATCGTGCTCGGCTTCTTCGGCGGCATGGTGGGGATCGGCGGGATCGCGTTCATCATCGCGGTGCTCGTGTACGTGCTGCGCGTTCCCGCGCGGATCGCCATCGGAACGTCGCTTGGCATCGGCATCTTCGCCGCGGTCGCGGCATTGATCGGTAAGGCGGCGACCGCGCAGATCGATCCACTCCTCGCGGCGACCGTCTTCGTTTCCGCGCTCGTCGCGTCCCCGGTCGGCGCGGCGGTGAGCGTGCGCACGCAGCCGCGCGTGCTGCTCGCGACCCTCTCGGTGATCGTCGCGCTCGCGGCGGTCCGCATCGCGGTCACCGCGTTCACAGGGACATGACACAAATCTCGGGCGGCGGCCGACTACCATCTGGCGCGGTGAGGACGGTGTCTCTGACCGCACGTCGCTACGCCACCGCGATAGCGGCCGTCGCGATCACGGTCCTGGTGAAGCTCGTCGTCGACGGCCTCGGCACCGATCACCCCTTCGTCTGACCGTCGTGGTCGTCGAGGGCATCATCGTCGTCGGCATCACCGTGGCCCTGCGGAGCGCGCTTCGCCGGGCGGAGGAGTCGACCGCGAGCGCCGAGGCGGCGCGCCGCGAGCTGCGGTTCGCCGTCGCGGTGCGCGACGAGGTCCTGCGCGTCTGGACCGAAAAGGTCCGCGGGCCGCTGGCTCGCCTCGAGATCACCGCGACCGACGCGCTGCACGCGCTCGAGCGCGACGGGTACCGGGGTCCCGCGACGCAGCCGCTGCGCTCCCTGCTCGAGGACGCGGGCGTGCTTCGCCGCGTCACCGCGAGCTGGACCGAGAGCAGCTTTCCGGCGAAGACCGAGGAGACGTAGTGTCTCTGGTCGAAGTCGCCTGGGGCGCGAACGAGATCGAGGCCGAGATCGCCGCCGGAGCGCTGCGAGCGAGCGGCCTCCACCCGCGGGTCGCGCCGGATCCGCGCTCAGCGCACCTCGCCTACGCCGGCGCGCTCACCCGCGGTCCCGCGATCGTGCTGGTGCCGGAGTCCGAGGCCGACGCGGCGCGCGCGATCGTGCGGGCGCCGAGGCGCCGCCGCCGCTGAGCGCTAGCGAGCCCCGGTCTCGCGCTCGCTCGCGAGGATCTCCTCGCGGTCGATCCCGACGCGGACCTCGCCCTCGACGACGCGGAGGATGTGCTCGGCGGAGATCTGAGCGTGCTTCCCGCCGCCGAGGAGTCTCTCGAGTCCCTCGGCCGCTCGCACGACGATCGCCGAGAGCGTTCCGGTCTTCTCATCGAAGCGGACCTCATCGATCGAGCCGATGACGTCACCGTCGCGATCCTTGACCGTGTCCCCTTTCTTGATCGCCGGTGGCTCGTCCTCGAACGGGTCGTCCGCGGGCCCGATCGGCATCAGGTACGCGTTCGACGGAAATCCGTACCCGAGCGTCGCGGAGAGACCGCTCGGGGGAGCGATGAAGGCATGCTCCTCGAAGATCGGCTGCTGTTCGAGCTGGTGCTTGTCGATTCGCAGGACGAGCGTGTCGGCCTGGCGATCGGGCGCGAAGTCGTCTTCGCCCACGATCACCTCGCGACCGAGCAGGCCGCCGGTGCTCACGACGAATCCGGTGATGCGATGGCTGGCGGGGTCGATGAGCACCCGTCGCACCGTGCCCGCGTCGTGCCCGTCGCGGGTCCGAATCTTGGCGTCCAGCTCCACGCGCATGTCACCCCTCCGTCGCCCGTGTCCTCGTGTCGCTCAGCAGGACCCGTTCCAGCTAGTACGGAACGTCGACGTTGCCGCCGCGCCGCACGCCGGTCCCCTGCACCAGACCCTCGATGCCGCGCTGTTCTCCCTTGAGCGCGTCGAGGAGCTTCAGGGCCTCGTCCACCGTGAGATCTCGGCGGAAATCGGTGAGCGCGCTCTGCACGCTGGGCTGCTGCGAGGATGTCGGGCGATCGTTCGCTCCCGGCGGCGGGGTCCCGCCGGCGGCCCCGGGGCCGTCCGGTCCGGTCGGTCCAGGACTGCCGCCGGGCTGTCCGTTCAGGTTCGGCACGTTCGACGGTTGTCCCGGCGGCGAACTGGCCTGGCCCGGCTGGCCGTTCCGGACCAGTCCCAGGATCCGATCGATGACCTCGATGTTGAACTTCGCGTCACGGTCCGTCGGATCGAGGCGCAGCGCTTCGACGTATGAGGCCCGCGCCTCGACGACCCGGCCGAGCCGGAAGAGCGCGTTCCCGCGGTCATAGAACGCGATCGCCTTCGTCGAGGACCTGGCGTTGTCGATCGCGCGTCCGTACTCGACGAGCGCACGGTCGGGGTCCGACAGCTTCAGATACGTGTTCGCCAGATCGATCGCGAGCTCGGCGGAATTCGGCCGCTGCGTGATCAGGTCCCGGTAGCGCACGACCGCCGCCGCGGGATCGCGCTGGAACGTCGCGTTCGCCGCGTCGACCTGATCGGCGATCGGGTCGCTCGGTCCGCACGCGGTCACGAGCGCCAGGCAGGAGCCGATGAAGGCGACGAGGCGACGCCGCCCAACTCGGATGCGCGGCATCTGCGGTCGCGGCATCCTGCGGCGTTCGTCGAGGAGCCACTCCGCGAAGAGGGCCAGCACCGCGACGGCGAGGAAGAGCTGATAACGGTCTTCGGGGCTGACGCCGGCCTCCACGGTGTCGCCGGCGACCGCGATCGCCCGGATCGCGTCACCAACCTCGCGCGCGGTCGCGTCCGCATCGAAGCGCCAGTAACGCCCACCGCCCTGCTCCGCGATCGACTGAAGACGGGCCTCGTCGAGGCGACTGATGATCTGGCTCCCGTTCGTGTTGACCAGCATCTGCACGAGCTTGCCTTTGTCGTCGTATATCGGAACGGGGCCACCAGATGTCGTCCCGACCCCGATCGTGAACACCGTGATGTTGCGTTGCCGGAGCGGCTCGAGGAGCGGCGCATCGGGCGCGAGATCCTCGCCGTCGGAGATCAGGATGATCGCCTTCTCGCGCGACAGGCCCGCCGCATCCGTCGGGAAGAGTGCCGCGGCGCCCTGGAGCGCGACGCGAAGCGACGAGCCGGGATTGATCCTGAACCCGCGGCCCGAGTAGTCGAGCGCGGGGCCCAGCACCTTCGTGTCGGCGGTGAGCGGATAGCGGCTCGTTCCCGACCCCGCGAACAGGATCAGCCCGACACGGCCGCCGACCAGCTGCTGGGCGATCTGCTGGATCGCCTGCTGCGCGACGCGCAGCCGATCGGGCGCGACGTCCGTCACGGCCATGCTCTGCGAGACGTCCAGCGCGATCACCGTGTCGACGGTCGCGGTCGCGCCGCGGCGGGGCGCCTCGCCGATCTGCGGCCCGACCAACGCGGCGACCGTCGCGAGCAGGGCGACCGCGAGGAGCGCGAGCTTTGCGACCTGTCGCGCGGGGCTCGCCGAGATCAGCGGCGCGCCCGCGCCACCGAAGGCCGCGGCCGCGCGGCGGCGCCGGACCAGGGTCAGAGCGGCGAGCGCGAGGACCACGAGCGCGGCGAGGAACAATGGCGCGAGCTCGGGGTGCGCGAAGGTGATCTTCACGGCACCCTCCGAAAGAGCGTGGCGGCCAGAGCGATCTCGCCGAAGAGCAGCGCTGCCCCGAGGATCAGGAAGGCGAGGTGGGCTTCCTGGTAGTCGGTGTACTCGCGGGTGCCGACTCGGGACTTCTCCAGCGATTCGATCTCGCGGTAGACCTCGGCGAGCGAGTTCTCGTCGGACACGCTGTAGAAGTGCCCGCCCGTGGGCTCGGCGATCCTCCGCATGAGCTGCGCGTCGACGGTGTCCGACGGCACGTCCTTGTCGGGAGTGGAGGACACGGTCAGAGCGCCGATGGTGTACACGCGCACGCCCAGCAGCTTCGCCATGTTCGCCGCGTCGATGGGCGAGATGTCGCCGCTGTTGTTCTCACCGTCGGTGAGGAGGATCACGACCTTCGAATGCGCCTGGGAATCGCGGAGCACGTTGATCGCGGTCGCGAGGCCCGTCCCGATCGCCGTGCCGCCTGCGAGCAAACCGGTGTCGACGGGGGCCATGAGCTTCTGCGACGCCGCGTAGTCGAGCGTGGGCGGTCCCAGCACGATGGCCTCGCCGCTGAAGATGACGATCCCGACGCGGTCGTTACGCAGACCGCCGAGGAAATCGTTGACGACGCGCTTCACCGCGTCGATCTTGGTGCTGCCCCCGAAGCCCGCCTCCGACATCGAACCGGAAACGTCGACGGCGAGGACCACGTCGATGCCCTCGGACACGGATTCGACCGAGGCACGAACGATCTGCGGCCGGGCGAGCGCGACGATGAACATGACGAGCGCCGCGACGCGTACCGCCACCAGGACCCCGCGAAAGCGGACGCGCCAGCCCGCACGCGTTGGCGGAAGGAGGCCGATCGACGAGAAGAGCAGCCCCGCGGAGGGGCGGCGCCCGCGAACGATCGCGAGCGCGATGCCGGCAAGCACCACGCCGAGCAGCGCGAGGATCCAGGGATCCTCGAACCGCACCGAGCCGAGGACGTCGCTCACGACGCCTCGCCCCGGCGCATGAGGTCGTACTGCTCGGCGACCGCGGCTCGGCGCATCGCGTCGAGCGCGGAGCGCACGGCATGGTGGGCGCGAGCCGGATACGAGATCCCCTGGTCGAACCGGGCGACCTCGCCCTCGCGGAGGATCTCGTAGATCGTGGTCACCTCGGTCCGATCGATGCCCGCGCGGAGCATGTCCTCGCGCAGCTCCCTCGGCGTGCGCTCGGTCGCGGGAAGGCCGAAGCGCTCGCCGACGTACGCCCGCAGCGCTTTCGACACGAGCGCGTAGTGCTCGCCGTAACGGCCTTTTTCGGGCAGGCCGAGCGTCGCCACGCGGTTCAGCTCGGCCATCGCCCGCTGTGCCGGCGTCAGCTGCCCGTCATCCACCGCCACCGGCTTCGCCCCTCCACGGCGCAGCGTCTGGCGAACGATGAGCGCGAGCATCACGAGGACGACGATCACCAGCGCCGCCTGGATCGCGAGCGCGGGGATCTGTGGGGCCGATCCGGGAACGCGGAGCTGCGGTTTCAGCGGCTTGATGTCGTCGGCGCTCTCGCCGGGCTGGATCACGCTCGTGACGACGACGGGCACTTCGCTCGTGGCGGACACACCCGGCGCGCCGGACGCCGCCTGATACGCGACGTTGATCGCCGGAAAGACGAGATCCCCGACGCGGAATGCGCTGATCCGGTACTTGAAGGTGAAGCGGGTGCGCCCGTTTGCGAGCCGCGTGACCTCGGGCTTCTGCGCGTCCAGGACTTCGAACTCGCCCATATTCCGCGCGATGCCGTTATCCGTGATCTGGTAGCCGGCGTCGACCTCGACGATGAGCGTGAGCTGGATCGGATCACCGATGGTGATGCCGCGCCGATCGAGCGTCGCGCTCACGGCGACCGGTCCGTCGGCGGCGACGACCCCGCCGAACGCGAGCAGCAGCAGCGCGACGAGCGCGAGCGTCCGCATCAGTTGCGCCTCGATCGCGCGTTGAACAGGGCGAGCAGCGCGGGCACGTACGGCCGGTCCGTCGACAGATCCACCCGGTCGACGTGCATCCGGCTGAAGATCCGGAGGCGCTGGGCGCGTCGCTCGCGCGCCGCGCGGGCGTAGGCTTCGCGCACGTCTGCGGCACCGGTGTCGACATGCACGACGCGGCCGGTCTCGGCGTCCTCGAGCGAGACGAGCCCGACCGCGGGCAGGACCGACTCGCGTGGATCGTTCAGGATCAGCGCGATCACGTCGTGCCGATGCCCGAGGGCGCGGAGCGGCGCTTCGAAATCCACGTCAAGGAAGTCACTGAGGACGAAGACGACGTTCCGTTTCTTCGTGACGTTCGCGAGCAAATCGGCGGCGCTCGCGATCTCGGTGCGCGACCGGCGCGGCTCCGCGAACAGCAGCTCGCGGATGACACGGAGGAGGTGATACCGGCCCTCCCGCGGTGGGAGGAACTCGCGGACACCGTCGGCGAAGAGCACCAGCCCGACCCGGTCGTTGTTGTGCAGCGCGGTCACCGCGAGGAGCGCCGCGACATCGGCGGCAAGCTCGCGCTTGGTGACGCTCGCCGTCCCGAACCAGGAGCTCGACGAGATGTCCACGGCGAGGAAGATGTTGAGCTCGCGCTCCTCGCGGTACTTCTTGATGTACGGAACGTTCATCCGTGCGGTCACGTTCCAGTCGATGCTGCGGATGTCGTCCCCCGGCTCGTACTCGCGGACCTCCTCGAAGTCGAGCCCGGATCCCCGAAAGACGCTCCGATAGGTGCCGACGAGCGCCTCGTCGGCGAGGATGCGCGCTTTGATCTCGACCTGCTTTACCAGGCGAAGGACCTCGGGAGGGACGGCATCGGAGCGCGTATCAGGGATGCGCGCGGCGGTCACGATCAGGGGACCGCGACGTTGTCGAGGACGCGCGCGATGACGACCTCCGGTGTGATCTCCTCCGCTTCCGCCTCGTAGGTGAGGATCAGGCGATGGCGCATCACATCGAGCGCGACCGCCTTCACGTCGTCGGGGAGGACGTAGTCCCGCCCGTCGAGGAACGCGTGCGCGCGCGCGGCGAGCGAGACGAAGATGCTGGCGCGTGGTGACACGCCATACGCGATCAGCGGTCTCAGGTCGGCGAGCTTGGGTCCCTGCGGATCGCGGGTGGCGAAGACCACCCGCACGATGTAGTCCTTCACCGCGTCGTCCATGTGCACCTGACGGACGGCGGCGCGGGCGTCGACGATCGCGGAGGGCGTCGCGAGCTTCCGGGGCACCACCGGATCTTCGATGGTCTGCCGGTCCATGATCACGCGCTCCTGATCCGGTGTCGGGTAGCCGATCACGACTTTCATCATGAAGCGGTCGACCTGTGCCTCCGGCAGCCGGTACGTGCCCTCGTGCTCGATGGGGTTCTGGGTCGCGAGCACGGTGAACAGCTCCGAGAGCGGATGGGTCTGCCCTCCGATCGAGACCTGCCGCTCCTGCATCGCTTCCAGCAGCGCGCTCTGCACCTTTGGCGGGGCGCGGTTGATCTCGTCGGCGAGCAGCAGATCGGTGAAGATCGGGCCGAGCCGCGGCCGGAAGGTCTGATCGGCGGGGTTGTAGATCATCGTTCCGTTGAGGTCGGCCGGGAGGAGATCGGGCGTGAACTGGATCCGCTTGAAGGTGGCGTCGACCGTATCCGCGAGGGTCTTGACCGCGAGCGATTTGGCCAGACCGGGCACGCCCTCCACCAGAAGGTGGCCGCCGCACAGCATGCCCATGAGGAGGCGGTTCACGAGGTAGTCCTGCCCGACGATCACCCGGTGGATCTCGTGCAGCACCGGCGCGATGAAGTCGCCGCGCCGCAGCACGGAGTCATTCGGGACAGGCGCGCGGAAGGCCGTCGCCACTAACGGAACAGATTAGAGCCGCTTAGGGCACCGCCGCAGCGTTGTCGGCGCGCTGCGTCTGACTGACGTCGCCGAGGTAGCCCTTCAGGTCCTCATGCTGATCAAGTACGCGCTGGATCCGCGCGAGCGCTTCGTCACTCGTGATCTGGTCCCATGTCTTGACCGAGGCGAGGAACCGCAGCTCCCGGTCGAGGTCCTGGACCAAGCGGTCGACCTCGGCTGGGACGTCGGCGGTGGGGTCATCGACGGGGATGACGTACTGGATCGCGCGCGCCGCGGTGACGCAGCGGGTGCAGCCGGCGTTCGAGGCCAGGGCCACGTTGATCGGACTCACATTGCTCGCCCCGCGCCTGTAGAACACGACCTGTACCGCGACCGCGATGGCCTGGCAGCTCATGCAGCTTCCTTGCGCGGATGCGATGTTCGTCGGGGTGACCTCGTCGCCTGCGATGCGCTGGAGCCTGATCGAGGCGCGCGCCTTGAAGCGCATCTTCTCGGTGTTCGCGAGGCGAACCTCGTTGCGCGGGTCCCCTCGCGGGAACTCTTCGAGGGTGACGCCCGCGTCGACGTCGGGCCGCGGCGTCGCGGTCTGCGCCGCGACGATCGGCTTGGCATCGGTCGCGCCACTCGGCCCGCTCGATCCGCTCGGCGCCGGTGTCGCGCGCGGGCTCTGGCACGCGAGCGCGGCGACGATGAGGATCGCCGCGGCGCCTGCCCAAATCGCAGAGCGCAGCCTGGATGGCACGCTCGAGCCAAGACGCACGCCAGGTGCCACGGCGAGGGCGATCGCTGCGCTCGCGGTCAGGCGACGCGAGGCCGAAGGCTTCGTCCTTCAGTAGCGACGCAAGTAGGCGAACGCTAAAGCGGTTGCGTGGCCGACTGCGGACGCGCTATGAACTCGAGCGCATGGCCGACCGTTTCGACCGACGTTCGCGTCGACCGCGCGCGCGGACCGCGCCGATCGATGAGACCTCCTCGAATGCGCGAGCGACCTCACGCGCATCAGGATCGTCCGGGCCGCCGTCAGCCCGCCGGGCAGAGCGCTCGATCTCGGGTGCGGGACGGGGACGAACGTCGTGTACCTCGCCCAGCACGGCTGGGATGCGGTCGGCGTGGACTTCGCGGCGCGCGCCGTCGCGAAGGCGCGCGAGCGCGCGCGGCGCGCTGGTGTTGCGAGCACGTTCTTTGTGGGCGATGTGACCCGGCTCGGGTTTTTTGGTCGGACCTTCGATCTGGCGCTGGACATCGGCTGCCTGCACACGCTTGCGGTCGGCGATCGCCCACGCTACGCGGACGGGCTCGC
>VBGS01000096.1 GCA_005889445.1 Chloroflexota bacterium
CTCGACGAACGTCGCGAGCTCGGTGCCGTCGCGCGCCAGGATCCGGCCGCGCGACGTCGCGAGCCGCGTCATGCGGACCAGACGACCGGTCACCAGGTGCGGAAGGATCGCTTCGGGCGTCCACGCGATGCGCCACACCGCCTTCTCGGCCTCACCGACGAGGACCAGCTGCAGGGCGGTCTCTCGGACGAAGTCACCGACACGCTCGGTATGGAAGGTGACCGAGAGGGGGATCGTGGCCCGGCGCGGGTCGGGCGAGCCGTTCGCGGAGGCCGGATGGTTCGCCGTTCCGGTCTTGGCTTCCACCGATCTCAGCGTCATCTCCTGCGCGACGCGCGGCAGCCGGTCGAGGAAGCCGGCGTCCGTCACCTGAGCCTTCGCGTCGTCGGACACCAGCGACCACATCGCCTGGTAGTCGTTTCGCGCCCACGACGACGCGTACTGACGCGCGACCGGCTCTGGCACCGGAGGGCCAGGCGTGCACCCCGCGAGGATCGATGCGCACAGGACCGCCAGCGCGAGGACGAACGTGGAGCGGCTAGTAGCCAGCCGCGTAACCCTCGCGGCGCGGGTCGGCGCCACCGGCGAACGCGCCGTTCGGCTCGATCGCGATGGCCTGCGCGCCGCCGGTGAGCTCGTCCCAGTCGTCGAGCAGCACCACCTCGTGACCTTTTCCCGCGAGAGCGCGCCGGACGGCCTCGGGAAAGCGCCGTTCCATACGCAGCGTCCGCCCTGAGTCGTGGTACCAGCGCGGCTCCTCGATGGCACGCTGCACGTCCATCCCGAAGGACATCAGCGCGACGCCGAGCTGGAAGTTCGTCTGCACCTGAGCCTGGCGTCCGGGCGTCCCGAATACGAAGCGCGGCGACGATCCATCGAGCGCGATCACGGTGTTGAGCGTGTGGACCGGCCGCTTGCGAGGCACGAGCGCGTTCGGCGATCGCTGGTCGAGCGAGAAACCGGTCACGCGGTTGTTGAGCAGCAGCCCCGTCCCGGGGACGACGGCGGCGGCGCCGAACGCGCTGAACACGCTCTGGATCAGCGAGACGGCGTTCCCGTCTCTATCGACCACCGCCAGATAGGTCGTGTCGGCGGGTGTCATCAGCGCGCCGGCCTCGCTGCGCTCGCTCGCCTTCGCGTTCACCGCGCGTCGGCGCCCCGCGATGAACTCGGGGTCGAGCAGCCGCCGGCCGTCGAATTCGACGAACGCGGGATCGCCCGCATGCGCGTCACGATCCGCGAAGGCGAGCTTCTTCGTCTCGACCATGAGATGCACCAGGTCGGCGCTTCCCCACTCGAGCGAGGTCAGGTCGAGGCCTGACGCGATCGCGAGCTCCTCGATGAGGATGTGGCCCTGTGAGACCGGCGGCTGACCGAATACTCGGAAGCCGCCGAAGTCGATCGCGAGCGGCTCCGGGCGGTCGGTGTGATGCGCCGCAAGATCGGTCCGGTCGATGGCGCCCCCGATCGCGTCGACAGCGGTAGCGAATCGCTCGCCGAGGTCGCCCCGGTAGAACGCGTCGGCCCCCTCGCGCGAGATCTCGCGGAGCGACACGGCCAGATCCGGCTGCTGGAGCATCTCGCCCGCGCGGGGCCATCGGCCTCGCGGCCCGAAGAGATGTGCCGCCTCCTCGTCGTCCGCCAGGCGGTCCCCCTCCTCGGCGATCGCCGCCGCGAGCCGGTCGCTCACCGGGAAGCCCGCCTCCGCGTACGCGATCGCGGCCTCGAGCGCGCGCTCCAGCCCGAGCCGGCCATGGTCGTGCATGAGATCGGCAAGTCCCGCGATCAGGCCGGGCACGGTCGCGAGGATCGCGCCCTGCTGCGGGAACGCATCGCCGAACCGCTCCACATCGATCGACCGCGGCGCTGCTCCAGATCCGTTGTACGCGTCGACCTCACGCGATCGTGCGTCGTACACGAGGGCGAAGATGTCACCGCCGAACGAGGTGCGGTGCGGCATGACGACCGCGCAGACGGCGGCGGCGGCCACCGCCGCGTCGATCGCGTTGCCGCCCTCGCGGAGCGCGGCAAGACCGGCGGCGGTCGCGAGGTGATGTCCGCTCGCGACGAGCCCGTTCGCTGCGCGGATCGTGGGGCGGGTGGTCACGCGGCTCCCGATGTTAAGGCGCGAACGCGAACGCGACGCGTGCCGCGACCGCGGAGGCCGCGGCGATGCCGATGCCGAGCGCGAGCGAGTCACGAGGCCGAGGCACCAGTGGGATGAGCGCGAGAGCCAGCAGGACGAACCCGAGGCGCGGGCTGTTCGCGGTCAGAAGGCCGCCGAACAGAACGTATCCGATGGAGACCCAGGCGATCGTCGCGAACGAGTTCGTGGCAATGACGATCGCGCAGATCGCCGCCGCGAGGACTGAGCCCCACAGCACGTACTCGCTGAAGGTCTGGGCGAATCGGCCGTTCGTCTCCGCGCGCGCGATCCCGCCCATCGCGACCGTGTCGAAGCCGGCGCAGAAGAACCGGGCGAGCTTGTTGAGCCTCACCGCGGCTCGACGCCCAGGAACAGCCGCGTGTAGCCGACCGGCTCGCCCGCCGAGAGAGGCTCCGGAATGGTCCCGTCCAGATGCAGCAGCATCGCGTGCTCGTCGCACGCGAAACGCTTTGGACAGACCGGGCACTCGGAAGCGCTCTTCTCGGGCAACCGCCCCAGGCTCGTGATCACGAAACCGCACTTTTGAAAGAAGTCGGGAACGAGCGTGAGCGCGAAGACGCGGCGGAGCCCCAGCCGGCGAGCCTCCGCGACACAGGCACGGACCAGCGCGCGGCCGATTCCCCGCCCGGCGGTCTCGGGCTGGACCGCGAGCGAGCGGATCTCGGCGAGATCCGGGGTGAGGACCGCGAGCGCGCAGCAACCGAGGAATCCCCGCTCATCCTCGGCGACAAGAAAGTCGCGCACGTGCTCGAGCAGGAAATCGCGCGAGCGCTCGAGCATCCGGTCGTCACGCGCGTACTCGTTGATGAGCGTCCGCATGTCGTCGACATCCTCGACGCGCGCCGCCCGGATCGCGACGCTCACGCGAGCGCCTGCCGAGCCTCTTCGAGCGCCTCCCGCACGCGGCCTGGCGCGGTCCCACCGGGCGAGCTGCGTGATGCGACGGAGCGCTCGGCGCTCAGCTCATCGATCGCGCTCGGTTCGAAACGCGCGTCGAAGCGCCGCAGGTCGGCGATCGTCATCCCGTTCAGATCATGGCCATTGGCGAGACGGTCGCGCACGATGCGGCCGACGATCTCGTGGGCTTCGCGGAACGGCACGCCACGTTTCGCGAGATGGTCCGCGAGGTCCGTCGCGCCGAGCATCCCGCGCTCGGTGGCGCGCCGCATCGCGTCACGGTCGAAGCGAACCCCACCCACGACGAGCGCGAGCGTGGCCACGGCCGGCGCCATCTCGGCGGCGTCGTAGAGCGGCGCGCGTTGCTCCTGCAGATCGCCGTCGTACGCGAGCGGAAGACCCTTCAGCGCGGTGAGCACAGCGACGAGATCGCCGATCGCGCGGCCGGCGCGTCCGCGCACCAGCTCGGGAACGTCGGGGTTCTTCTTCTGGGGCATGATGCTCGAACCGGTCGCGTGGCTGTCGGCGATCTCCGCGAAGCCGAATTCCGCCGACGTCCAGAGCACCAGCTCCTCGGCCAGGCGGGACGCGTGCACTGCCGCGAGCGCGGCGACGTAGACGAAGTCGGCGACGAAATCGCGGTCCGCGACCGCGTCGATGCTGTTGCGGAAGGCTCTCGCGAAGCCGAGCTCGCGCGCGACCGACGCCGGGTCGACCGGATGCGGTGTCCCGGCCAGCGCCCCGGCGCCGAGCGGCGAGACCGCGGCGCGCTCGCGCGCTTCGGCGATCCGCTGGCGGTCCCGACGGAGAGCCTCGACATGGGCGAGCAGGTGGTGCGCGAGCGAGATCGGCTGCGCCCGCTGGAGATGCGTGTAGCCCGGAAACACCGTGTCGATCTCATCCTCGGCACGGCGGACCAGGGCGACGGCGAGCGAGCGGACCGCGTTCTCGAGCTGGTCGTGAAGGTCGAGGACGAACAGGCGCAGATCCAGCGCGATCTGGTCGTTCCGGCTTCGCCCGGTGTGCAGCTTGCCGGCGGTGCCGCCGATCCGCTCGGCCAGGACCTGCTCGACCGCGGAGTGCACATCCTCGGCCCCGGCCGGCCACGAGAACGAGCCGGCGGCGATCTCGCTCGCGATGCGCTCGAGCTCTCGCACGAGCGTCGCCGATTCGTCTTTGGTCACGATCCCCTGCCGTCCGAGCATCCGCGCGTGCGCGATGCTGCCGCGGACGTCGTGCGTCGCGATCCGCTTGTCGAGCTCGAGCGACGAGGTGAACGCACGGACTTTTGGATCGAGCGCGCCCGCGAAGCGTCCGGACCACAGGTCCTTCATCGCTTGCGCTTCGTCGCCTTGTTGGGTCCGGGCTTCGCCGCGCCGGGCGCCGAGAGCGCTTTGCGCGGGATCTCGAGCGCCGCCTCGCTGCCCTCGCCCCAGAGCACCTGGGTGCGCGCCTGCGTCCGGAGCGGCAGCCCGAACACGGTGATGAATCCCTCCGACGCTTTGTGATCGAACGCATCGCCCTTGCCATATGTGGCGAGCGCCGTCTGGTAGAGCGAGCTCGGCGAGCGGCGCCCGACCACGGTCGCCGCCCCCCGGTCGAAGCGGACGCGCACCTCGCCGCTCACGAAGCGCTGGGTGCTTCGCACGTACGTGGCGAGATCCTGATGGTGCGCCGAGAACCAGAGCCCGTTGTATACAAGCTCTGCATACTCCTGCGCGACGCGCGCCTTGAAGCGGATGACCTCCTTGGTGAGGACGAGCGACTCGAGCGCTCGAGCGGCCTGATGAAGGACCAGCGCGGCCGGTGCCTCGTAGATCTCGCGCGACTTGATGCCCACAAGACGGTCCTCGACCATGTCGATCCGACCGACGCCGTGCTTGCCGGCGATCTCGTTCAGGGATCGAATGAGCGCGACGCCGTCGAGCCTCGCGCCGTCCAGCGTCGCGGGGACGCCTTCGACGAACTCGATCGCGACCTCGCGCGGCTTCGCGGGCGCCTCGTCCGGATCGACGGTCCAGTGGTAGACGTCGCGCGGTGGCGCGTCCCAGGGATCCTCGAGCACGCCGGCTTCGATCGAGCGGCCCCACAGGTTCTCGTCGACGCTGTACGGACTCTTCTTCGTGGCTTCGACCGGAATGCCGTGCCGGCGCGCGTAATCGATCTCCTCGTCGCGCGTCATGTTCATCCCGCCGCGCATCGGCGCGATCACCGTGAGGTCGGGCGCGAGTGCTCCGACGGCCAGGTCGAACCGGACCTGATCGTTGCCCTTCCCGGTGCAGCCATGCGCCACGAAGCGGGCGTTCTCGGCGCGCGCCGCGTCCACGAGGAGCTTCGCGAGGAGCGGCCGACCCAGGGCGGTGGCGAGGGGATAGCGGTCTTCATAGAGCGCACCCGCCTGAAGCGCCGGCCAGACGAAATAGCGCACGAAGACCTCGCGGGCGTCCTGAACGATCGCCTTCTTCGCTCCGCTCGCGATGGCCTTGCGCTGCACCGCCTCGAGATCGCCGGTCGCCCCCAGATCGCCGGTGCACGTCACGACCTCGAAGCCGAGCGTCTCGCGCAGCCAGGCCACGGCGACGGATGTGTCGAGGCCCCCCGAGTAGGCGAGGACGCAGGTCTCCCCCGCGTACGCCTTGCTCACCGGACCTCCCGCGGCGCGATCCCAAAGCTCTTGAGCTCCCCCAGCAGCGAGCGTGCGTGCCGCTCGGATGACGCGGCGACGAAGACCGTGTCGTCGCCCGCGAGCGTGCCGATGACTCCGTCGAGGCCCGACGCGTCGAGCGCCGCACCGAGGGCGTTGGCCGTTCCGGGGAGCGACCGGAGCACGACCAGATTCGCGGCGAGGGCGCCCTCGACCGGATAGTCCTCGCAGAACCGCCGCAGCCGCTCCACACCCCCGCCGCCCGAAGCCGCGGACGGCGCCGCGTACGCGTGCGTTCCGTCGCGCACCACTTTCACCAGACCGAGCTCGACGATGTCGCGCGACACCGTCGCCTGCGTCGCGTCGAAGCCGGCCGCGCGCAGCGAGCGGACCAGATCGGCCTGCGTCGCGAGCCGGCGCTGCGTGACGAGGCGCAGGAGCGCCTGCTGGCGGTGGTGCTTTCGCGCGAGCGCCTCTCTCACGCGGCGGCCTCGAATACCGTGCCGACCTCCTCGCCCGCGAGGAGCCGCTCGATCTCGTCGATCCCGCTCGGAGCGACGATGGCGGCACGGCATCCGGCCGCCGCGGCCATGAGGCAGGCCTCGACCTTGGGACGCATCCCGCCTTCGATCGTGCCGTCATCCACGAGCGCGCGTGCCCGCTCGGCGTCGAGCCTGGCGATCACCCTTCCGTTCTTGTCGCGAACTCCGGGAACGTCCGTGACGAACACGAGGAGGCGGGCGCCGAGGCTCGCGGCGATCGCGCCCGCGGCCGCGTCGCCGTTCACGTTGAGGATCTCTCCACTCTCGCGTTCGAGGGCCGCTGGCGCGACGACGGGCACGCGCCCGGCGTCGATAAGCTCCTCGAGCAGCGCGCTGTCCACCAGCGTCACGTTGCCGACGTAGCCGAGCTCCGCATCTTCGCGCTCCGCACGCAGGAGGCCGCCGTCGATCCCGGTGAGCCCGACCGCCGGAACGCCGCGTCGTATGAGCGTCGCGACGACGCGTCCGTTCGCAAGGCCGCCCAGCACCGCGAGCGCGAGGTCCCGGGTCTCGGGGTCCGTGACGCGAAGACCGCGAACGAACCGCGTCTTCATGCCCAGGCGTTCGGCCCACTCGCCGACGAGCGGACCCCCGCCGTGCACGACGACCAGCGGATGGCCCGCGTCCGAGATAGCGACGACCGCGTCGAGCGCCGCGTCGCTGTCCGAAGCGACGGACCCGCCGACCTTCAGCACGACCGCATCGCTACGTGGTGTAGTCGGCATTGATCCGCACGTATTCCTCTGAGAGGTCGGTTCCCCAGGCTTCCGCCTTGCCCTTGCCGACCCCGAGCTCGATCCGGATGCGGAGCCCGGGCTCGGTGAAGATCTCGCGCATGCGCGCCTTGTCGAAGGCGCACGGCGCTCCGGACTCGAAAACGTTGACGTCACCGATGCGGATCGCCGCGCGAGTCTGGTCGACCTTTGCTCCCGATCGACCCGCGGCGGCAATGATGCGACCCCAGTTCGGGTCAGCGCCGTGGATGGCCGTCTTTACCAGGTTCGACGTCGTGATCGCGCGGGCCGCGAGCATGGCTTCCTCATCCGACGCTGCGTTCCTGACCACCACCTTGAACACGCGGGTCACCCCCTCGCCGTCGGCGAGGATCTCCTGCGCCAGTTCGTCGCAAGTGCGGAAGAGCGCGTCCTGGACCCCGTACCGATCCTTCCCCTCCGCCTTCAAGCCCGACGCTCCGTTGGCGAGAAGGAGCAGGGTGTCGTTGGTGCTCGTATCGCCGTCGATGCTGATCCTGTTGAACGATTCCGCGGCGAAAGACCGAGTCAGCCCTGTCAGATTTGCGCCCACGACCGCGTCCGTCAGGACAAAGGCGAGCATCGTCGCCATGTTTGGGTGGATCATCCCGGCACCCTTCGCGACCCCGCGAACGTGAATCGTGCCGCTCGCTCCGGCCCATCCGAGAACACAGTCGTGCCGCGACAGCTTCGGTCGCGTATCGGTCGTCATCATCGCTCTGGCCACGTCGTCCCAGCCATCGGAACGCAGGTCGATCGACGCGATCGCGCTGGTGATGCGCTCGATCGGAAGCGCTACGCCGATGACTCCGGTGCTGGCCACCGCGATCTCGTGTAGGTCGCAGCCGATCTTGTCAGCGGCGGCCTTGGCCATCGCGATCGCGTCGCGCTCGCCCTGTTCGCCCGTGCAGGCATTCGCATTTCCGGAGTTGACGACGATCGCGCGGAGCGGGCCGCGCTCCAGGTGGCGCCTGGTGACGACGCATGGCGCCGCGATGACCTGGTTCGTGGTGAAGACGCCTCCCGCGTAGCACGGACGATCCGAGACGATGAGAGCGACGTCGAGCCTGGTTGGTGTGCCGTCTCTCACACCCGCGGCAGCGGCACCCGTCGTGAAGCCTAAAAGGTCGCCAGTGGGCCGCGCGAACCAGGGGTCGCCCTCCGTCATGGCCATAGCGGAAGCGCCTCGAGCCCCATCGTCTCGGGATAGCCGAGCCGCGCGTTGAAGTTCTGGATGGCCGATCCGGCGGCGCCCTTCACGAGGTTGTCGAGCACAGCGAACGCGACGAGCCGCGCGCTGTCCTCGTCGACCACCGCGTGCACGAGGCACCAGTTGCTCCCGAGCGTCGCCTTCGTCGCCGGGAATGAGTCGACCATGCGCACGAACGGCTCCTCCGCGTACTCGCGCGAATACGCGTCGGCGACATCCTTCGACGTCTTGCCGGGACGCAGCGGCGCATAGCACGTGGCGATGAGGCCCCGGGTCATCGGAATCAGATGGGGCGTGAAGGTCAGCCGCGGCGTCGCGCCGAGCAGGATCGCCGCTTCCTGCGCGATCTCCGGCGTGTGCCGATGCCTCGGGAGCCCATAGGGACGGACGCTCTCGTCGATCGTCCCGAACAGGTACGCGTCATCGAGGTTGTGCCCAGCGCCGGACACGCCGGATTTCGCGTCGACGACGATGTCCTCGGTGACGAGCCTGGCTTTGAGCGCGGGCGCGAGCGCGAGCAAGGACGCGGTCGGGTAGCACCCCGGATTGGCGATCACCCGAGCGCCCCGGATGCGATCGCGGGTGAGCTCGGTGAGACCATAGACCGCCTCTTTCAAGAGAGCCGCGGCCGGATGCGCGTACCCGTACCAGCGCTCGTAGAGCTTCGGATCGCGCAGCCGAAAGTCGCTTCCGATGTCGATGACGATCCGCCCATCGTCGAGCCATCGACCAGCCTGCCTCGCGGCCTCACCAGCCGGCAGCGCGGTGAAGACCACCTCGGCATCGCCGACGTCCGATCCGATCACGATCGACTCGGGCGCACTGTGCAGATGCGGCTGCGCCGCGCGCAGCGGCTCGCCCTGGTGGGACCGAGCCACGGCCGCGACCAGTCGCGCCTCGGGGTGCCGCAGAAGCAGTCGCGCGAGCTCGCCCCCGGCGTAGCCGGTGACGCCGACGATCGCTACGCGGGTGGGCACCGGAAGATTATGCGGTCGGGTGGATAATTATGCAATCGGTCGGCTCTACAGGAACGCCATGACGCCGGAGAACGGTGATCTGTGAGGCCGCAGACTACGAGCGGTGAGCGACGATACCGACGCCGCGTACATGCGACGCGCGCTCCGCCTTGCGGCACGCGCCGCGGGCCGGACGAGCCCGAACCCGCTCGTCGGCGCGGTTGTCGTGAGCGACGGGAAGATCGTCGGTGAGGGGTACCACCGCGCGGCGGGCGAGCCGCACGCCGAGGTCAACGCGCTTCGCAAAGCCGGCGCGGCGGCTCGCGGCGGCACGATCTACACGAACCTCGAGCCGTGCGCGCATACCGGCCGCACGCCGCCGTGCGTCAGCGCGATCAAGGAGGCCGGCGTCGCCCGCGTCGTCGCCGCGATGCGCGATCCCGACCCGCGAACGAACGGAAAGGGCTTTCGTGGCCTTCGCGACGCCGGGATAGAGATCACGGTCGGCGTCCTGGCCGACGAGGCAGCGCGCCTCAATGCCGGGTTCATCTCCCGGCTCACGCGCGGCCGACCCTTCGTGCTCATCAAGCTCGCCGCCACGATCGACGGCCGTGTCGCCGTTCCGGGCCGTCGGTACCTCTCGGGGAAGGCGGCGCTGAAAGAGGTCCATCGCCTCCGCGATCGGTTCGATGCGGTGCTCGTGGGGATCGGAACGGTGATCGCGGATGACCCCGCCCTGACGGTGCGGGAGATCAAAGGACGGGATCCGCTGCGGATCGTCGTCGACGCCGACGCCCGCACGCCGGTGAACGCGAAGATCGTCCGGGCGAAAGATCCCGAGCGAAGCGTCATCTTCGTCGCGCGCGACGCGAACGTGCGTCGGACGAACCGCCTTCGCGATGCCGGAGTGTCGCTGGTCACGGTGCCACGCAGCGACGGCGGGGTCGACCTCTCGGCGGTCCTACGCTGGCTCGGAGAGCACGGAGTCAACACGGTGCTGAGCGAAGCCGGCCCGCACGTCGCCGGATCGCTCGTGCGCTCGGGTCTGGCGGACCGTGTGCTCTTTCTTCTCTCCCCCATCGCGGGCGGGGATGGGCCGCCCGCGCTCGACGGTGTCGCCAAGCCCGCAGATCTGCGCGACGTGCGCATCCGGCGCATGGGCGCCGACCTCGCCGTGGAAGGGGCGCTCGCGTAGATGTTCACCGGGATCGTCGAGGAGATCGGCGTCGTCCGCCATGCGGCGGTCACGCCCGCGGGCGCACGGCTCGAGGTCTCATCTTCGACCGTGGTCGAGAGCCTGGCGGTGGACTCCAGCGTGAACGTGGCCGGGGCCTGCCTGACGGTCGTCGAGCGTGACGCGCGCGGGTTTGCCGTGGATCTCGTCGCGGAGACGCTCGCTCGCACGTCGCTGGGGGGGGCGATGCGCGGTACGCGCGTGAACCTTGAGCGCGCCGCGACGCCGACGACGGCGCTCGGCGGTCACTTCGTGCAGGGCCACGTCGACACGACGGCCAAGCTGCTCACACGCAAAGAGGAGGGCGGCGGGGCGGCCCGGCTGCGGTTCGCTCTCCCCGCCGCCCAGTCCCGCTACGTGGTGAACAAGGGTTTCATCACCGTCGACGGCGTCTCGCTCACGATCGCCTCGCTGGGTAAGACGTTCTTCGAGGTCGCGCTCATCCCGCACACCGCCGAGCGGACGACTCTGGGAGCGCTGCGTCCTGGGGAGCTCGTCAACCTCGAAACCGACGTCCTCGCGAAGTACGTGCGCCGCGCCCTCGGAAAGGCGTGACGCCACTTCTAAACTCAAAAGAGATGAAGCCCCGCCGCACCAACCCCACGCCGCGACCGAGGGTGGTCACGCCCGCTCCGTTCGCGACCGTACCCGAGGCGATCGAGGACATCAGGCGCGGCCGCATGGTCATCGTCGTGGACGACGAGGACCGCGAGAACGAGGGCGACCTAACGATGGCGGCCGAGCTCTGCGAGGCGGAGCACGTCGCGTTCATCCGCAAATACGCGAGCGGCGTGATCTGCGTCCCGATGACGACCGCGCGCCTGGAGGAGCTTGCGCTGCCGCAGATGGTGGCACGCAACGAGGCCCGGCTCGGCACCGCGTTCACCGTGAGCGTGGATGCGCGCGAGGGCGTCACGACCGGGATCAGCGCGGCCGATCGGGCCCGCACGATCCGTGTGCTAGCCGATCCGCGCACCAAAGCGCACGACCTGGTGAAGCCTGGCCACATCTTCCCGCTCCAGTCGCGCGAGGGGGGCGTGCTCGTGCGCGCCGGGCAGACCGAGGCCGCGGTCGACCTCTGCCGCATGGCGGGACTCGCCCCTGTGGGCGTCATCTGCGAGATCACCAATCCCGACGGCTCGATGGCGCGGCTGCCCGAGCTGAAGCGTTTCGCGAAGCGCCACGGGCTGCGCGTCATCACGGTGAAGGACCTGATCGCACACCGCATGTCGGAGGAGCGCCTGGTGGAGCGCGTCGCCTCCGCAAAGCTCCCGACCGAGCTGGGCGAGTTCACCGTTCACGGCTACCGCGCGCGGTTCGGCAACACCGAGGCGGAGCACGTCGCGCTGACGATGGGCGACATCGCGAACGGCGAGCCCGTGCTGGTCCGCGTCCACTCGGAGTGCCTGACCGGCGACGTCTTCCACTCCCAGCGATGCGATTGCGGCGACCAGATGCACGCCGCGCTCGACCTGATCGCCAAGGAGGGCCGCGGCGTGTTCCTGTACCTGCGACAGGAAGGACGCGGGATCGGCCTCATGAACAAGCTGCGCGCGTACGCGCTCCAGGATGACGGCCTCGACACCGTCGAGGCGAACGAGCGCCTGGGATTCAAGGCCGACCACCGTGAATACGGCATCGGCGTGCAGATCCTGACCGACCTCGGCGTGCGCCGGGCGCGGATCCTCACGAATAATCCACAGAAGGCGGCGGTCTCCTTGTACGGCCTCGAGGTCGTCGAGCGGATCCCGATCGAGGTCGAACCGCGCGCGACCAATCGCGATTACCTATCGACGAAGCGCACGAAGCTTGGACACTTCCTTACGGTGGTGGACGCGAAGGACTAGGGACAGCCTCCGGCGTCCTTGCACCACGTCGTCGCGCTCGTCTGCAGCTGTTTGTCGGTACCGCCGCGCAGGTGCGAGTCCAGGGTCGAGATCGGCGACTTGCTCTGGAAGTGGAAGACGACCGCGATTCCTTCGAAGTGCTGCGAGATCGAGGCCGGCACGGTCTTGATCTCCGTGACGGTTGACCAGCTCCGATCATCGTCGAAGAACGGGATCTCGCGCATCAAGTGGAAGCCACCCGGCTCGATCACGGTCTGGACGCGCGTGCTCGGCAGCGCCAGGACGAGCGCCGCGAGGAAGACCGCGGCGGCGACCGCCGGGCTGAGCACGAGCGACGCCAGCGCGCGGCGCGCCACCTCGATCGGCCGGCGGGCGCCCTCGTGCCAGCCGCGGAGCGTGCCACGCGCCCATGCCGTCGCGGCCTTGCCCATCGCGACACGGACGACGCCCGCGGCAAGCATCGCGGCGCCGGCGAACGCCGCCGCGAGGATGCGCGGATCGAATCCGGCGAGCGGCGAGTCGAGGAGATACGCCCCCGCGGGGACGGGCGTGCGTGTCGCGATCGCCAGGATGTCGGGAAGAAGCGCGGTGATCGTGAGGCCGGCGAGCACGAACACGAGGCCGACGACCGTCGGGATGAGCGGGTCGTCTTCGTCGTGGTAGTGGTCGCGCAGCGAGTCGCTCGCGTTCTGCAGCTCGAGGAACGAGCTCCCCGCGAGGTCGAGGCTTCCACCGCTCGCCTCCTTGACGACGCGCGCCAGCGGGCCGGAGAGCGTCGGCTCGGAGATGCCTTCGATGGGGATGCCGAAGGCGACCGGCCTTCCCTTGGTGCGGACGACGACGCGCCCGCGGCGCGACTTGATCTCCCGGACCTCGGTCCACGGGACCTCGATCGACTCCGCAGCATCGATGCGGAACCCGAGCTGCTCGAGCGTGATCTGCAGCTTCTTCTCGGGGTAACCCATGACGATCGGACCGCGCAGGAGCACACCGCTCGGCGGAAGGTGGTAGCGCGGCTTCGCCGGCGCCTTGGCCTTTTCGACCTTCGGCTTCGCGACCCTCTGCGTCCTTGGCGCCTTTGGCGCCTTCGCGGCCCGCTCCTTCTTCTCAGGCTTCGGCTTTCGCTTCTCCTTGCCGGGCACGGCGACCGGCGCCTCGACCACCGCGGAGGCAGCGGCCTTGGCGGCCGCGAACGGCGGAAGCGGGGGCGGCGCCTCGCGAGTCGGCGTGTGCGGTTGGGCGGGCGCGACCGGCTGGCTGTACGTCGGTGGCGCGTAGGCCGGTGTCGGCGGGGCGGGCGGCGCCGGCGCGGGCGGCGCGAAGGAAGTCGTCGGGGCCGGCGCTGCGGGAGGCGCGGGAGCGATGAAGGTCGGCGGTGGGGTCGGGGCGACGACGGACGCATCGGAGGGAGTTCCCGTGAACTTGCCCATCCCAGGAAAGAGATCTCCGACCGTGAGTGGCCTCGGGCCCGAGTGACCGAGCGTCGATGGCGCGGGCTGCGTCGCTGGCGGCGGAGCCGGCGCGGTCCACTCCGCGGGCTTGGCGGGCGGAGCCGGGGTCGTCCATTCGGAAGGCGACCCCGAAGGCGGCGGGGTGGTCCATTCGGCGGGCTTCGGCGGCGCGGCCGTTTCCCAATCGGGCGGCGCCGCGGTGGTGCCGGGAGCCGGGACGAGCCCCAGCGCGATGAGGCGCGGGTCGACTTCGTCGGTCATGCGGCTACCCGGCGGAGGGCCATACGTGGGCTAGATTGCGACAAGTGACGCAGAGTGGGAAGACGCCCGCACGAGTGAGACACGGATTTGTCGGAGCCCGAGTGGCGATCGTGCGTGCACGTTGGAACGAAGACGTAACCCGGTCGCTCGCGCAGGGCGCGCTGCGACGCGCTCTTGCGGCTGGGGCGACGGTCGAGGAGTTCGAGGTCGCCGGTTCCTTCGAGCTCCCGCCGGCCGTCGCGGCCATCGCGGAGACCGGCCGGTTCGACGCCGTCGTCCCGCTTGGGTGCCTGATCCGCGGCGAAACCCCCCATTTCGACGTGCTCGCCCACGCGGTCGCGGGCGCCCTCGCGCGCCTGGCCGAGTCCCTTCCGGTCGCGATCCCCTTCGGCGTCCTGACCTGCGAAAACCTCGAGCAGGCCAGGGCGCGGTCGGGTCCCGAGCGCAACGTCGGCGCCGAGGCGATGGATGCCGCGCTCGAGATCGTCGCGCTGCGTCATGCGATCGCGGCGAACGCGCGGCGCTCGTCGCGAAGCGCCGCCACCGCCCGATCGCGCGCGACCCGCACGAAGCGAAGAGGCTCTCCCGGCAAACGCTGAGCGACGCGGCCGAGATCGGCTGTGATGATCGTGGCGATCACGGGATACCCGCCGGTGGCCTGGTGGTCGGCAAGCAACACGATCGGCGCGCCGCCCGACGGGACCTGCACCGCGCCGGCGAGGACGCCACAGGTGAGGATCTCGCCCTGCCGCGCGACGACATCCGGGCCACCCAGGCGCGTGGCCATGCGATCGCTGCTCGCATCGACCTGGAATGTGGAGGAAAGGAACACGGCCAGGGCTTCTTCCGTGAAACGCTCGGCGTGCGGGCCCGTGATGGCGCGCACCTGTTCGTCCTGGTACTCCGGCGCGACCAGCGTCCGACCGGCGCGCGTGGGGTCGACCCGCATCGCGCCGATCGGGAGGGCATCACCCGCTTGCAGCGCGCGACCCAGCCGAGCCGGCAGATAGGTGGCGCGACTCCCCAGCACCGTGTCGGTGGTGATCCCGCCCGACACCGCGAGATAACCGAACCGTGACCGCTCACCCGCGACGATCCGGACCTCCTCACCGGCACGAGCGAACACCGCGGTCCAGCCCGCGATGCGGTCGCGGAGGCGCAAGGCGACATCACGTCCGGTGACCGCGATCACGCGGCGATCGTCGCAGCGGAACGTGAACGGCGATCCGACGATCTCGATCGCGGCCGCGTCGGGGTCGTTGCCGACGAGCGCGTTGGCCGCCGCGAACGCGAACGGGTCCGCCGGCCCGGACGGCGGGACCCCTGCCCGCAGCTGACCGAACCTGCCACGGTCCTGCACGGTCGCGCGGAGCGCCGCCGAGATGATGCGGATCACGACCGCACGAAACGGATGCGGTCGCCCGCGCGGAGGAGCGCCGGCTCCTGGCGCGCGGGATCGAACATCACGAGCTCGGTGTGTCCGATGAGACGCCAGCCGCCGGGCGAGTCGAACGGATAGACCGCGGTCTGGCCGTCCGCGACGGCCACGGCTCCGGCGAGCACGCGCTCTCGGGGGCGCTCAAGACGCGGCGCGACGATCCGCGGATCGAGCATTCCGCAGTACGCGAACCCCGGAAGGAACCCGAGAAAGAAGACGCGGTACTCGCGACCCGCATGCGCGGCGACCAGCTCGTCGACGGAGAGACCGGAGCTTCGCGCGGTCGCTTCCAGGTCAGGGCCGTCGTAGCGCGTCGGGATCTCGATCGTGCGCGCTGGGACCGTCGCGATCGCGATCGCGCGCTGGCTGAGGCCGAAGGCCTCGCGTTCAGCTTCGCGCGGATCGAGCCGGAGCGGATCGAAGCGCAGGACCACGCTCGCATACGCGGGAATCGCCGCACCGTGGCCGGCCGCCTCCCACGCGTCCGCGATGGCGCGGCAGCGGGACACGATCGACTCGTCGATGCGGTCGCCGATCTCGACCAGGAGCGCGCTTTCTCCGAACTCGCGGACGCTGATGCTCACGCGCGGAACGGGGCGACCTTCACCTTCGCCGCCGCGAAGGCCTCGCGGACGGCACGGACGATCTCCGGTGCGCCCGGCGTGTCGCCGTGGACGCAGAGCGTGTCGACCTCGAGCTCGAGGAACGTGCCATCGGTGGCCCGGGTGCCGCCGTCGCGCACGAAGGACAGCGCCTGCGCGGCAGCCGCCGCGGGGTCGGTGATGAGCGCGCCGGCGAGGGTGCGCGGCCGAAGCGTGCCGTCCGGCTCATAGGCGCGGTCGATGAACCCCTCGCGCGCGACGTGCATGCCCAATCCCTCGGCCTCTGTATGCATCGCCGAGCCCGGTGGCGCGAAGACCACGAGATCGCTTCCGCCGCTTGCGGCCTGAATCCCCATCAGGATCGTGCGCGCGACCGCCGCATCTCGCTCGGCCTGGTTGTAGAGAGCGCCGTGCGCCTTCACGTGTGACAGCCGAGCGCCGAGCCGCGAGGCGATCCCCAGGATCGCGTCGATCTGACGGCGGACCGCTTCGCTGAGCTCGGAGGCCGGCATATCGAGAGCGACGCGTCCAAACCGTTCGCGGTCCGGATATCCCGGATGCGCGCCGACCGCCACCTTGTTCCTCATCGCGAGCTCGACGCCGCTTCGCATCGTGCTCTCGTTGCCGGCGTGTCCGCCGCAGGCGATGTTCGCGCTCGTGATCAGCGGCATGATCGCCGCGTCCGTCCCCGCGCCTTCGCCGAGATCGCTGTTCAGGTCGACGGAGCCACGCACGCCGCGAGGTTAGCGCTCGGGCGTACGATGCGGGCGTGTTCGATGGCGAGTCGATCCTGCTCGGTGTCGTCGTCGGGATCGCAGCGCTCATGGTCGCGCGCTACCTCGGTCTCCGCACCGAGACGTCTCGGAGAGAACGGCTGCTGAACACGCTCGTCGCGATCGCCGCGGTGGTCGGGTTCGCCTCGCCTATCCCGGCCCTCGGCGCGATCGTGCTCGCTCTCCTGGTGTGCCTCGCGTACGTGCAGTGGTCCAGACGACGTGCCGCGACGCACGTCGTACGAGGTGGGCGCCCCTAGACGAAGAGCGGCGCGAGGACGAGGGTGATCGTCGCGAGGAGCTTGATGAGGACGTGGAGGCTCGGCCCGGCGGTGTCCTTGAACGGATCTCCGACGGTGTCGCCGACGACGGCAGCTGCGTGCGCCGGAGTGCCCTTGCCGAGCACTCTGCCCTGGTCGTCCTTCAGCATCCCGGACTCGATGTACTTCTTCG
Organism: Chloroflexota bacterium; assembly: GCA_005889445.1. Classification (GTDB taxonomy): domain Bacteria; phylum Chloroflexota; class Limnocylindria; order P2-11E; family P2-11E; genus 3-1-20CM-2-70-9. The sequence goes on from VBGS01000096.1 coordinate 17,228, forward strand.
CGTTGTCCCACGCGCCGCCGCCGTTGTTGAGGACGGTGGCGAGGATGACGCCCGCCATCGTGCCGACCATCAGCAGCGCCGCCTCGGCCTCGGCCTTGAGTAGAACGCCGACCACGATGGGAGCGGCGACCGCAAGAAGCCCTGGCGCGATCATGTTGCGAAGCGCGGACGCGGTCGTGATGTCGACGACGCGCGCGTAGTTGGGCTCCTCGGTGCCGGCCATGATCCCGGGGTGCTCGCGGAATTGGGTCCGCACCTCTTGGATGATCGCGGCACCCGCCCGACCGACCGCGCGGATCGCGAGCGATGAGAACAGGTACACGAGCATCGCCCCGAGGAAGCCGCCGAGGAAGACCTCGACCTTCGCGAGGTCGACCGAGTTGAACGGCTTACCCGTGAGCTGAGCGACCTTGTCGAGGTAGGCGGAGAAGAGCAGGAACGCCGCGAGCGCGGCGGAACCGACGGCGTACCCCTTGGTGAGCGCCTTGGTCGTGTTGCCGACCGCGTCGAGACGGTCGGTCCGCTCGCGAGTTTCCTCGGACGCGCGCGCCATCGACGCGACGCCGCCCGCGTTGTCGGTGATGGGACCGAACGTGTCCTCGGCCAGGATGAACGCGGCGCTCATGAGCATGCCCATCGTGGCGACCGCGGTTCCGTAAATGCCGCCATGAGGCAGACCCGTCGCCTCGCCCCACCTCACGCCGAACAGGTGCGACAGGAACAGCGCGACGGCGATGGTTATGGCCGACGCGGCGGTCGTCTCGAAGCCCACGGCAACGCCCGAGATGATCGTCGTGGCCGGACCGGTCTTGGCGGCCTCGGCGATCTCCTTCACCGGTCGCCAGTCCCCCGCCGTGTAGTACTGCGTGATGTAGACGAACGCGAGGCTCGTGACGATCCCGACGACCCCCGCGAAGAAGAACCAGATGCCCGCGCCCTTTTCATTGAGCATCACGTTGGTCACGAAGAACATGCCCACGATCGAGAGCCCGATCGTGACGTAGTAGCCGAGGTTGAGAGACGACATCGGGCTCTTCGTGTCGCTTCCGCGCACGGTGAAGATGCCGATCATGCTCGCGATGAGACCGAAGCCACGGACCACGAGAGGGAACACGATCCAGGCCGGGTTCTGCGTGACCGCGTAGATCGCGACGCCCAGGATCATCGCGCCGATGTTCTCAGCGGCCGTCGACTCGAACAGGTCCGCGCCGCGACCGGCGCAGTCGCCGACGTTGTCGCCGACCAGGTCCGCGATGACGGCCGCGTTGCGCGGATCGTCCTCGGGAATGCCCGCCTCGACCTTGCCCACGAGATCCGCGCCAAGATCCGCGGCCTTCGTGTAGATGCCGCCGCCAAGCTGCGCGAAGAGCGCGACGAACGACGCTCCGAAGCCGAAGCCGACGATCGTGAACGGGGCCTGGTCGGGGTGCTCGAACCCCCCGTACGCGATGAACATGACGAAGACGCCGATCAACGAGAGACCCACGACGAGGATCCCGGAGACAGCGCCGCCGCGAAGCGAGATCCGCAGCGCGTCCGCGACCGAGTGCTGCGCCGCCGCGGCGGTTCGGAGATTCGACTTCACCGCGACGAACATGCCGACGATCCCGGAGGCCATCGAGCACGCCGCGCCGACGATGAAGGCGATGGAGGTCTTGATCGCGAGCTCCATAGGGGAAACGCCGGGAGCTGACTCGAAGAAGTAGATGACCAGACCAATGACGACCATGCCACCGATCGCGAGCAGGGCGATGGTCCGGTACTGGCGCTGGATGAACGCCACGGCCGCCACGTAGATCGCCCCCGCGACCTTCTGCATCGCGGGTGTGCCGGTAGGCGAACGCAGGACGTCGTAGGCGAAATAGCCAGCAACCGCGATCGCGAGAACGCCAGAGAGCGGCACGACCCACAGCAGAGGCGATGCGTTCAAGCGACCCCCAAAGCGAAAAGGCCAAGAAAAAGGCGCCCGCCCCGACGGAGGGGGCCGCAGCGCTTCGAGATCATTTTAGGTCACCCTGCCGACCCGCGCAAACGGGCACTGGGTTTGAGCGACGAGCGGCTCAGGGGAAGGGGCCCCTGTCAGTGAGCGGCAGCGAGCGTGCGCGAGGAGCGAATCGACCCGCGCAGCCGAGAGATTGATCTAGAGTCTGACCTGTGCCGCCACAAAAAGCATCGAAGTCCCAACCCAAGGCCGACGCCTCAGAGAAGCAGAAGAGCAAGGACCGCGATTGGCTGACGACCGCGGAGCTGGCCGCGAAGGTCGGGTGGCGCGAACATGCGCTTCGCGACGCGCTGCGGGGCAAAGAGATCCCGGGAGTGCGTCGGACATCGTTCGGTTATCACATCGAGGCGGCCGCGGTCGATCAGATCTCCAAGACCCTCGGTGCCCCTCCCCCCAAGGGGAATGCGCCGAAACGGACCGGCGTCGCCCCCTAACGCTTCCGCAGCCGCGCTGGGAGGATCTGCAGCTCCTCGCGGTACTTCGCAACGGTCCGTCGGGCGAGGATGATCCCGTGCTCCTGGCGTAGCTTCTCGACGATCTCCTGATCGCTGAACGGCCGCGCGCGATCCTCGGCCTCGATGATGTTCTTGATCACGTCCTTCGTTCCCAGGGACGCGGTGAAGAACATCGAGAACGGAACGACCTGACCGGACGGAAGCAGGACGAACTTCCCGGCCGTGGCGCGACTGACGGTCGACTCATGCATCCCGATGCGCTCTCCGACCTCGGCGCGGGTGAGCGGCCGCAGCGACTGGACGCCGTTCGCCAGAAAATCACGCTGACATTCCACGATGACGTCGGTGATGCGCCCGATGGTCTGGCGGCGCTGGTTGATGTTGTCGATGAAGAACTTCGCGCGAGTCACGTACTGGCGGATGTGCTGCCGCTCGTCGTCGCTCATCGCCGGCGCAGCCGCACCGGCGCTGCGCGCCGCCTGGAGCTGACCGACGAGCTGCCGGTAGACGGGATTCACCCGTAGCGAGAAGCGACGCGACTCGATGACCTCGACCTCGAAGTCGCCGCGTTCGTTCTTCAGGATGATCACGTCCGGCCGCAGGGCGACCTGCCGCCCGCCGATGCTCGTGCCGTCGGGTCCCGCGGCGAAGGCGTTGGCAGGCGCCGGATTGAGGCTCTGCTTCACCCAGTCCCACGCCGCCTGGACTTCCTCACGCGTGATGCGGAGCGCCTGGGCGATATCGCCGAACTTGTGCTCCCCGAGCTCCCGAAGATGATCGGAGACGATGATGCGCGCCGGTTCCGGGACCTCTTCGCCGATCTCCTCGAGGTGGTCCATCTGGATCAGCAGGCATTCGCGGGTGTCGCGGGCGCCGATGCCCCACGGCTCGATCCCCTGGATCGTCTGCAGGGCTTCCATCGCGTCGGCCACCGGGACCTTCATCGTCCTGGCGATCTCTTCGATCGAAAGCTCGAGATACCCGTTGTCGCTCAAGTTGCCGATGATGTACTCGGCTACCGGGTGGAGGCGCGCAGGCAGAAGCACTCGCGCGTTCCAGGAGAGGTATTCGGCGAGCGTCTGCTCGGCCTCCGCACGGACGATCGGGTCAAGCTCGTCCTCCTCCTCGTCGCGCTGCATCAGGCTGGTGCCCTCGAGCGGCTCCGTCTCGCCATCGTCGCCGCCCTTGTAGGGCGTCTTCCCCACGCCAAAACAGTTGAGACAGACACGTCCGGTCAGCGGCTGACCACAGAGCGGGCAGACCTGGACCTCGTCGAGATCGAGCGCCGGATTCTCCTGAAGCTCCTGATTGATGACGTCTTGGAGCTCGAGAGAGGAGAGCTGAAGGATGTAGTTGGCGGCGATCTGCTTGGGGGTGACCTTGAGCTGCTGCTGCGGGAGAAGTTTCAGGTCCACCTCGGCTACCTTACCCCAGGGTGATCGTGCGAGCGGAGTTCGCGCTGTTCGCGGCTGCCCTCGCGCTTTCCCTGGTCGCTCTTCTTGTCGCGTCCCGGCCGAGCGATAAGGCATGGCGCGTGCCGACCGCTGTCTTGTTCGCGCTCCTTGCGACGATCGGACCGCTTCTTCTCTACCAGTTTCTGAACCCGGCGCTCGCTGCGGGCAGGGCGCTGTGGGAATGGTCGGCCGCCGGTGGACCGACCATTCAAGCTTCGTATCGTCTCGACGGGATCGGAGCGGTCGGGGTGGCGGCGTGCTCCGCGTACGTGAGCGCGGGTCTGCTGGCGGCGATTCGCTCCGCGTCCGCGCCACGACCGCTCCCGGCGCTCGTGCTCGGCGTCGGCTTCGTGTCGCTCGCGGTCGTCGTGACGAACGATGTCGTGGCGGCGACGGTGGCGCTCGCCGTTCTCGCCGCGCTCACCGTCTTCGTGACGCTCCTCGTCGCGCCGGCGCCATCCGCGATCCGCCTCGCGGCGTACTTCGCGGTCGGACTCCAGGGTTTCGTGGTCGCCGCGCTGCTCATCGCGCGACAGGGCGGGCCATCACTCGCGCTGGCCGCGATCTCGCCAAACGCCATCAGTCCGGGCGCGGTCGTCGCGGCGACTGTCGGCGCCGCGCTCTTCGCGGGCCTGTACCCGTTCGTTCCCTGGCGCTACCAGCGGGCGCGCGAGTCCACTGAGCGAGAGCCGCTCCGCGGCGTGCTGGCGATGCCCGCGGGGATCGCCGCGTCGCTCCTGCTCATGCGCATCCTCGGCGCGACGAGCATCGACCTATCGACGCTCGGGCTGCCGGCGATCGAACCGTCGCCGAGATTCGTCCTGACGATCGCGGTCCTCGTCTGGGCAGCGGTCCGCGCGCGCCTTCGCGGCCGTGTATCCGCGCGGCTGCTCATCGCGACGACGCTCGCCATCGCCGCCTTTGCCGCCTATCCCTGGCTGCACTGGAGTCACTTGGTCGTCGCGGGCGCGCTGCTGACCGTCCTCTACGCCGCGGCGGTGTCCCTTGCCCTACCCGAGGAGTGGGAGGTCGCCCGGCACGATGTGACGCTCGCGACGCTCTGGGTGGCCGTCGCGGCGGGGACGCCGTTATCGCTGGCAGCCGGTCTCTTCGTCCTCGTCGGCGCCGGCTTTGCCGCGATCGCGGAAAGCGTCTGGCTTGCTCCGCACCGCGCGTACATCGCGGCCGTCGCGACCGCGACCTGGACCGTGACCGGCACCATCGCCGTGGGGATCGGCGCGCTCGGCGCACCCGATCGCGCGACCGCGATCGGCGTGATCGTGGTGATCGCGCTCGTCCTGGTCCTCGAGCTGCTTCACGCGGGTCGGCGGCTTGCGCTCGGCGACGCGCCGATCGACCTCGAGATCGCGGCCGCGGCGGCGGCGCTGATCGGGACGACGCTGCTTGCCATCGTCACGGACGTCGCGATCCCCGACGCGGTCGCGGTCCTGGGGCGCCCGCTGGAAGGACTCGATCCAGTCATCACGCTGACGACCGTCGTCGTGGCCACGATCCTCGTCGTTGCGGCGGGAGCCGTTCGCCCGCTCGTGCCGGATCTCGACGTCGCGGTGTCCGCGTTGCAGCGTTTTGTCTGGGCGGCCGATCCCGTGCCCACCGGCACGGGCGCGTTCCGTGCCCTCGAGAGAGCGGTCACGCTCGCGTCGAGTGGGTTCACGCTGTTCGAAGAGCGCGCCGGCGTGTGGCTGGCGACCGTGTTCATCGTCGCGCTCCTGGTCTGGTCGACGCGCCAGTGATCGCTCTCCTCACCGAATGATCGCTCTCGGGATAATCGCGCTGGCGACACTGGCGGCGAATGGCTCGCGTCAGCTGCGCTACTCGGCCGTCGCGCTGCTCGGCGTATCGCTCGCCGCGAACGTGCTCACCGCGGGGCAGCTCACGGTCACGCAGCTGGCGCTGGAAGGCGCGGGCGCGCTCGTCGCCTGCGGCGTCCTGTACGTCGCGGCGCGCGATCGCACGTACGGCGAGGACCCCGGATGGCGCCTCTGGGTCGCGACGATCGTCGCGGCCGCCGCGACGGCGGCCTGCTTCGCGACGCTTCGGACCGCCTCGAGCGAGAGCGTCAGCGTTCCGCTCGTGGGAGAGGATCCCAGCGGGGTGACCGCGCAGGTCGCCGCGTTCTGGCTGATCTCTTCGGGCGTCGCGATCCTGGTCACCGCCCGCACCCCGGTCCGCGGGTCGCTCGGCGCGCTTCTCATGATCACCGGCGTCGAGCTCCTGATCCGCCTTCTCGCCGTGCCCCAGCTCGGGCTCACGCTCCTGCTCGCGTGGATCGAGGTCGTGGTCGCGCTCGCCGGCGCGTTCCTCATCGTCAACGAGCGGGCGGTGCGAGAGGCATGACCGCCGCGTACCCAGCGCTCGCGCTCGCTCTGGCCGCGTGCGTATCGTTCGCGCTGCGGAAGCGGCTGCCCATCGTTGGCCCGTTCTCGCTCCTGGCGATCGGTGTCGCGTTCGGCCTCGTCGCGAACGGCGCCCCCGACACCATAGGGACGGTCCTCGACCTCGACCTGCGCGTCACCGCACTCGGCAAGCTGGCCTCGCTCGTGATCCTCGCGACCCTCTTCCTGCTCGTGCTCGATGTCTGGATCGACGAACCTGCGTACAACTTCTTTCCCACCGCGCTGGCTGTCGGGGCCGCGGCCCTCGGTGTCTTGATCCTGACCGCCCCGCTCGCGATCTTCGGCCTGCTGGTCGTCGGCCTTCTCGTCCCGGTCGGCTCATTCACGTTCCAGATCCAGCGCAATCGCAGCGTCGAAGCGGCGACGCGACACTTCGCCTTCGTCGCGCTCGGAGGGAGCCTCGGGATCGGGGCGCTCGCGCTCGACGCAAGCCTCCCGCACGATCAGCCCGCCAACACGTTCGTGCTTCTCGCGGTCGTCCTGGTCGTCGCATTCGCGCTGCTCCTCGCGGCGATCCCGTTCCACACGCACGCCGCGCTGCTCGCGAGCGAGGTTCCGGCCGCCGCGCTCGCGCTGTATTTCGGCGTGCTCGTGCCCACCACATTCGTCGCGTTCGTGGAGATCCTCACGCTGTCAGGCCTGCTGCCCGCGATCGTCCAGGTCGTGAAGATCCAGGACCTCCTCCACGGGATCGGCCTCGCGTCCGCGATCGGAGGCGCGTTCCTTGCCTCGGGCTCGCCGGACCTGCGTCGGCTCGTCGTGTACTCGGTGATATCGAACCTCGGCGCGGCGCTCGTCGGCATCGCGACACTGTCGGGTCCGGGCATCATCGGTGCGCTCGCGAGCGTGATCGTCACCGGCGCGTCGGCGTCAGGCCAGCTGCTCGCGGCGGGGACGCTCGAGCGCCGCGCCGCGCCAGGGCGGCCCTCCGCGTCGCTGGCTCCGCTCGCCGCG
>VBGS01000030.1 GCA_005889445.1 Chloroflexota bacterium
ATCAGAGCGCGGGACATACCCCGGAGGAATGGCTGCGCCCCGATCTGAAGGAGCTCTTCCCCGAGATCGCGACGAGCGGCGGCCGAGGGGAGATCCTCATCGTCCCCGTCCAATTCCTTTCGGATCATCTCGAGGTCCTGTACGACCTCGATGTCGCGGCCGCCGCCGAGGCGCGTGCGGCGGGCCTCCGCTACCGACGGATCGCCATGCCGAACGTGCACCCGAGCTTCATCCGCGCACTCGCCGCGGTCGCCGCGTCCGCTACACCCGCTTTCGCGCGCGCCACATCTCCTCGGCCGGCCACTTCTTAGCCCAGTCCGCCGGCACGTACGAGTAGTGGGCGTGATCATCGGAGTCGTCCTTCGCGAAGATCTCGACCAGATCGATGACCTCGAAGTCAGACGCACGCAGGATGCGGAAGAGGTCGCCGTGCCCCATCTGGAATTCGGTCTCGGGTGGATCGGTCCAGTCGATTCGCAGCAGTCCCCGCTGCGGTCGCTGGAGGGACGTCGTCACCTTCCCCTCCTGCGGCATGCAGAGCACCGACAGCGTCGAGTTCCGCAGGAACACGAGCTCGCCGCCGGGCCGCAGCAGACGCGCCGCCTCAGGGATCCACTTGCGAGGATCGCACCAGATCGAGGCGCCGTACTCGGAGACCGCAAGGTCGAAAGACGCCGACGGTAGGCCGGTCTGCTCGGCGTTCGCCTCGACGAGCTCGAGGCCAAGGCCTGTCTGCTCATTCATGCGGCGTGCCGTCGCGAGCTGTGCCGGGGTCACGTCGACGCCGACGACGCGTCGGGCGCCACGCTTCTTGAGCCACGCTCCGACGTACGCCGTCCCGCAACCGAGCTCGACGACGTCCTTCCCGCGCACGTCGGGCAGCACGTTGACCTCGCTCTCGGGAGTGCTCCAGACGCCCCAGCTGATCTCGTCCTCGCTCCACGCGTGCTCGGCCCGGCGGTCGGTGTACTCGGCGTTCGCTTTCGTCCAGTGGTCGCGGTTGACCCGGACGTAGTCGGGCTCCGGGGCACTCATCGGGAGCGCGTTATTTGAGCGTGAGCAGCCACTGGACGATGTCATTGATCTGCTGGTCCGACAGCGTCCCCTTGAACCTCGGCATGACGACGCCGGGCTTGATCGAAGGCGCGTCGCTCACCCACTTGGTGAGGTTCTCCTGATTGACCGGCGAAAGGACACCGGCGATGTTCGGCTTGCTCGCGATGTGCGTGAGCTCGGGGCCGACCTTGCCGGCGGCGGACGTTCCCTTGACGGTGTGGCAGCCGACGCACGCGCTCGCGAGGAACGTGTCGCGTCCGACCTTGGTGCGGGGATCGATCGCGCGGTTCGCGTCGTCGATCGCGCTCTTCGCCCACGTCGCGTAGTCGTTCTGGGCATGGGCGACGACCGTGAGCAGCATGTCCGCGTGCCCGTCGCCGCAGAACTCGTAGCACTGCCCGCGGAACGTCCCGGGCTCATTGGCCTGGATCCAGAGGCTCGTCGTGTGGCCGGGGACGGCGTCCTTCTTCCCGCCGAGGTTGGGGACCCAGAACGAGTGGATGACGTCCTTTGAGGTGAGCTCGATCTTGATCTTCTGACCCGCCGGGATGTCGAGCTGCCCTCCGGCTTGCAGTGCGGTGCCGTCGCTGAGCTTGAACATTGGCTGGTCCGGATACGTGAAGGCCCACGACCACTGCTGGGCTTGCACACGAATGGTCATCGCGGCATTGGTGTCGACGTCGTTGATGAAGTTCAGCCGGTTCCACGACAGCACCGAGAACGAGATGACCATGACCGTGGGAATCACCGTCCAGGTGAGCTCGAGCATGTTGTGCCCGTGGAACTGCTGCGCGACGTGTCCGGGCCGATCGCGGAAGCGGATACCCGCGTAGATGATCGCGCCGGCCACGATCGCGAGCACGATCATGGCGGCCACGAACATGATCCAGTAGAGGCCGACGATCTCTTGTGCTTCCGGCCCGCGCGGGTCGAGCGGCCACGGCCCCATCGCGACGAAGACTAGGGCGAGATTTCGACACGCGCCAATCGCGGCGCTAGTCTTCGCCCGATGTCCGCGCATCACGAAGAGGACCATCCGGTCCATCTCCCACAGCCGAGCATCTCGCCCCCGATCCTGGCTCTGGGAGTCATGCTCATGGCCCTCGGGATCATCTTCGGGATCGCCCTCGTCGCGGTCGGGGCGCTTATCTTCGTCCTCGGGATCGCGACGTGGCTCATCGACGACGCGCGCGCGTATGTTCGCGCCGGAGACCCTACGAGCGGAGCGCACCACTAGCGGATGAGGACGACCCTCGAGGACCGCACGGTCGTCCGCGGCCGGCGCATCGACCCGATCGACCGGCTTCCCACGAACGAGACCGGTCTGGAGTCGCAGCCGTCGCGCTTCAGCGCGGGGATGTGGGCCGTCATCCTGTTCATCTCGAGCGAGGCGTTCTTCTTCGGCGCGCTCTTCACCACGTACTTCTTCCTCCGCTCGCGCATTCCCGCGTGGGAGCCGATCTTCGGTGAAAAACCGAGCTGGACCGTCGACCCGATCGTGGGGATCGGCCTGCCAACCCTCAACACGATCGAGCTCCTCGTCTCGAGCGTGACCATGCAACTCGCGGTGAACGCGATCAAACGCGGCGACCGCAAGGGCCTCCGAAACTGGCTCGTCCCGACCCTCGTTCTGGGGGTGCTGTTCCTCGTCGGACAGGGCTACGAGTACACGCGGCTTGGTTTCTTACCGCGCGATGGGATCTTCGCCGGTGTGTTCTTCACGCTGACCGGCTTCCACGGCGCGCACGTGACCGGCGGCGTCATCTTCAACGCGATCTGCATGCTCCGCACGCTCAAGGGCCAGTTCAGCGCGCAGCGCCATCTGGCGGTCGAGGCGGCGTCGATCTACTGGCACTTCGTCGACGTCGTCTGGATCGGCCTCTTCACGACGATCTACATCATTGGCTGAGCATCATCGGCTGAGCGCTACGACTCTCGCGCCAATGCGCGCAGATCGCCGAGCAGATCCGTGCCCAGCGAGTCGGAGTGCAGCAGCACGCGCTCTCGTCCGTGCCTATCGATGAGATAGACGGCGTCGTTATGCCCCACGGTCACGGAGCTCGGTTGGACGCCGATCCCGTACGAGGCCCAGACCGGCGCGAGCTGGGCGCGGCCGCCGACCAGGTAATACCAGTTGCGCGAGAGGCCGTGGGCCGCGGAGAACTGCTGCGCCGCCTGCGGCGTGTCGCGCTCGGGATCGACGGACACCGCGATGAAGGTCACTTTGTCGACATCGCTCGCGAGCTTGTCCTGCGCGAGCTTGAACTGTGTCGCGGTGAGCGGACAGACATCGGGGCACGTCGTATAGAGGAACGTGAGCGCGACGATCTGCCCGCGCTGCGCGGAGAGCTCCAGCGTCCCGCCCGTGAGGCCGTCGGTCAGCGTGAAGTCAGGCGCCTCGGTCGAGCCGAGGTCGGTCCCGGCGAGCTTCGGCTGGCCGCACCCCATCATCATCAGCGCAAGTACGACGAGCGCGCGTCTCACCCGACCGAGGATATGCGCGATCATCGCGCGGATGCCTCCGTACCGCGTCGTCGCGGGATACGCGCTTCAGGTGCTCGTGTGGGGATCGACCTGGGCCGCGATCAAGATCGGAATCGAGGACGTCCCGCCGTTCGTCTTTGCGTTCGAGCGCGGCATCGCGGTGTCGATCGTGCTCACCGCGCTCGCGCTGCTCCTGCGACAGCGATTCCCCCGCGGGCGCGAACTCGCGGCCGCTGCGGTCGTGGGGATCTTCAACACCGGAACGAGCTGGGCGATCATTTTCTGGTCCGAGCAGTACGTCCCCAGCGGCATCGTCTCCGTGTTCGGCGCGACCGCGCCGGTCTGGACCGCGTTCCTCGCGCACTACCTCGTCGGCGGGGATCGTCTGTCGGCGCTGAAGCTGGGCGGACTCGCGCTGGGCTTGGTCGGCACGGCGGTGCTCGTCGGCGCGCCGGAGACGGCCGAAGGCGCGAATACGGTCATCGCAACGGCATTGCTCGCGCTGATGGCGGTCACGTGGGCGGTCGCGGCGATCCTGTCATCGCGGACGCTTGCCCGCAGCGCTCCCCTCGCGACGGTCGCGGCTGGGACGTGGGTCGGCTCGCTCGTCCTCGCGCCTTTCGCCGTGAGCCAGCTCGGCATGCCCATGCGCTGGTCGACCGAGAGCCTTCTGGCGCTCGGCTATCTCGTGATCTTCGGCTCGTGCGTGGGACTCGTGCTCAACCTCTGGCTCTACCGAAAGCTGCGGCCCACCACCGCCTCGCTCACCCAGGTGCTCATTCCCGCCGAGGCGATCCTCATCGGGACGTTCTGGCTCGGCGAGCCGGTCAGCGGCCGTATGTTCGTCGGCGCGGCCCTTGTCGTGAGCGCGGTCATCCTGAACGCGGTCGCAGGCGGCGGCTCGCCGGCCGCGGGGGCCGCCGAGACTCCGGTCGCCGCTGGGTAGGGATCCGTCACATACGACACTGACGTAGTATGTGGAGCGAGTCTACGACTCGTCTGTCGTAGGTCGGGCGGTGCGAAGTGGCGATCGAAGACTGGGACCTCAATCTCTTCACGAGCGATCCGACGCTCTTCGAGCGCTCCAGCGACGACGACTACGAGCGTGCCGCGAACGCCCTGGAGCGGCTCGCGGACCCTCGGCGCCTCCGGCTCCTGCACGCCCTCGCGGTCGGCGAAGAGACCGCGCAGCGAGCGGCGGTCTGGGCGGGACTCGATCAGGCCTACGCCGAGCGTGAGCTGGCGACGATGGCGCTCGCGGGGATGGTCGAGCGGCGTGAGGGACCGCGCGGACCGCTGTACCAGCCGCGTGACGGCCATTTCATCGTGCAGCTGCACGTCGCTCTCGCGCACGGCCGCGAGAGCTCGCGCGAGCGGCACCCGCAGCTGCTGCGGCGCCGCGCCGCCGGGAACGTCCGAGGCCGCCGCGCTGGATAATCGCGCCGTGGGCAAACCGGACCTGCGGCGCCTGCGGCGGCCCGAGAAGGCGGAGGAGAAGTTCCTCGGGCCGCTGGAAGCCGACGTGATGGACCGGCTCTGGCGGCGCCGGTCCGCGACCGTTCGCGACATCGTCGAGGACCTCGGCCGCTCCCGGGAGCTCGCGTACACGACCGTCATGACGATCATGGTCCGGCTGCATGACAAGGGGCTTCTCGAGCGCGTCCGCGACGGCAAGACCTATGTCTACCGCCCGGCGTTCACCCGCGAGCAGCATCGCGCCCGGCTCTCGCGTGACCTCGCGCGCGGGCTCGTCGCCGAATTCGGCGACGCCGCGCTCGCCGCCTTCACCGCCGAGCTCGACACGGTCGACGCCTCGCACCGCGCGACGCTCCGCAAGCTTGCCCAGCGAGGTGGCCGTGGCGCGCGCTGACCGTGCCTTCGGGATCCTGATCGGCCTCGCGCTCGTGTCGAGTGCGATCCTCATCGCCCTGCTCCTCACCCTCGTTCCCCGTGCCGAGCAGCTGTTGGCGCGCGGGGCCGAAGAGCCGGCCGACGTCGTCGCCGCGCTCGTTCTCGCGCTCGCCACATGCGGCATCTCGCTCGGCGTGTTCGCGCTGTTCCGGCAGCTCGCCGCGACGGCGGTACTCATCCGTTCGCTCGTCGCGCGGAAGATCGCGCTCCCGGCCTCTGTCGCCCAGGCGGCGCACGGGCTCGAGCTCGATCAGCGCATCGACGTCGTCGCTGACGAGCGGCCCTTCTCGTTCTGCTACTGGTTCCTTCGACCGCGAATCTGCCTGTCGACGGCGCTGGTCGCGCGGCTCGACGGTGAGGAGCTTCGCGCGGTCCTTCTCCACGAGCGGTACCACCTCCAGCACCGCGATCCGCTGCGCATCGTCGTCGCTCGCTACTTCGCGGCCGGCCTCTACGTCGTCCCGGTCGTCGACGAGCTCGTCGGTTTCTACGCGCTCCAGAAGGAGATCGCGGCCGACGAGTACGCGGTGAGCAGAGACGGCGTGGGCGCCCTCGCGAGCGCCCTGTACAAGCTGCTGCCGGACGCGGATGACATTTCGCTTGGCCTGCTTGTTCCGGTGAGCTCGCTCTCGGTCACGGAGGCGCGTATCGAGCAGCTCATCGCCTCTCGACAGATCGCGCCCACCCTCTCGCCTGTCTCGATCGGGCTCTCGGGCGGGGCCCTCGTCGCCGCCGCGGTGCTCGTCGCCGTGCAGGGTGGCGCGAGCATGGCGTTCGCGGCTCTCCCACAGCTCGTCGCGGTCCCGGGACTTCTGGTCGGCCCGGCGAGCCTGCTCTTCGCCGCCGCGGTCGATGGCGGTTTGCATCAGCTGCGACCGCAGAGCCAGCGCGCGTAACCGAGGACAATCCGACTTTACTTCCCGACCTGCCAAGCGCAGAGTGACCAGCGCGGACCCGGACATTCGCCGGTGGGGTCGGGAGGACCCACCGAATGTCGATTCGTCGCGCTATCCAGATCATCGCGTTCCTGAGCGCGCTTGCCTTCGCGTTCTCATCGCCAATCGCAAGCAACACGGCCTACGCGTGCGACCCCCACGGCGGCGGTGGCGGCTTCTGCTAGTCGAACGCCTCGGGCCGCACGGTCGGCCGACCGAGACGAGCGGGCAACTGGGCCCGCGGACCCCGACCGGCACGCCCCGGTCTCGGTCCGCGATTGGTAGGTAAAGGTAAATTTGACGGTGGCCTGCAGCCGCCGTAAAGTGCCCCCGCTGTGGCTGCGGTGCGTTCCCCAATGGTCGCTGACGTGGGCGCGCGCATACGTTCGCTCAGGACAGCCAAAGGCCTGACCCAGGCCCAGCTGGCCGAGCCGAACTACACGAAGGCATACATCTCGATGCTCGAATCGGGTCGGACGCGGGCATCGATGAAGGCGCTCGAGCACATCGCCGCGACGCTCGGCGTAAAGCCCGCGGACCTGCTTGGCGGACAGGCGGCCCCAGCGGCCCCGCAGTACGCGCTCGTCGAAGCGCGCCGCCTCATGGAGCAAGGCCGCGGCCCGGATGCGATCGTCGTTCTCGAACAGCTCGAAGACGGGCTCACGCCTCGCGATCAGCTCGTTCGTCTCCGCTACCTCGGTGGCGCGTACAACATGGCCGGCCAACCCAAGCAGGCGTTCCCGGTCGTCGAGCGAGCGCAGCGGATGGCCGACCTTCTCGGCGACGACGAGGAGAAGGTTCGCGTCAAATCCGTTCTGGCCGCTTGCTACATGCGGACGTACGCATATGAGGACTCGGTTCGCCTCAATCGTGAGGTCGTGCAGGCCTGCGACGAGGGCGTCGTGAACGACCCGGGATTCCACTTCCGCCGGCTGGTCGACCTCGCACTCGGGCTGAGCAACCTGCGACAGCCCAAGCAGGCGCTGGCCGTGTACGAGCGGGCGATGGAGATCTCCGCGCAGTTCGAAGATCGCGCGTACCTGGCGAGCATGTACCAGGGCATCGCGAAGACCTATCACGACACGGGCGACGTCGAGGCCGCGATCAACTACAACCAGAAAAGCCTCCAGCTCTTCGAGGAGCTCGGGTTGCTGGATCAGGTCGCGTGCGCCCTCGACAGCGCGGCCGGGCTGTACGTCGAGTACGGGAACATCACCCGAGCGCGTGAAACGCTGGCGCGCGCAGCGCGCCTTGCCGAGGAAGCCAAGCGCGACGGGACACTCGCGTCGATCAAGGCGTCGCAGGCAGAAGTGCTCGCCAAGAATGATCCCGACGCCGCGATGGAAGAGGCGCAGAACGCGCTCAAATTCGCGCGCAAAGTCGATCAGGTCGACGCGCAGGTGCGCATGCTTGTCCTCATCGGCGAGATCCGCATGAAGACCAACGGCGCCGCCGCGCGTCGTTCGTTCCAGGAGGCGAGGCAGCTCGCTGAGGAGCGCA
>VBGS01000031.1 GCA_005889445.1 Chloroflexota bacterium
CCACACGGCTCGTCGAGGAGCTGCCACGCGAGCTCAGCAAGACGTCGCTCCCCCCGCAGGTCGTGGCGGGCTTCAGCTCGTCGGGCGGAAGCGTGCTCGGGCAGCTCACGGGGACCGGCGACCTCGGGCAGGCGATCCTCGCGGCCGCACCGCCCGCGGCGCAGGCGCAGCTCGCGCCGTTCATCCCGGAGATCGTCGCGGCGATCCACCGCGCGTTCACGATCGCGACCGCGAGCACGTTCTCCTTCGGGATCGTGGCGGCGATCATCGCGGCGGCGGCCGTGGTCTTGCTGCCGGAGATCCGCGCGCAGGCCCCGAGCCCAGCGCGGGCGAACAGCGCGACAAGGCCCGTGCGCGAGCCAGCCGAGTAGCCGTCTTAGCCCACCGTAGGTAGGTGGTCATGCCCGCGGCCTAGTCAGGTAAGGTTTGCTGAAGTGCCCAGGATCTTGATCGCCGACGACTCGCCGGACGTGCGTCGCCTCGTACGGATCACCCTCGGCGCCCAGCGATGGGACGTCCTCGAAGCCGACAGCCCCGACGCCGCGGTCGCCGTCGCACAGCGCGAGCGTCCCGACGTCGTCGTGCTCGATGTGGTCTTCGATGGTCACATCGCCGATGGCTTCACGGTCTGCCGGCGACTGCGATCGCTACCAGAGACGGCCCGGATCCCGGTGCTCATGCTGACAGCCGAGACGAGCGCCGAAATGCGCGCGCTCGCCGACGCCGCCGGAGCGACCGCGTACCTCGCCAAGCCGTTCACTCCGGTGGAGCTCGTCGACACGCTGCGCAGCCTGCTCGACGTCCCAGAAGCGCGCGACGGTGAAACGACAGCGGAGCGCGCCGGCGTCGCGCCGCTCATCAGAGTCATGATCGCCGACGACCACCTTGCCGTGCGGGACGGTCTTCGTGCGTTGCTCACGCGGGACGATGGATTCGAGGTTGTCGGGGTCGCGCCGGATGGCGAGGAGGCGATCGCGCTCATCCGCGCGCGTCGTCCCGATGTCGCGATCCTCGATCAAGAGATGCCGCGACGCACGGGCCTGGACGTGCTGGCCGAGGTACGCCGGGCGAACATCCCGACCGCGATCGTGATCTTCACGTTCGATGCGACGCTGCGCGATCGCGCGATCGCTGCCGGCGCGGCTGCCTTCCTGCCGAAAGACGTTCCTCCGAAGGAGCTGTCGGCAGCCGTGCGTCGCGCAGCAGCGACGCACGGAACGCCGCCACGGGCGTCTCCGCTGGCGGCCTCCCGCGCCGCGTGGGGCGTCGTCGCGCGGCAGCGGCGAGCGGCTTTGGTCATGGGTGTCCTCGCGGTTCTCTACGCCGCGGGATTCCTGATCGCTGAGCCGGTACTCGGCGCAGGTGCGTCCCTGCTCGCGATCGGCGCGGTCGCCATCGCCGGAGCGCTGCTTGGGCCCGAAGGTGGCGCGCTCTGGGCGGTCCTGTCGAGCGTCCTGACGCTGCTCCTCTGGGGGGTCACCGGGCACGAGCGCGGTGAGCCGGTCATCACGATCGGCGGGAACGGCATCGGTGTCATCGCCCTGGTCGGCCTCGGCGCCGGCTTCGGGGTGATGCGCCAGGTGCGGAGCAGGTTCGCCGGTCACGGCCGGCACGTCGAGGCGCTTCTTGAATCGGGACTCTTCATTGGCGCCGGCGGGCCGCAGCTGCTCGCGACCGCAACGGACGCGGCCCGTCAGGTCATCCACGTCGAGGCGCTCCTGCTCTACGCGAGGCTCGGCGACGGCAACCTGACGATGGTGGCTGCATCAGGCGCGCCGGAGTCGATGCTCGGCCGCCGCGAAGCGTCCGCCTCGGGTCCGCTAAAAGAAGCGCTGGCCGGAACCAAGGCTCGACTCTTGGGAGAGACGGAATCTCGCTCATTCATCCCGCGGATGCAGTCGGCGGTCATCATGCCGGTCGCTCCGGTCGGCGAGCGTCCCGAGGGAGTGGTGGTCGCGCTGTCCGAACGGCAGCGCGGACTCGACGCGTCTGACGTCGCAACGCTGACGCGTTTCGCGCCTCAGCTCTGGCTCGCGTTGAAGATCGCGAGACAACAGGAGTGGTGGTCGACTGCAATCCGCCCAGAGCAGAACTCTGGATCGCCAAGCGACTCTTCGACGCGCCCATCTGAGACCACGCGCAGAAGCCGAACCTAGCTACTCGAGCGAGGCTCCTCGATCCACAGGCGCAAGGATCCGGACCGTCCGAACGAGCTCGTCAGCGTCATAAGGCTTGGGCAGGATGGCCGCGGCGCCGATGCCTCGCGCGAGTTCGTAGGCCTTTGGGACGCCGCTCAGCACGATGATCCGCGTGGGGCCCTGCGCACGGCGGCGGTACTCGGCGGCGAACTGATCGCCGCGCATGCCAGGGCCAAGGTCGAGGTCGACGACGACGACGTGCGCGTGGAACCCGAGCTCGTCGGCAACCTCGAGCGCCTGCTCGCCGGTCCGCGCGACCCACACCGCGAACTCGTCACGAAGGGTCTCGGCCACCGCGGCGAGCGTGTCCGGATCGTCCTCGACGATGAGCACGCGCGCGCGGTCTACCAGCACCACCCGCGCAGATTATCCCGCGATCTATCGGTGGACAGTCGAGCAAGCTCGACAAAAAAGAAGAGCCGCTCGCACTCCGCGAGCGGCTCTCCTGCTTTCTCTTCGAGCGAGCGGGTCAGGGCACTACGTGGACCACACCGCGCATACCGATGACGTCGTGGAGCGCGCATATGTAGGGCCAGTCGCCGACTTTGGTGAACTGGACCTTGTACTTCGTCAGCGCGACGGGTAGCGGCGTGCCAGCAAGTTGGTAGTAGGCGAACTGGGCCTTCGTGGACATGAAGCCCGAGCTGATGTCCTCGGTCCCGCTGTAGGTCGTGCCGCCCCGCGCCACGAGCTGCGCGACTGGGTCGGGGGGCTCCTCTCCGAACGTGACCGTGTGCGGCTCGGTCGGATCCTGCCGCTTGAGGAACGTGACCTTCTCGCCGACATGGACGGTGATCGATGCCGGGAAGAAGCGGAGCGCCGAGGTGCGCTGGGTCCCGATCCCGGCGAGGACCGTCGCGCCGCCGTCCTCGTCGCTGTCGGTTGCCTCGGCGACTGCTTCCGCCTGCGCCGCGCGATCGGCGGCGACCTGCGCGTCCCTCGTCGCCGCGTAGTCGGCGTCCGTCTTCGGCAGCGTCGCTCCGACCGGCAGCACATTGACGGTCTCGGACATCCCGATGTGCAGCCCGCAGATCACCTGGTAGGTGCCCGCGGGGAGCGTCGACGCGAACGTGAGCGTGTAGCTCGTCGGCACCGGCGAGTCGCCGATGATCCCCGAGTTCACGAAATCGGTGGGCGAGGTGGCCGTGGCGGTCGCGCTCGGGCCGAACAGAATGAAGACCGGCCCTGCCGGGCGGTTAAAGGTGATCGTGTGAGCGCCCATCGGCGCGAACTCGATGCTGTCGCCCTGATGGATCGACACCGCCGCGGGATAGAAGCGGTTGCCGCCTCCCGATGGGCCACTCCCGTCGAACGACAGATAGCCCGCCTGTACGTGCCATGTCTGAGTCGCCGCGAGCGCTGGTGACGCGAACAACGCGGTGACGCTGAGTGCCGCCGAAATGGCGGCGGCCATGATCCGACGCATCCCATCCCTCCCGATTTCCGCCGCGCCGGAGCATGCACTGGCCGCGCACGGCGGGTCAAGCCGTAGATTTGCTCATCGTGGGAAGAGGTCTGCAAATCGCGCTGACCGTCAGCATGCTCGTGACCGCCTGCTCGCCCGCGAAGCTCGTCGGCGATCCCCTCCCCGGCGTGGTCGCGCCCGACTTCACGCTGGTCGACGGTCCCACCGGCGAGACCGTGACGTTGTCGACGCTACGCGGGCGCGTCGTCGTCCTCACCTTTCTCTACACGACCTGCCCCGACACCTGCCCCCTCACCGCCGAGATCATGCGCACGGCGCGCGACAAGGCGGGCGACGCCGGGAGGAACGCCGCGCTCATCGCGGTGAGCGTCGATCCCAGAGGCGACACGCCGAGCACGACGCGCCAATTCGTAAACGATCATCAGCTGACCGGCTCGTTGCGCTACCTGATCGGACCGCAGGCCGTGCTCGCGCGTGTGTGGCAGGACTACGGGATCGCGCAGGCCGTCTCGACCCCCGGCGTGCTGCACTCGGACGTCATCTATCTCATCGACAAGCGCGCGCGGGGCAGGATCCTCCTGCACAGCAACGTCTCGCCCGATGACCTCGCGAGCGATCTCAACATCCTCGGTAGCGAACGCTAAATGCGAAGGCCCGCCGGACCCGTCCTCGCCGCGTTCGTGCTGGTCGTGCTGATCGGCGGATCGAACTTCGTCGCCGTTCGCTTCAGCAACCGGGAGCTCCCGCCGTTCTGGGGCGCGGGGCTGCGGTTCGCCATCGCCGGCGCGCTGCTGCTGCTCTTCGCGCGGTGGAGGCGCATCCCCCTGCCGCGCGGACGCGCGCTCCCGGGAGTCGTGATCTTCGGCCTGCTCAACTTCGGCGTCACCTACGCGCTCGCGTACTGGGGCCTCCTCGAGGCGCCCGCCGCGATGGCCGCGACGTTCGTCGCGTCGGTTCCGCTCATGACGTTCGTCATCGCGACCGCGCTCGGAATGGAGCGATTCCGCTGGGGCGGGCTCATCGGCGGCGGCATCGCGCTCGCCGGCGTTGGCGTGGTGTTCGTCGACCAGCTCGCGGCCAACGTTCCGGTCGCGTCGCTCGTCGCGCTGTTCCTAAATGCTCTCGGCGTGGCGGCGGGCACGATCCTCCTCAAGCGGCTCCCGCGGATGGACCCGATCGGGACCAACGCCGTCGCGATGCTTCCGGGCGCGGCGTTCCTGCTCGTGCTCGCCGCGATCGCGGGCGAGCATCCTGTCCTTCCATCGCGACCCGAGGTATGGATCGCGGTCGTCTACCTCGCGACGATCGGTGCGATTGGCCTCTTCTACGGCATTGTCTACGTCGTGATGCGGTGGACTGCCTCGGCGAGCGCGTACGTCACCGTGCTGTTCCCACTGGTCGCTGGTGCTCTCGGCGCGATCCTCGCGCGTGAGCTCGTGAGCGTGCAGTTCCTCGCCGGCGCGATCCTCGTCATGGCCGGAACGTACATTGGCGCCCTCGCGCAGCCGGCTCCATCCCGCGCGAGTGAGCGTCGGGCGACTGCCGAGACCTAGTCGCGAACGCAGGGAGGATCGTGATGAAGTGGATCACTCGAGAGCATCCGCGGGTCGACCGAGTCGCCTGTCCCTGGCTGATCGAGAAGTTCATCGACAAGCAGGCGGAGTTCATCTACGTCCCGTCGGATCAGGTCGCGGCCGAGGCGCAGAAGCGCGGCGCGACGCCGTACGACATCAAGGACGCCGAGCTCGGCCACCACGGCGCCGAATGCAGCTTCGACGCGTTCGTTCACAAGTACGGACTCGATAAGGACCCGGCCATGCGGTACATGGCCAAGGTCATCCGCGGTGCCGATACCGCCGACAAGACCGTGACGCCAGAGTCGACAGGCATCGAGGCGGTCCTGGACGGGACGCGACATCTCCACTACCCGAACGACCAAAAGCAACGGGAGGCCTCGCGGCCGGTCCTCGATGCGCTTTACGCGTACTGCCAGAAGAAGGTCGAAGCCACGTCGGCGTGATCCAGGGTCGATGCTGGGGCGAATTACACACACGAACACGCAACCCGCTCTAGCGGTCACCCAGCGTCGTCAGATCGCGCGCATCGTCGCGCGGGAAAGCGCCGAGACGCTCGTCGGCTGCTCCGCGGGGCTGCGCGTGGAGGTCGTTCGCCGGCTGATCGGGCCGATCGCGGATCACGTCGCCGGCCGCTTCGTCGCGTACGACGGCGCGCTCGGCGAAGCCGGCCTGAATCGCGGCTCGGCGTGGATCGTGGATGACGCGACCGGCGGGCTCGTCGTCGAGGGCCGCGAGCGCGTGCCGGCGCAGGGTCCGCTCCTCGTCGTGGCCAACCACCCCGGACTCTCCGATGCGGTCGCCCTCCTCGCTGCGCTCGGCCGCGACGACGCCTGGGTCGTCACCGCCAACTACCCGTTCCTCCGGGCGATGCGCCTCGCGAGCCGGCGCTTCCTCTTCGTGTCGGACGATCGTTCGGATCGCCTTTCCGCGTTCCGCCGCATCGTCTCGCGGCTCCGCGGCGGCGAGACGGTCCTCGTCTTTCCCGCCGGCGGCATCGAGCTCGATCCGGATCTCGCGCGCGACGCCGCGGTCGCGTCACTGGCGACATGGTCGCGCAGCATCGAGCTGCTCTCGCGGCTTGCGCAAGACACGGTCGTCGTCCCAGCGGCGATCCGCGGCGTCGTCTCGCGCTCCGCGTTCGACCATCCGCTGGCCAGGCGCCGCGATGGGCTGAAAGAGCGTCAGCGCATGGCGGCACTGCTCCAGCTCGCGCTGACGGGGTACCGCGGGAATCGCGTGAGGATCACCTTCGGCGTCCCGATCGCTCCCCGCGTCGGATGCGACATGCACGCCGCCACCGTCGACGCGATGCGCGCGCTCATCGGCGCGGCGTGAGGATCGTTCTCGCTACCGCGATCGCGCTGGTGCTCGCGGTCCCGCTGAATCTCGCCATCGAAGCGTTCGCGCGTCAGGCGTTCGCGGTGCCGCCGGAGTTCGAGCCGTTCCAGGGAACGGTCGCGCCGTACACCGCCGGCGGCGTGGTCCTCGCGGGTGCCGCGTTCGCGGTGTTGCGCCGCGTCGTGCGCGACCCCGCCCGCGTGTACGTCCGGGTCGCGATCGGCGCGCTCGTCCTCTCGTGGATCCCCGATGTCGCGCTGCTCGTCATCCACGATCCCGGCGCGACCGTGCCCGGCGTCGCCTCGCTCATGGCCATGCACACGCTCACCGCCGCGATCGTGGTGACCTCGCTCACGCGGATCGCGCGGTGACCTACCGCGAGATCGCGATCTCCACCGCTTCTGCCGCCGCGTCGAGGCCCGCCGGCTCGGGTTTCTCGACCTTCACGCGCACCTCGGTGACCCGCTCGAACCGCGCCAGGAGCGCGCGAGCGACATCGGCCGCCATTCGCTCGATGAGCACCCGCGGCCGGCGCGAGAGTTCCTCGCGCACGCAGGACGCGACGTCGGCGATGTTCAAAGCGGACGCGAGCTCGTCTCGGTCGACCGCATCCGCGACGTTGACCGCCAGCGCCACGTCGACCAGGTAGTCGTGCGCTTGCTGTTGATCGGCGCCGGTGGGCCCCTGCCGGCCACGGCAGCGAAGCCCCCGGATGATGATGCTGCCGGGCAGCTCACCGGTGGCTGGCATACAAGTGGCACCGTATCTGTTGCATAGATAACGTGCTCACAGCCTTACCAGCAGACGCCCTTCGCGCCGATGCCTTGCTCCCGACGCGCTGGGGCGATTTCCGCATCAGCGTCTTCCGATTCGATGCGACGGAGGTCGTCGCGCTCGCGCGCGGCGATGTCCAGGGCGACGAGCCTGTCCTGGTCCGCCTCCACTCCGAGTGTCTCACCGGCGACGTTCTTGGCTCGCTCCGCTGCGACTGTGGCGATCAGCTGCGCGCCGCGCTCGAGATGATCGGACGCGCGGAGCGCGGGGTCCTGCTGTACCTCGACCACGAAGGCCGGGGCAGCGGGCTCTTCAACAAGATCCGCGCGTATGGGCTTCAGGACGGCGGGCTCGACACGGTCGACGCGAACGTTGAGCTCGGGCTGCCGGTCGACTCCCGCGACTACTCGGCCGCGGCCTTCGCGCTCCAGGAGCTCGGCATCAAATCGGTGCGCCTCA
>VBGS01000246.1 GCA_005889445.1 Chloroflexota bacterium
CGGCGCGGCGGTCATCGCGGCGCGCGGCGCCTCGTCCGCGTTCTCCGCGGCGCAGGCGCTCGTCGATCATGTGCGCTCGCTCGTCACGCCCACTCCGCCGGGCGACGCCTTCTCCGCGGCAGTGGTGAGCGACGGCAGCTACGGCGTACCGAAGGGACTCGTCTCGAGCTTTCCGCTGCACTCACGCGGGGATGGTGGCTTCGAGATCGTGAAAGGCATCACGCTGAGCGAGTTCGCGAAGGCGAAGCTCGCGGCGACCGTGGCCGAGCTCGAGAAGGAGCGCGACCTGGTCAAGGACCTGCTCGGGTAGCGGTCGCTCGTCCGGCACGCGCGATGCACACGCGCTCGCAGGATGAAGGGCTCGGTTCAGTTTCGGCTGATCTTGGTCGGGTTACTCGTCGGAATCGCGGTTGGGTCCGTGATGTTCGCGCGCACTTCTTCGACGCCCTCCCCGATCCGGACGCAACCGGCGGTCGTTCCGAGACCGTCGTCGACCGCCGCACCGACGATCAGCGCCGCCCCGGTGAGCACCGCGGCGCCCGCGGAGTCGTCGGCGCCCCAGCCCGCTCCACAGACCGCGCCGCCGGCCGTGCTCACGGCCACGTCGGCACCTTCGGTCGAGGCAACTCATCCGCCGACCGCGGCGCCGACCGCAGCGCCGCCGGCAGCACCGCCGCCCGCGCAACCAACAACGCGACCAACCTCAGCACCGACCGTGGCGCCTACCGTGAGCGGGTCCGCAGCGCTACTGAGTCAGTAGCGAGAGCGTTCGGAAGAGCGGATCGCTCGGGCTCAGCTCCGGCGTCGCATCCCCTGGAACGGGCTGCGCCGCGGCGGCGGCCTCGCGGGCGTGCTTGAGCTCGACTGCGAGGGCCATGCGCGTCACCGAGTCGTACATCCCGGTTGTGTCGATCCCGTTGTCCTGCTGGAACCGTGTGATCGCGTCGAGCGTCATCGGGCCGTAGTAGCCCGTCACGAGGTCCATGTAGCCGAGCGTGTTGAGCGCCGTCTGCACCTGCGTGACCTCGTCCTGCTCGAGACCGACGTCGAGAGAGATCGTCGGCAGCCCGGCGAGGGCACCGCTCAGCGATGTGACCATGACCGCAACGCTCGGGGCGCCGTAGTCCCCAGTGGGCTCGAGACCCTTCGCAGTCTGGAACGAGCTGACCGCATCGCGCGTGAGCGAACCGAAGTTGCCCGAGCCGGCGGTGAGATCGTCGGCGTTCATGAATCCGAGATACGCGAGGTTCCATTGCAGGAGCGCGACGTTCGGGTTCTGGTCACCGAAGACGAGAGGGCCCTTCGCAGCGCCATCGAGCTCGCTCGGCTGGAATGACGTCGCGCGCGCGACGCCTTCGGCGCGGCTGCTCGCGCAGCTTCGCACGAGACTCATGTAGTAATCCCAGTTCCACGACGGGCCCGGATCGGTGTGGTCCTGACCCGGAAGCTCGCGGTGGCCGACGATGTGCTGGCGGTCGATCGGGATGCCGTAGTGGCGAGCGATCGCGCAGGTGAGCTGCGCGGACGCGCGGTACTGCGCGTCGGTGTGCCAGATGCCGTAGCGCGGCCAGAACTCGTGCTCGATGCCGATCGTGTACGGGTTCGCGCTGCGGACGTGATAGGCCATGTCGCTCTCCGCCACGAACTGGGCGATCGCGCCATCCCAGGCTCGAACGAGGTAGTGCGCGCTGGTGTGCGAGCGCGGATTCTGGAACCAGTGCACGGCCGATAGATAGGAGCCGTCGGTCTCGTGGATCACGATCGTCGTGATCGCGGCGCCGCCACGCCCGACCGAGTAGTTGCCCGCGGCCGCGGGGATCCACTCGACGGGCGGGTAATAAGGAGGGGCCGCGGCGAAGGCTGGCGACGCGGACAGCGTCAGGCAGCCGAGCGCAGCAGCAGCGATGAGGATGGACCGCAACATCTGGAGTTGCGGACCTTAGTTAGTCGCCTAGCGGGCAGGCAAGGTACTAAGGACTTATGTCTTAGTTACGTCGCAAGACGGGAACAGTTCTCTCGCGTACGCGCGATCAGTTGCGCCGGCTGACCCCTCGCTGACCCGCCGCTGATTCCCATAACGGGAAGAACACATCGCTGGTGCCGCTCAGACCGAACTCGATCCCGGACACGCCGCCGTCTGGGACGACGACCGTCGCGGCGTACAAGCCGTCGCCGTGCGCGCGACACGAATCGCCATCCGCGTACGCGCGTGCGGTCGCTCCGGTCGGTGATCGAAGCTGTACGAAGACCCCGCACGCGTTCAGCGGCGAATCGCCGTCGA
>VBGS01000032.1 GCA_005889445.1 Chloroflexota bacterium
CGGATCGCGCGCTGCTCATCGACGGCGGCACGCGCGCGGGCTACCGCTCGTATCAGGATCTCGTCGACGCGGCCGACGACGCGGCCCCGACGGCCGCCGTGAGCGGCGACGACCCGTACAACATCATCTACAGCAGCGGCACGACCGGACTGCCCAAGGGGATCGTCCTCTCGCAGCGGGTGCGCGCGCTCTACGGCGCGCTCTTCGGCCTCGCGTGGCGTATGGGCCCGGAGAGCATCGTCCTGCACTCGGGCTCGCTCTGCTTCAACGGCGCCTTCCTCACGCTCATGCCGGCGTTCGTGCTGGGATCGACCTTCGTCCTGCACCACCGCTCGCTCTGCTTCAACGGCGCCTTCCTCACGCTCATGCCGGCGTTCGTGCTGGGATCGACCTTCGTCCTGCACCACCACTTCGATCCCGAGGCGGTCATCGACACGATCGCGCGGGAACGTGTCAGCCACATGTTCATGGTCCCGTCGCAGATCGTCGCGCTGCTGGGGTCTCCGCGCTTCGCCGCCGCGAACGTGCCTTCGCTACGGATGCTCGGCGCGGTCGGCGCGCCGTTCCATACCGAGCATCGCGAGGAGCTCGCCCGGCGGGTCCCCGGCGTCTTCCACGAGCTCTACGGGCTGACCGAGGGGTTCATGACGATCCTCGACAAGGACCAGTACGCCGCCAAGCCGACGTCGGTCGGCGTGCCGCCACCATTCTTCGACATGCGGATCGTCGACGCCACCGGCGCGGACGTCGCGGTGGGTGAGGTCGGCGAGATCATCGGACGGTCGCCGCTCCTGATGTCGGGCTACTACAAGCGGCCCGATCTCACGCGTGAGGTCATCGTCGACGGCTGGCTGCACTCTGGCGACATGGGATACGTGGACGAGGACGGCTTCCTCTATCTGGTCGACCGCGCGAAGGACATGCTCATCTCGGGCGGGGTGAACGTTTATCCGCGCGACATCGAAGAGATCGTCGTGCGCCATCCAGCGGTGCGGGAGGCCGCGGTGTTCGGCGTGCCCAGCGAGCGGTGGGGCGAGTCGCCCCTCGCCGCGGTCATCCTGCGGGAGCCGGGTGCCGTTTCCGCCGACGAGCTGCGCGACTGGATCAACGCGCGCGTCGGCGCGCGCTACCAGCAGGTTCAGGAGGTCGCGATCGTCGACCAGTTTCCGCGCAGCCCCGCCGGGAAGACGCTCAAGCGCGTGATGCGCGAACCGTATTGGGCCGGGCGCAAGACACGGATATGAGCGTCGCTCCCGTCGCGTACGCGGTCGAGACGCACGGGCTCGTCAAGGAGTTCGCCGGCTTCCGCGCCGTGAACGGCGTCGACCTGCGGCTCGAAGCGGGGAAGGTGCACGCGCTCGTCGGTCCCAACGGCGCCGGGAAGACGAGCCTCTTCAACCTCCTCACCGGATTCCTGCGGCCCACGGCCGGTCGCGTAGTCATCCTCGGCGATGACGCCACTGGACTGCCGCCCGAGGGGATCGCGCGCCGCGGGGTGGCGCGCTCCTTTCAGATCACGAGCCTCTTCGATCAGCTCACCGCTCTCGAGCACGCCGAGCTCGCCCTTCAGGCGGCGTCGGCGCTCGGCTATCGGTTCTGGGCGTCCGAGGGCGCGCTCGACCGTTACCGACCGCGATCGCGTGAGCTGCTCAGCGAGGTCGGCCTCGCCGATCTGGCGGACCGGCCCGCGGGCAAGCTGCCGTACGGCCAGAAGCGCGCGCTCGAGCTCGCTCTCGCGATGGCGCTCGACCCCCGCCTGCTTCTGCTCGATGAGCCGACGGCGGGCATGGGGGTCGAGGACATCCGTCGCACGATCGACCTGATCCGAAAGGCGCGCGCGGGCCGGACGGTCGTCCTGGTCGAGCACAACATGGGCGTCGTCGCCGAGCTTGCCGACCAGGTGATCGTGCTGCAGCAGGGTCGCGTGATCGCGCAGGGCAGCTACGCCGCGGTCCGCGAGGACCCCGCGGTCGTCGCCGCCTACCTCGGACAGGCGCATGTCTAGCGCGGTGCTCGAGATCGAAGGTCTCTCCGCCCGCTACGGGGAAGCGCAGGCGCTGCGCGACGTCTCGCTCCACGTCGGCGAAGGCGAGCTCGTCACGCTCGTCGGACGCAACGGCGCCGGAAAGACGACGCTGCTGCGGTGCGTCATGGGCCTGCACCGGCAATCCAGCGGACATGTCCGCCTGAACGGCACGGACATCTCGGTCTGGCCGCCGTACACGCGCGCGCGAGCTGGTCTGGGCTACGTGCCCGACGACCGCGGGATCTACGCGACGCTCGCGGTCGAGGAGAACCTGACGCTGCCGCCGTCGGTCGCGAGCACGCGGTGGCCCCTGACCCGCGTCTACGACGCGTTCCCGGTGTTGAAGGAGCGGCGTGCCCACGCCGGCACCAAGCTCTCCGGCGGCGAGCAACAGATGCTGTCGATCGCGCGAGCGCTCCGGACCGGCGCGAGCGTGCTGCTGCTCGACGAGCCGACCGAAGGGCTGGCCCCGGTCCTGGTGCAGCGCGTCGCGGCGATGCTGCAGGAGGCCAAGCGCGAGGGGACGACGGTGCTCCTCGTGGAGCAGAATCTGCGCTTCGCGACGACCGTCGCCGACCGCCACTACCTGCTCGCGCAGGGCCAGATCGTCGAGGCTCTCGCAAACCAGGAGGTGATCGCTCGCGAATCGGAGCTGTTGCGTCATCTGGGCGTGTAGCGTGGGACACAAGGCAGGGAGGAATCGAATGAAGAAGACTCTGGCGGGCGCTCTGGCTGTGCTGCTCCTGACCGCCGCGTGCGGCGGCGGTACGGGAGCGGGGCCGAGCGGCGGCACGGTGAAGCTCAGCGACGGGAAGCTCGTGATCGCGGTGATCAACGATCAGTCTGGCGTGTACGCGGATCTCTCCGGAAAGAACGCCGTCGAGGCCGTGAAGATGGCCGTCGAGGACTTCAAGGCCAAGTACGGCGAGAACGCGCTCGGCGGAAGCGTCGAGGTCCTGACCGCGGACCACCAGAACAAGGCCGACGTCGCGCAGCAGAAGGCGCAGGAGTTCTACGAGCGCAACAACGCCGACCTCATCCTCGACGTGCCGACCTCGTCGGCGGCCCTCGCGATCGCGGATGTCGCCAAGACGGAGAAGAAGCTCTACATCAACGTGACCGCGGCGACGACGGATCTCACCGGCAAGAGCTGCAACAAGTACACCTTCCACTACGCCTACGACACCTACATGCTGGCGCAGGGCACCGGCATCACCGTGACGCAGCAGGGCGGGAAGAGCTGGTACATCATCTATCCGAACTACGCGTTCGGGCAGGACATGGAGAAATCCTTCCGGCAGGCGGTCACCGCCGCTGGCGGGAACGTCGTCCAGTCGGACGGGTCGCCCTTTCCGAACACGACCGGCGACTTCTCATCGCTCCTCCTCAAGGCCGGCCAGCTCAAGCCACAG
This sequence comes from Chloroflexota bacterium, assembly GCA_005889445.1. Taxonomy (GTDB): domain Bacteria; phylum Chloroflexota; class Limnocylindria; order P2-11E; family P2-11E; genus 3-1-20CM-2-70-9. The sequence goes on from VBGS01000032.1 coordinate 3,439, forward strand.
GTCCTCGGGGCGATGCAGGCCGGTGGCGACCTGGTGAACGTCGTCAAGCAGTACAACGAGTTCAAGCTCAAGGACCAGAACATCAAGCTCGCGGTCGGCCTGCTCTTCGACACGGACATCACCGCGGTCGGTCAGGACGCGCTCGCCGGCACGGTGTACACGACGCCCTGGCTCTGGAGCATGGACGAGCAGTCGAAGGCGTTCGCCGATAAGTTCCTCAAACGGACCAACATCCGTCCGACCTTCGCCCACGCGGCCAACTACTCCGCGGCGTGGCAGTACATGGAGGCGATCAGGCGGGCCGGATCCGACGACGCCGATGCCGTGGTGAAGCAGCTCGAGGGCTACAAGTTCAACGACTTCTTCATCCGGAACGGGTTCGTCCGTCCGGAGGACCACTGGGTGCAGCACGACGCGCTCATCGCGCAGGTGAAGCCGAAGTCTGAGGCCAAGGAGGCCTTCGACTACTCCAAGGTGGTGAGCACGATCGCCGCCGACAAGGCCTCGCGGCCGCTGTCGGAGGCGGGCTGCAGCATGCCCAAGTAGCAGAGAGCTGACGGAGGGGCGGGAAGGCGTCCCGCCCTTCCTCATCGCATGGAGTACCTCGCGCTGCAGCTCTTCAACGGCCTCGTGAACGGCAGCTTCTACGCGCTGCTGTCCCTCGGTCTCGCCGTCATCTTCGGCGTCCTGCGCGTCGTGAACTTCGCGCACGGTGCTCTCTACATGCTCGGTGCGTTCGCCGCGTACCTGCTCCTTCAGGACTTCGGCGTCGGCTTCTGGCTCGCCCTCATCCTCGCGCCGATCGGGATCGGGATCGCCGGCATGGTGCTCGAACGTCTGCTCATCCGGCGGCTCTACGGCCTCGACCCGCTCTACAACTTCCTGCTCACGTTCGGGCTCACGCTCATGATCCAGGACGGCGTGCGCCTGCGGTACGGGCTGCAGGGGCAGCCGTATCCCGCGCCGGCCGAGCTCGCCGGGTCGGTGTCGGCGGGCCTGGTGGCGTATCCCACGTACCGGCTCTTCGTGATCGCCTTCTCGCTCGTGGTCTGTGTCGCGGTCTGGTACGTCATCGAGCGCACCCGTCTCGGGATGATCGTCCGCGCCGCGACCGAGCGTCCCGAGCTCACCCGCGCGCTCGGGATCAACGTCGACCGCTGGATCACCCCGGTGTTCGGCTTCGGGGTCGCGCTCGCGGCGCTCGGCGGGGTCCTCGCCGCGCCGATGCGCAACGTATCGCCGCTCATGGGCAGCGAGCTCATCATCTTCGCGTTCGCCGTCGTGGTCATCGGCGGCATGGGCTCGATCGCCGGCGCCGTCGTCGCCGGGTTTCTCGTCGGGGTGCTTGCGAGCCTCGCCGCGGTCTTCAACCCCGCGCTCGAGAACGTCGTCGCCTTCGCGCTCATGGCGATCGTGTTGCTGGTGCGGCCGGCGGGCCTCTTCGGCTCGCTCGAGGCCCGCTCGTGAGACGAGGTCTGGTCCTTCTCCCGTACGCCGTCGGCATCGCCGTCGCGCTCGCGCTCCCGCGCGTGATGTATCCGGTGCTTGCGCTCGACATCCTGCTGTGGGGCCTCTTCGCGATGTCGGTCGATCTGCTGCTCGGCTACGTCGGCCTCCTGTCGTTCGGGCACGCGGCCTTCTGGGGCCTGGGCGCGTACGCCGCGGCGATCGCCGCGAAGTCGGCGGACATCCCGTTCGCGCTCGCGGCGATCCTCGGCGCAGGGGCGTCCGCGCTCCTGGCGGTCCCGTTCGGATATCTCGCCACTCGTCGCCGCGGGATCTATTTCGCCATGGTCACGCTCGCGTTCGCACAGCTGGTCTTCTACGTCGCGAACGAGTGGCGCGACCTGACCGGCGGCGAGAACGGACTGCACGGCGTGCCGCGAACGTTTCCGGGCCTCTCGCTCGGCCGCTCGGCCGACTTCTACTACGCGGCCCTGCCGCTCATCACGCTCGGTTACTTCCTCGCGTACCGCATCGTGCACTCGCCCTTCGGACACGTCCTCGTGGCGATCCGGGACAACGAGCCCCGGGCGCAGGCGCTCGGCTACGCGACCTGGCGCTACAAGGTCCTCGCGTTCGTACTCTCGGGCGGCCTCGCCGGCTTGGCGGGGGGCCTCTTCGCGCTCGGCAACGGCTTCGCCTCGCTCGACCTGCTGCACTGGACCACCTCGGGGCAGGCCGTGCTCATCACCATCCTCGGCGGCATCGGCACGCTCTGGGGAAGCCTGCTCGGCGCGGTCATCGTCCTCGAGCTGCGCGACGCGCTCACCAGCGCGCCGGAAGCCTCGGGCGTCGTGACCGGCGCCGTCTTTGTCGTGATCGTCCTTGCATTCCGTCGCGGGCTCTGGGCGACGGGCCGCGACGCGCTCCGCCGGTTCGCCGCGCCACCGGTTTCTGCGAGAATCGATATCTCCGGAGGGGAGGTCCGCCATGGCCGTTCGTAGCCGCACGCGCCCGACCGCAGCACGCCGTGCCGCTCCCAAAGCGCAGAAGTGGGTCTACCTCTTCGCGAGCGGCAAGGCCGAAGGAAACGCCAAGATGCGCGAGCTCCTCGGCGGCAAGGGCGCCGGGCTCGCGGAGATGACGAACGCCGGTCTTCCGGTGCCTCCGGGCTTCACGATCACGACCGCCGCGTGCAACGCGTACTTCGCCGCGGGGAAGAAGCTGCCGGCCGGCCTCTGGGATCAGGTGGAGAAGGGGCTCGCGACGGTCGAGGCCGCGACGAAGAAGCGTCTTGGCGATCCGAAGGATCCGCTCCTGGTGTCGGTGCGGTCGGGCGCGGCGATGAGCATGCCCGGGATGATGGACACGGTGCTGAACCTGGGCCTCAACGACGAGTCGCGCAAAGGGCTGGCGACCTTGACGAAGAACCAACGCTTCGCGTGGGACGCCTACCGCCGTTTCATCTCGATGTTCGGACGCATCGTGCTGGCCATCGACGCCGCGAAATTCGATCAGGCGCTCGAAGCGAGAAAGCGCAAAGCCGGCGTCAAGACCGATCCCGAGCTCTCGCCCAGGCAGCTCGAGGAGCTGGTGACCGAGTACAAGCAGATCGTTCAGACAGAGACCGGGAAGCCGTTCCCGACCGAGCCGAAGCAGCAGCTCCGCCTCGCGATCGAGGCCGTCTTCGGATCGTGGTTCGGCCAGCGCGCCAAGGACTACCGCAAGCAGTTCAAGATCTCGGACGACCTCGGGACGGCCTGCAGTGTCGTGACCATGGTGTTCGGCAACATGGGCGACGATTCGGGCACGGGCGTGGCGTTCACGCGCGACCCGAACACCGGCAAGAAGGAGCTCTACGGCGAATACCTCACCAACGCGCAGGGTGAGGACGTCGTCGCGGGGATCCGCACGCCCTCGCCGATCTCGCAGATGAAGAAGGACCTGCCGACGGCGTACGCGGAGTTCGAGAAGATCGCGCAGCGTCTGGAGAAGCACTACCGCGACGCGCAGGACCTCGAGTTCACGATCGAGCGCGGAAAGCTCTTCATGCTGCAGACCCGCTCCGCGAAGCGGACCGCCGCGGCGGCGGTGAAGATCGCGACCGACATGGTGCGCGAGAAGCTCATCACCCGGGATGAGGCGCTCCAGCGCGTCGAACCCGCGCAGGTCGAGCAGCTGCTGCTCCCGCGGTTCGATCAGAAGGAAGTCGAGCGCGCGCGCAGCGCCGGTCGCTACCTCGCGAAGGGACTGAACGCGTCGCCCGGGGCGGCGACGGGCCGCGCGGTGTTCGACGCCGACCGCGCGGTCGCGCTCAAAGGGCAGAAGCAGCTGGTCGTGCTCGTCCGTCCGGAGACCAGCCCGGACGACTTCCACGGGATGGTCGCGGCCACGGGCATCCTCACCGCGCGGGGCGGCTCGACCTCGCACGCGGCCGTCGTCGCGCGCGGACTCGGCCTGCCGTGCGTCGCGGGCGTCGCCGCGCTGGACATCGATCTCGCGAAGCGCGAGATGCACGTGAAC
>VBGS01000248.1 GCA_005889445.1 Chloroflexota bacterium
AGCTCAAGAGCCCGCGCGACGGTGGGTCCACCGCTCAGCCCCGGCATCGTGACCACGCGGTGCCCGCGGTAGCGCACCGTCAGCGGCGAAGGCTCAGCCGCCCGGTACGTCGCGAAGTCGTCGCGGTTGAGGATGCCTCCCTGCGCGCGAAGATCTTCCACGATCGCGGCCCCGATCTCGCCGTCGTACATCGCGCTCGCGCCATCGCGTGCGAGAACCTCGAGCGACCGCGCGAGCTCAGGTTGGCGCATGCGCTCAGGCGGCTCGAACCCGGTCTGCGGGCGATAGGGCGCGCCGTCCTTGAAGTACACGCGCTTCGCTTCGGCGCTCCGATGGAGGCGCGCCGCGTAGGCGCCAAAGATGAGCGTGGCGTACCAGTCCATGACGAATCCGTCACGCGCCAATCGGATCGCAGGCTCGAAGAGTCGCGCCCACGGCAGCTTGCCCATTCGCCGGTGCGCGAGCTCGTAGGCGGCGATCGCCCCCGGGACGCTCACGGAGAGCGGGCCCTCAACGTTGGTCTCTCCCGTGACCGACGGCCATCCGTACATGCCCGATCGCGCGTCGCCTCCGGCCAGCTCGAACATCGTCTCGCGTGCACCCAGCGGCGCGCGAGTCGACCCATCGAACGACGCGACGCGGCCCTCCCGCCAGACGACAAGACCGGCGATCCCGCCGAGGCCGCTGCCGATCGGTGAGGTCACTCCGAGCGCGAACGCGGTCGCGAGGGCGGCGTCGAGCGCGTTCCCTCCCTCGCGCAGGATCTCGACCCCAGCCTCGGCCGGCAACGGATCGGCCGTCACCATACCCGTCGCGGCGACGGCCTCCGTCCTGGTGAAACGCCACTCGCTCCGCGTGCCCATGCTCAGCTGAGCTGCTTCACGATCCTTGTGGCCTCGTCCTGACCGAACGCGCGCAGCGTGTGGCTGCGTCCGTTGCCGGCGAGCCCGTACTCGAGCGCGACCCGCAGCGCGGCATCGTCGTTCGGCGCATCCAGGATCGCGACGGCGTCGAACTCACCGAAGGTGAGATACACGTCGATGAGCTTCCCGCCCGATCGGTCGATGCGCTCGCGGGTCGCGGCGATGCGCTTGTCCCAATCCTTGATGGTCTTGATCCCCTGCTCAGTGAAGTTGATCAGCGTGATGTAACGCGCCACGTCGTTCCTCCCGTCGGAATGCTGCGCGGCACCGCGCGGCCGCCCTAGGCTACCTCCATGCGGTACGCGGCCGTCGGGTTCGATCTGCTCACCGCGCTCCTCGACACATGGTCCCTTTGGTCCGACGTCGCGGGCGAGACCGCGCTCGGGTTGCGCTGGCATGCGTCGTCGCAGGCGCTGCTGCGCGGCAAGCGCTACCGGCCCTTCGAGGAGATCGTGCGCGAAGCGGCGAAGGAGGTCGGCCTTCCGAAGCAGAAGGGCGACGCGCTGCTGCGGCGCTGGGGCGACTTCGGGCCGTGGCCCGACGTTCCGCCGGTGCTCGCGAAGATCGATGGGACGAAGCGCTTCATCGTCACCAACTGCTCGCGTAAGCTCGGGCGGCTCGCATCGTTCCGGGCGGGCCACTTCGATCTCGTCGTCACGGCGGAGGAGGCCGGCGCGTACAAGCCCGATCCGCTCCCGTATCGCATGGCCCTCGACCGTCTCGCCCTCGATCCCGCCGAGGTGCTCTTCGTCGCCGGATCGGCCCACGACGTGGGCGGCGCGGCGCGCGTCGGGATGGACGTGTACTGGGCGAACCGGGGCGGCGCGCCGGCACCGACCGACGGAGTGGCCATCCGCGAGGAGCCGGATCTCCGCGGCCTGCTCGAGACGCTGAACCGATGATCGGACGGGCCGCGATCACGCAGCGCGATGACGGCGCGCTCGTCGATCCGCGGAGCGATGCGGACTGGCTCGACTGGGTGCCGGCGGGCGCACTGCGCAATTGGTGCGCGAACGACCTGCTCGTCGACTGGCTGAACGGATCGTGGATCTGCAGACGCGCTGGCCGGTCACGCGGATCGCGACGCGCCCCGACGAGGCGCGCTCGCTCGCGGCCGCGGAGGCTACCTGGGAGGCGATGAAGGACGGCGCCCCCGTGATCGCATCGGCCGTCTTGCGCGATCCGGAACGCCGGACCTACGGCGTCGCGGACCTCCTCATCCGCTCGGACAAGCTCGCCGAGCTCTGCCCCGACGCGTTCGTCGGCGATCAGCTGGAGCTCCCTGTCGCCGCGCTTCGACACGGAAGGCACTACCGCGTCGTTGACCTGAAGTTCGCGACGCTGAGGCTGTTGAAAGACGGCGGCCTCGGCGCCGACGGGGTCGGAGTGATGACCCAGGCCTGGGTTTACAACGAGGCCGTCGGGCGTCTGCAGGGGTACACGCCGCCGGCCGCCTACGTCGCCGGCCGCGGCTGGCGACAGGGGCAGGCGAGGGGCGACCGGTGCTGGGACAAGCTCGCGCGCATCCCACGCGAGACCTACGTCCGATCCTGGGAGGAGGACCTGTCGAGCGTCGTGGCACGCGGCCTCGCCTGGATCCGTCGGCTGCGCACCGAGGGCGCCGAATGGCGGGTCCTGCCGATCCCCTCCGTCGCCGACCTCTGGCCGAACATGAAGGCCGACAGCGACTTCCCATGGCATTCGGCCAAGACAGAGATCGCGAAGCAGCTCGCGGACCTCACGCTGTTACCGCGTGTGAACGCCGAGCTTCGCTCGTCCGCGCACATCGTCGGCGTGACGCGCTGGGACGACGAGCGGCTGTCATCAAAGCTCCTCGGCATCGACGGAGACCACGCCCGCACGCTCGACGCGGTGATCTCGGTGAACCGAGATGAGGGCGACATCGTCCGTCCGCGGCGCGTGACCGCCGATGAAGCCTCGTGGCGAACGCCTCCGCCCGCCGAGGCGTTCGTGGACTTCGAATTCGTTCACGACCTGGACGACGACTTCAGCACGTTCCCTCGCAAGGGCGGGCAGTCCCTGATCTTCCAGATCGGCAGCGGGACCTATCTCGACCGGCGCTGGACATTTCGCCAGTTCACCGTCGACGACCTGAGTGTCGAGGCGGAGGCGCGAATGATCGACGGTTGGCTCGCCCAGCTCGACGACATCGCCCGCGAGGCGGGGCTGGGCTCGCCCAGCGACGTGCGACTGGTCCATTGGTCGCTCGCCGAGGAGAGCAACTTTGAGCGCGCGTACGAGTCCGCGCGTTCGCGCCATCCGGATCGCGATTGGCCGCCACTGGTGTGGTACGACCTGCTGTGCCGCGTGTTCCGGGCCGAGCCGATCGTGGTCAAAGGAGCGTTCTCCTTCGGCCTGAAGGCGATCGCGCGCGCCATGAAGCGACATGGCCTGATCGAAACCGAGTGGTCGGAGGGCCTGGCCGACGGTGCCGGGGCGATGGCCGGCGCGTGGGCCGCCGCCGCCGATTCGCGCGCGCGCGGCCGCAGCCTGCGCGAATCGCCGGTCATGCAGGAGATCGGGCGTTACAACGAGGTCGACTGCCGCGTGATGGCCGAGATCCTGGATTACCTGAGGCGCGAGCGGTAACTGGAGAAGCGACGCGGCGAGGTCGACCCGAGGGGCGACCTCGCCGCGAGCTCTAGTGCGCGGCTGGCGCTCCCGGCAATGGAACTCCCAGGACGGAGATCTTTCCGCCGCTCGGCGCGGTGCCGAGCGCGAGATTCGCGATGTAGAGGCCGCGCTCGTGGAAGATCGGGCTCGCCGGGAAGTCGAGCGGGTCATCCCCGGCGTTGCGCCCGTAGCGCGCGATGAGCGCGCCGCTCGGCGACAGCACCTGGATCTCGTT
>VBGS01000033.1 GCA_005889445.1 Chloroflexota bacterium
GGTCTGACGACTGCAACCCTTGTCCACTGGGAGTGCCGGTCGGAAACGCACCGGACGCTCCGCTCGCGCCGCGGAGAGGGTGGCCTCACCGTGAACGAAGGCGCCTGGGCCTACTGCGACGGTGCGGGGGCTGAAGACGGACACAGCTGGGCCAGCACCGGTGGAGTCCCGCTCGCGGCGCTGATCCGCTGGTCCGCGCCGAACGGCAAGGAGCAACAGGGCACCAACGGAGCCCCACGCGTCGTCGTCGCCAGCGGCACCAAGCGGAGGCGATCGGCCCCGCGCTAGCGTCGTCGGCTGTGAGCGGGATGGAATATCAGCTCCGCCATTACCGGATCCGCGCGGGAGAGATGGACGCCTTTATCGATGAATGGCGCCGCCGCGTGTATCCGCTGCGCCGGAAGTTCGGCTTCACGTTCGTGGGCGCGTGGCGGGTCGACGGCGCGGACGAGTTCGTCTGGATCATCGGATACGGCGGTGCCGACGGCTTCGCCGCGGCCGACGCGCGTTACTACGCTTCACCTGAGCGCAAACGGATGGACCCGGATCCAGCTCGCCATATCGAGGCGCCGATCACGCGAGCGATGACCAGCGTTCTCCCGGACGCAGGCTCCTAGCCCCGCGGCAGCGCGGCGCCGATCACCTCGCGAATGGATCCGAGTCGCTGCTCGCGCACGTACGCGGCCAACCCCTCGATCGTCTTCAGCGGCGCGAGGGGATCGGCGAAGGTTGCCGTTCCGATCTGGACCGCCGCTGCTCCGGCCATCAAGAACTCGAGGGCGTCCTCCGCGCTGGTGATGCCGCCCGCTCCGATGACCGGGATGCTCACCGCCTGAGCCACCTGATAGGTGATATGCACCGCGATCGGGCGGATCGCCGGGCCTGACAGCCCCCCGCTGCCGGTCCCGAGGATCGGTCGGCGGCGCGCGATATCGATGCGCATGCCCAGGACCGTATTGATCGCCGTGAGCGCGTCCGCGCCAGCTTCCTCGCATGCCCGGGCGACGGCGACGACATCGGGCGCGTTCGGCGTCAGCTTCACGATGACGGGCAGGTCCGTCTCGGCCTTGACCGCTCGCGTGACCTCCGCCGCGAGGCCGGGATCGCAGCCGAAGAGCATGCCGCCCTTCACGTTCGGACACGACACGTTAAGCTCGAAGGCAACCACACCCGGCGTGCCGGCCATCTCGGCCACGACGTACACGTAATCGTCGACGCTGTAGCCGGCCACGTTGACGATCACCGGCACCCCCAGCGCGGCCCACTGCTTTCCGTATTTGCGGGCCACCTCGGTCGCACCGGGATTTTCGAGTCCGATCGAATTGAGGATCCCCGACGGGGTCTCGGCGATGCGGTACTGAGGATTTCCCGGACGCGCGACCGGCGTCGTGCCCTTGTTGACGATGGCGCCGAGCCGCGACACGTCGATGAGCTCGGCGTACTCGGTGCCCTGGCCGAACGTACCCGACGCGGTGAGCACCGGGTTGCGCAGGCGCAGACCGCGCGCGGCGTCCACCGCGAGATCGACATCGGTTTCGGGATGCCGAACCGGCGGTCGCGCCTCCACGCGGGGTGGAGCCTCGGTCGTAAGCGCGTCGCGAAGGCGGATCCCGAGGTCGGAGGCGGGATGCTCCGGCTCCGCGGCGACCACCTCCTTCGCGCTCGCATCGTCGAGGTCCGCGAGGTCGACGACGTCCTCTTCCTCCTCGCCGGACGCAGCCTCCTCGAGCGATTCCTCGATCGATCGGCTCACGTCGATCGGCCGCTCGACCTTCTTCCGCTCCCGACGGGATGGCATCAGGCCAGGATCCCGACGGTCGCGGGCTCGCCTTCGTCGAACGCCACGTCGCCGAGCGAGAAGACCGGGCCTTCGCGGCAGACCCGCGCGTTCCCCTGCGCGGTAACGACGACACACGCGCGACAGACCCCCATGGCGCAGCCCATGTGCTGCTCCACGGCGATCTGCGCATCGATGAGCGGGGTCCGCCCCGGATACGCTGGCGCCCGCTCGGCCTGCTCGCGCAGCCGACCGAGCGCGCCGAGCATCGGCCACGGGCCGCATCCGCAGAGCTGATCGGCCCACGCCAGGAGCGGACCGATCGCGTCGGTGACGCGGCCGGTGATCCCGAACGAGCCGTCCTCGGTCGTGGTCACGTACTCCACCGACGGAGGCAGACGGTCGCTCGGCCAGAGGTGCCCGACCGATCGCCCGCCCATCAGCAGCGTCACGTTCCGGCGCGAGGCCTCCTGCTCCGCGAGCACGCGCATCGGCGCGACGCCCGTGCCGCCGGCGACGAGGAGCAGGTTCCGCGTCGCGCGGTGCACGACGAACGCCGAGCCCAGCGGGCCCAGCAGATCGAGCATGTCCCCGGGGCGGCGGGAGGCGATCCATTCGCCGCCTGGACCGAGCGGCTTCACGAGCAGCTCGACCTCGCCCGCTTGACGGTCGATCCGATTGAACGAGTACGGCCGGCGCAGGAGGGGATCGAACGAGGTGCCTGGCCGCACGTGGACGAATTGGCCGGCGCGGGCCTGCGCCGCGATCTCCGGCGCCGCGATCCGCACGACCGTGCCGAGCGTGCCGATCTCCGCGGTCTCCAGGATTCTGCCCGGCTGGAGGATCACAGGGGAGTGCCTACCGCGAAGGTATAGCCGTCCGGATCCTCGAGGATGCAGTCGCGCCAGCCGTGTGGCCAGTCGCGTGTCGCGACGAGGACGCTCGCTCCTTGCTCGCGTGCGCGGCGCTCTGCCTCGTCCGGATCGATCCCCAGGATCCGGATCTCGGCCCCGAGCCCGCGCTTGCCGGGCTCCAGGAGTCGTGATGCCCACGGCATGCGCTCGTAGGTGTGGTCCGCGTGTATCTGCAGACGCACTCCCTCAGCCTCGAACGCCGCGAAGTCTTCGTCGCTGATCAAGAGTCGGAGCCCGAGGACGTCGGTGTAGAAGGGCAGGCTTCTCCCGACGTCCCGGACGATGAGATTGATGCTGAGACCGGTGAGGGTGCGACCGTAGGCGTCCGCGCTCATCGGCGGCGGCTTGGTCCGTTTTCTCATAGCAGGGTGATCCGCCAGATCATCGGATTTGCGGCCAGATCAGCCGCGGTCCGCCAGAGCAGCGCGCGAGGAAACGCGACGACGACGCGGCTCGGCGGCCCGTCGCGGACGGTGTTCGCGCGGACGTCCTCCAGGCGCACGCCGGAGGGACAGACCGTGACCACGTCCTTGGCGGTGCGCCCGACGAAGACGCATCCGGGTTCCGGACGGTCGACCCGCAGCCCGCGGCCGGTGTCGGTGAACAGCTCGACACCGTCGATCGGGCGCACCGTTCCGGTCCCGCGAGCCCAGCCGACGACGTCGCCGAAGCTCATCACGTATCCGCTCGCCGATGCATCCCGCGTCGCGATCTCGTGCACGGTCCCAGCGAGAGAGACGAAGAAACGCTGCGTCGCGCCATCGGAGGAGATGACCGCGACCGGGACGCGCCCGCCGTCGTCGAGGTCGAACCAGATCGGCTTATCGCTCTCGGTCACAACTTGTCTTGTCCCGCGCGCATCGAGGAGGATGACCTGATGCTTCGCGAACGGTCCGCCCGCGTGAAGCCAGACGACGTCCTGACCGTTCGTGCGCGCGGACGGCCAGGGATTCCAGCTATCGCCGCCGCCGAGACCAATGAGATCGATCTCGTCAAGCGTCTCCGCCTTGGACGGATCGCGCCACGGGATGCGGCGGAGGCGCACGTGCACGTTGCCGCCGCCGAGATCGTCGGTCTCCCGCAGGATCGCGACTTCGTCGCGCACCTCCTCGAGCGCGATCCCGAGATCCTCCTTCGGGATGAGCGTCCGCATCTCGCCGGTGACCAGGTCGATCGACCTCGCCTCGAACGTCCCGTCCGACCACCGGAGGACGCCGACGAAGACGCCGCGATCGGCGGCCGCGTCGAGCAGCTCGCATCCGGTGATGCCGCCGTTCTGCGTCGCGGTCGCGCAGTCGGGGACGCCGACGACGAGGGTGCCGTCGGCGAGCTTGGTCAGCGCGCCGAGTCCCGCGCTCGGCAGCGTTGTGGCGCTCGCGCGCACAGCTGTCGGCGCGGGGGCGCGTGTGCTCGGTGACGGCGCCGGCGCGGCGACGCACGAAGCGAGAACGATCGCGAGGGCCGCGAGGTGTTTCACGTCAGTCCGCGGCCGCGACCGGCTCCTGCTGCGCCCGGTACTCAGCGAGCGGCGCGACGTGTGGCGCGACGGCGCTCGCCCGCAGGGCCGTGACGACCGCGAGCGCCGTATCCAGCGACGTGAGGCAGGGCACCCGCGCTTCGACAGCCGCGCGCCTGATGAGGAAGCCGTCCCGATCGACGGTCTTTCCGAGCGTCGGCGTGTTGATGACGGCGACGCACTCGCCCGAACGGATGAGCTTCAGGATGTCCTGACTGCCTTCGGCGAGCTTCCGCACCTCGAGGACGTCGATGCCGAGCGAGCGGATGAGCGCGGCCGTACCCGATGTCGCGACGAGCTCGTATCCGAGCCAGTGGAATCCCTCGATGATCTCGGAAACTTCGGGCTTGTCCTTGTCGGCGACGGTCACGAGGATCTTGCCGCTGCGGGCAGGGGCGAGTCCCGCGGCGACGAGCGCCTTCCAGAGCGCCGGCGCGAACGCACGGTCAACACCCATGACCTCTCCGGTGCTCTTCATCTCGGGCCCGAGGTAGGTGTCCACATCGAGCAGCTTGGCCATCGAGAAGACCGGCGCCTTGAGCGCCACGAGCGAGGCGTCGGGCCAGATGCCGTCGACGCGGGCGTAGCCCTCGGCCGCGAGGGATGACCCCAGCGCGACCGCGACGGCGAGCCGGACCAGCGGGACGCCAGTGACCTTCGTCAGGAACGGGACCGTGCGGCTGGCGCGCGGATTCACCTCGAGGACCCAGACGTTCCCGTGTTCGACGATGAACTGGATGTTGAGCAGGCCCTTCACCGGGAGCGCCTCGGCGATCCGCCGCGTGAGCTCGACGATCTCGTCGCGCTCGGCGGGAAGGAGGTTCTGCGCCGGATACACCGCGTAGCTGTCGCCGGAGTGCACGCCGGCGCGCTCGATGTGCTCCATGATCCCGGCGACCAGCGTGTCGTGGCCGTCGCTCACCGCGTCGACCTCGACTTCCTTGCCGCGCAAATACTTGTCGACGAGCACGCGGCCCGTCCCGGCCTCGAGCGCGGAGTGGAAATACCGCTCGAGGTCCTCGCGCCCGTAGGCGATCTCCATCCCGCGCCCGCCGAGGACGTAGGAGGGTCGCACGAGTACCGGGTAGCCGACGTCGGCCGCGACCGCGAGCGCCTCGGTGAGCGATTCGGCCGTCCCGCCAGGCGGCTGCGGGATCCCGAGCGCGTCGGCGAAGTCGTGGAAACGTCGTCGGTCTTCGGCGAGGCCGATCGCATCGGCGGTCGTCCCCGCGATCTCGCCGCCGATGCCGGCGAGGCGATCCGCGAGGTTGAGAGCGGTCTGTCCGCCGAACTGCGCGAGGACGGGGATGCCGGCGCCACCTTCGTTCTCGAGCACCGCGGCGATCGACTCTTCGTCGAGCGGATCGAAGTACAGCCGCGCGGACTCGTCGAAGTCCGTCGAAACGGTCTCCGGGTTGCTGTTCACCATGATCGCGGATACGCCGCGCTCGCGAAGCGCCGCTGCCGATTGGACGCAGCAGCAATCGAACTCGATGCCCTGACCGATGCGGATCGGTCCGCTTCCCAGGATCACCGCCTTCGCGCCGGCGAGCGGTGTGGCCTCGTTCTCCTGCTCGTAGGTCGAATAGAAGTACGGCGTGACCGCTTCGAACTCCGCGGCGCAGGTATCGACCATCTTGTAGACGGGTCGGATCCCCCACTGCGCGCGCAGGCGCCGGACGTCGACGGGAAGCATGCCGGTGAGCGTCGCGATGTCGGCGTCCGCGAAGCCGAGCCGTTTCGCCGAGCCGAGGAGCGCCGGCGTCGGGGTCCGACCCTGCAGATCGTCCTCCGCGAATCTCACGATCCGCGAGATCTTCCGAAGGAACCAGCGATCGATGTGCGTTCGCTCGTGCAGCAGATCGATCGGCGCCCCCCTCCGCAGCGCGGCGAAGAGCCGCCAGAGCCGATCGTCCGTGGGCGCCCCCGAAAGGAAACGCTCCGTGAAATCACGTGGGTCGACAACATCGACCCAGGCCGGCGCCTCCCAGAGCAGGCCGCGATCCTTTAGGTCGAGCGAACGCAGGGCCTTCTGCAGCGCTGCCTCGAAGGACCGGTCGATCGCCATGACCTCGCCGGTCGCCTTCATCTGGGTGCCCAGAGTGCGGTCGGCGGCGGCGAATTTGTCGAACGGCCAGCGCGGGATCTTCACGACGACGTAGTCGAGCGCCGGCTCGAACGCCGCAGTCGTCTTCTTCGTCACCGCGTTCGGGATCTCGTGCAGCCGCCTTCCCATCGCGATCTTGGCCGCGACCCGGGCGATCGGGTAGCCGGTCGCCTTTGACGCGAGCGCGGACGATCGCGAGACACGCGGGTTGACCTCGATGACGTAGTACGGCGTAAGCGCGTCGGCGTCGTCGGACGGAGCGCGATCGGGATGGAGCGCGAACTGCACGTTGCAGCCACCCTCGATCCCGAGCGCGCGGATGATCCGGAGCGCCGCGCTCCGGAGCATCTGGTACTCCTTGTCGGTCAGCGTCTGCGACGGCGCGACCACGATCGAATCTCCGGTATGCACACCCATCGGGTCGATGTTCTCCATGTTGCAGACCGTGATGCACGTGTCCGCACCGTCTCGCATGACCTCGTACTCGATCTCCTTCCAGCCGGTGAGGTTCCGTTCGACCAGCACCTGTCCGATCGGCGAGGCGGCGATGCCGCGAGTCACGCGCGCCGCGAGTTCGTCCGCGTCCGCCGCGACGCCGCCCCCGGTCCCGCCGAGCGTGAAGGCCGGACGAACGACCAAGGGAAACCCGATGCGGTCCGCGAACGCGCGCGCCTCGTCGACGGTGTGCGCCGTGATCGATTCAGGGACGGGCTCACCGATCGAGAGGAGCAGCTGCTTGAACGCTTCCCGGTCCTCGGCCTGCCGTATCGCGGAGAGCGGGGTCCCGAGCAGGCGGACGCCGTACCGCTCGAGCACGCCCGCTTCGGCCAGGGCGACGGCGAGGTTGAGGCCGGTCTGCCCGCCGAGCGTCGCGAGGAGGCCGGCGGGTCGCTCTTTCTCGATGATGCGCCCCAGCACCTCCACCGTCAGCGGCTCGATGTAGGTCACATCCGCGACGCCGGGGTCGGTCATGATCGTCGCCGGGTTCGAGTTCACGAGGACGGTCTGGGCGCCTTCCTCGCGCAGCGCACGACAGGCTTGCGTGCCGGCGTAGTCGAACTCCGCGGCTTGACCGATGAGGATCGGCCCCGATCCGATGATCAGGACCTTCATCGGGGGCTTCGGCCCGCTCCACGTCGGGACAGCAGATGCTGTTCGTCGTCGCGGGGATAGAACGGCCCCTGACCGCGCTCATACCTGTGAGCGCGCCGAAGCACGTCCGAGATCCGCCAGTCACGCACGTCGGGGCTTTTCGCGCCGTTGATCCAGTGCGCGCCCATC
>VBGS01000034.1 GCA_005889445.1 Chloroflexota bacterium
AAGCGCCTGCGCCCGACCGATCTCGTCGTCCGCGTACCAGTTGCGCGTCACGCGCGTGTCCACGCGACCATTCGCGACAGTACGAAAGCGCGCGCCCGCTGGCCCACCGAGCGCCCATTCGGGAACGAAGTTGGCGCCGCTCATGTGTCCGCAAAAGAGCGTGGGCAGGATCTGAAGCCGGTTCGCGGACGCAAGATCGGCGACGGTCACCAGGTGCGCGAGCGCATCCTCCGAGACGCGCTCAGGGTCGGGCTGGAAGTCTTCCCACAACAGAAAGAAGCGAACGAGGTCGCCACCCGACGCGCGGATCCGCGCGAAGTCGCGCGCGGTCTCGTCCGCGGCGAAGCGCTGCCACCAGCGCATCGCGCTCGACGCGGGCCAGTAGTTGACGCCGACACGGAAGCTCTCGCTCAAGCGACGTGCGCGCCGGACAGCACCTGCTCGTAGACCCGCAGATAGTCGTCGACCATGCGGTCGCGGCTGAAGCGCTCGGCCGCGCGGGCACGGATCGCGCGGCGATCAAGACCGCGCGCACGGGGAACGGCGGCGATCGCGCCGCGCAGGTCGTCGACCACGAAACCGGTGATCCCCTCGTCGACGACCTCGGGAACCGAGCCGCGTCGCAGGGCGATCACCGGGGTACCGCACGCCATCGCCTCGATCATCGAAAGCCCGAAGGGTTCGGCGAAGCGGACCAGGTGCAACAGGGCCAGCGCAGACCCGAGGAGCTCGTCGCGATCCCGCGGGCCCAACGGGCCGACGTAACGGACGCGCTCGCCGTCGACGTGTGGCGCGATCTCGCCGGCGAAGTACTCGCGGTCCTGAATGATGCCGGCGATGACGAGAGGCAGCCCGACGGCACGCGCCACGGCGATCGCCTCGGCGACCCCCTTGTCCGGATGGATGCGCCCGAGGAAGACGAGGCCACGACCCGTTCGCTCGCGTGGCGTGAACTCGGAGAGATCGATGCCGTGGTGGATCGTCGCAACGTAGTGCAGGGACGGATCACGATCGGCGTTGCTGATCGAGATGTAGTGCGAGCGCCCGTCGTACCGGCGGTAGACGGGGCGGATGCGGTCCGATGAGAAGCCGTGGATCGTGGTGACGAGCGTCGTATCGACGAGATTCGAGTACGTGAGCGGCAGGAAGTCGAAGTGGTTGTGGATGAGGTCGAACGAGCCGGCCTTCTCGAAGGCGTTCGCGATGTGGAGCGATTCCCAGACTTTCGGATCGAGCGAGAGATCGTCGTTCAGCGGGCTCGGGCAGACCGCGTCCAATCGCGCCGCCGTGACGCTATCCGCTGTCGCGAACAGCGTCACGTCGACGCCACGCTCGACGAGTCCCTCCGTCAAAAGGGACACGACGAGCTCCCAGGGGCCGTAGTGACGCGGCGGCACACGCCAGGAGATCGGCGCGAGCATCGCCACGCGCATGGACATATCGCGCTAGCGGCGCGAGCTGGTGCCGGCCTCCTGATCCTCCTCGACGCGTTCTCCTTCGATCCGGCCGCGCCAAGCTCCGGTCGGAGCGCCGTGTGACTCGACGAACTCTTTGAAACGGTTCAAGTCACCCTGGACACGCATGTCGTCCGCGCCGAGGACATCCCCGACGCGCTCGAGCACACCCAGAGGCTCCCAGTGCAGCTCGAGCTCGACCTTCGTCTTGTCGGGGCCGAGGGGCGCGAAGCGGACGGTGCCTTCGTTTCGCGCGCCGGCGATGCTCCGCCACGCGATGACCCTGTCGGGATCTTGCTGGTAGATCTCAGCATCCCATTCCTCGACCTTGCCGCCGACCTTCGCGCGCCAGTGCAGCCGCTTGTCGTCGAGCTGTTTGACCGAGTCGACGCCTTCCATGAATCGCGGGAACTCCTCGAACTGCGTCCACTGGTCATACGCGACCCGGACCGGGACGTTCACCTCGATCGATTTCTTGAGCTTCGGCATGACTATCTCCCCCGCCGTTTCTTCTGTTGGCAGCCCATCGGTCGCGCAAGAGCGGTGCCACCTCCGAAGGCGCGCGGTCGCCTGCGGGACGGCTTGCCGAGCCCGAACCCCGGCGCTACGCGGAGAATCGAGCCGATGTCACACCAGAACGGTCCGCGGTGCTCTCTTCATGGATGGAGGCCCAGCCGTTGACCCTTCCCGCGGGCGGGCGGGACTCGGTCGCGCCGTTACCGGCGGCGTTCGAGAGGCTGTTTCGGGCCGAATACGTCCGCGTTGTCGGGATCGCGAATCGGATCCTCGGCGACCAGGGCGAGGCGGAGGACGTCGCGCAAGAAGTGTTCCTCTCCTTTTATCGGGCGCACACCGCGGACGCCGGCTACGCGTCGGCATGGCTGCACGCCGCGGCCGCGCACGCCGCTCTCAACACCATCCGGTCCCGCACTCGGCGCACGCGACGCGAGACAGCTCAGGCACTCGCGCCCGATGCCGCCGCGCCGGACGATCCCGCCGCGGTCGTGGCGGTCACCGAGACGCAGTCCGAGGTACGAGCGACGTGCGCGCTTCGAGCGTCGGAACACTGCTTCGCCGCGCCGAAGATGCCTTCCGGAGGGAAATGCGATGAACGACGAGCAGATCGAGCGTGCGCTCGCGATGAGCGAGCTCAAGGTAGACACCGAAGATGCGCTTCTGCGCTTTCGTGCGCGCGCGGCAAATGAGCAGATCGTCCCCGTCGTCGCGCCGCTGAGACGGCACCCCCCGACGCGGCTACTTCAAGGGCTGGCCGCCGCCGCGGCCGTCGTGCTGATCGCGAGCGGACTCGCGCTTTCGGGCGCGGCGGGGTCGATCCTCAAGATCTTCGAGCCGAAGCAGATCGTCGGTGTGCCCGTCACGCCCAGCGACCTCTCGTATCTGGGCGGTGCATGCGCCAACCTCCAGCTGCAGCAGTGTCTGGGCACCTACGGAACGTTCACCTGGACCACGCCGCCCCAGCCGAAGGAGGTCCCCTCTCTGACGGCGGCGACCAACGCGGCCGGGTTCACGGTGCAGACGCCGGCATCGTTGCCGTCCAGCGTGACCGGTCAGCCGCGGTACGGGGTGATCAATCAATCGAGCGCGACGTTCACGTTCAGCGCCGACGCGACAAGGCAGGCGGCCGCAAAGCAGAACCGAACCGCCCCGCCGCTGCCGGCGAACATCGACGGCGCGAAGCTCTTCGTCACGGGCGGTCCCGCGGTCGTGATGGTCTGGGGCGCGCCCGCGAGCGCGAGCCCGAGCGATCCGACCGCGAACATCCCGACGCTGGTGGTCGGTCAGGCGAAGGCGCCGGTGATCTCGAGCGACGGGGTGACCGTCGCCGAGCTCCAGGCGTATCTGCTCTCGCAGCCGGGGATCTCGCCCCAGCTGGCGGCCGCGCTCCGCGCGATCAGCGATCCCACCAGCACGCTGCCCGTCCCGATCCCAGCGGAGCTTGCCATCTCGCACCAGGTCACGCTGCAGAACGGCGCGCAGGGCCTGTTCATCGGCGACAACACCGGGATCGCCAGCGCCGTCATCTGGCAGCGAGGCGGCATGATCTACGAGGTGATCGGCTCGCTGACCGAAGCTCAGGGACTCGCGGTCGCGAACTCCATGCGCTAGTGGCGTCCGCGCCCGCGATCCGCGCGGAGCACATCACGAAGCGCTACGGGAGGATCGTGGCGCTCTCGGACCTGAGCCTGGATGTCGCATCCGGAGTCTTCGGGTTCCTCGGGCCGAACGGCGCGGGCAAGACGACCGCCATCAAGGTGCTGCTCGGATTGACGCGACCGACCAGCGGCGGCGGCGCGATCCTCGGCGAAGGATTCGGGACCAAGGCGGCGCTCCGGCGGATCGGCTACCTCCCGGAGCTCTTTCGTTACCAGTCGTGGCTCGCCGCACGTGAGGTGCTCGCGCTGCACTGCGAGCTCGCCGGCATCGAACGCGCGCGTTGGAGCGCGGAGATCGACCGGATCCTCGCGATCGTGGGCCTCGCGGATCGCGGCGCAAGCCGCGTGGGCACGTTCTCCAAAGGGATGCAGCAGCGGCTCGGGCTCGGCGTGGCGCTTCTCGGCGATCCGCAGGTCGTCCTGCTCGACGAGCCCACGAGCGCGCTCGACCCGGTCGGGCGTCACGACGTTCGCGAGATCATCCGCGCGCTTCGCGAGCGCGGCGCGGTCGTGTTTCTCAACTCGCACCTGCTCACCGAGGTGGAACAGGTCTGCGACAGCGTCGCGATCGTCGACCGCGGCAAGGTCGTGGCCCAGGGGACGCTCGCGGACCTGCTCCGCACGTCGTCGGTGCGCATTCGCGCATCGGGGCTCACCCGCGAGGGACGCGCCGCGCTTGCCCGATTCGGCGAGCTCGACGACGCCGCTGACGGCGCGATCCTCATCCGGGGCATCGAGATGGAGGGCATCCCCGATGCCGTCGCGTCCGCGGTCGCCTCCGGCGCGCGGGTGTACGCCGTCGAGCCGCAGCACGAGTCCCTCGAGGAGCGCTTCCTCCGGCTGCTCGGCCAATGACGGGGAGTCTCGTGGTCGCGCGGCTCCTGATCGGAGAGGCCGCCCGCCGCCGGCTGCTGCTCGCGCTCCTGCTGCTCACCCTCGTCGTGATCGCGCTGACGGTCTGGGGATTCTCGCGGATCAACGAGCTCACCCCATCGGGACAGCCGATCAGCGAGGCCCAGCGGCGGACGATCGCGTCGCAGCTCCTGATCCTCGTCATGTTCATGTTCAGCTGGGTGATCTCGCTCGCATCCGTCTTCGTCGCGGCGCCGGCGATCTCGGGCGAGCTCGAATCGGGCATCGCCGCCGCGGTGCTCGCGCGGCCGATCTCGCGCCTCGAGTACGTGGTCGGAAAGTGGCTGGGGCTTCTCGCGCTCATCCTCGCGTACGGGATCGGTGCGGGCGTCGTCGAGATCGTCGCCGTCAACGTGGTCGTCGGCTATCTGCCGCCCCGACCCCTCGAGTTCCTCGCGTTCGTCGTCGGAGAGGGTGTGGTCCTGCTCACGCTCGCGCTGGCGCTATCGACGCGGATGAGCGGGATGGTCGGTGGCGTCATCGCGGCGATCCTGTTCGGGATCGCGTGGATGGGCGGGATCATCGGTGGGGTCGGCGCCGCGCTCGGAAACCAAACGATCACGCACGTCGGTACCGCGACGAAGCTCATCCTCCCAACGGACGGGCTGTGGCGCGGCGCGGTCTGGAGCCTGGAGCCCGCGGTCATCATCGCCGCGAACACGCAGCTGGGCCCGGCGGTCGCCGCCAACCCGTTCTTCGCGGCCGAGCCGCCGCCGGCGGCGTACGTCGTCTGGGCGGTCGCCTGGATCGCGGCGGTCCTCGTGCTCGCCGTCTGGAGCTTCCGGTCGCGGGAGATCTGACCCGCTAGGATCGCGGCGTGCCTCCGGTCGACCGAGCGTTCTCTCGTCGCGCCGGATTCCAGGCATACCTGATCGGGGCGTTCTCGCTGGCCTACGCGGTGGTCTTCCTGGGCTTCGTGCGCCGTGACCCCGGCGATCTGAACGCCGCGGCCGTCGCAGCCGCTCTCCTCGCGGGCGGCGGGCTGTCGGCCACGATCGCGGTCGTCGCGACGGCAGGCCGGGTCTTGGGCGATGCGCGCTGGTGGCTCACCGCGGTCGGCGTCGGATACGGCCTGCTTTCCGCGGTGCACGGTGTGACCGACGCGATCGCGAACGTGCAGGGCCTGCCGGTCGCGGAGATCTCGCCGACCGACCCGCGCGGGCTCGCGACGTTCGGCTCGACCTCATGGTCCTGTTCGTCGCGAACGTCGCCGCGTCGCAGGGCCTCGTCCTGGTCACGGGCGGTCTCGCGTCGGTGATCCTCGTCCCGGCGTTCTGGATCTGGACCGGCAGGACGCTGCGCCGCTAGGGCCGCTCGAGCGGGGAGCGCTCGCGCTGCCGCTCGTGGGCGCGGCCGCGCTGGGGCTGCCGCTGTACGTGTTTCCGCGCCCGTTCGCCGCGATCGCGGGACTCGCGGGTGACGATCTCCTTATCTATGAGCTCGGCGGCGCGGCCATGCTCGGCTATGCCGTCGCGCTCGTGATCGCCGCGCGTCGCGGCGAGTGGCGCCCGCTGCGCTTCGTCCTCATGGCCACGTACACATTCGGCGGGGTCGCGCTTCTCGCGGGCCTGGTCTCGTTCGCGTCCGGGACCATCACCGGCTTCGTCCTCATCACGACGATCTGGGGCGTCCTCGTCGGTTGGATCGTCGGCCAGATCCTGGTCGCCCGCCGCGGGCTGCGCTCGGGGCCGCGCGATGTCGCCGGCTGGGTCGCGGTGGTGCTCGCCCTCGCCACGCTCTCGGCCGCTGTCTTCGGTCTCGGACCGCAGGCCGCCGGGCCGTTCGCGGCGCTCATGGGGTACCGCGGGACCGACGAATACGTGTATCGCCTGGCGGGCGCGGCGTGCTTCGGCTACGCGGTGATGGGCATCGGCGAGCTGCGCTCGCTCCACTGGGGCGACATCTGGCTCGCGAACGTCATGGCGCTCGTGTTCAACGGGCTCGCGTTCATCGCGGCGCTGCTCGAGGTGCTCGCCGGACGCGCCACGCTCCTCGCGCTGCTGGTGACGGCGGCAGCCGGCTTCTTCACGGTCGCGATCGCCGTCGTCCTTTTCCGCCGCGGCCGCTAGTCCACGATCCGCGTTTCTCCTGGCCCGAGGATGGACCAGTGGGCCATGTCCTTCCCGGGCTTCGCGCCGTGCCAGTGCTTCGTGTTCGCGGGAACAAGGACCACGACACCGGGCGTGAGATCGTGCTGCTCGCGCTCGCCCGCGACGATCCCCTCGCCCTCCGTGACGAGAAGGATCTGATCGGTCGAGTGCACGTGCCAGCGGTTGCGCGCGCCGTCCTTGAAGAACACCTCGGAGAGCCGCAGGTCCTTGCTGTGCTCGCTGCCGATCGCGGGGAGCGTCTCGACGTGGCCGGAGAAGATCTCCGCGACGCTGCGGGTCCGATCTCTCGGATCGACCTTTATCACTCGCACGATCACAGATAAAAGCACAAACGACGCAAACTGGAATGCATGGGCGTTCCCGCCGTGGAAATGCAGGGTCTAGAGCGCGTCTACCGCTCCGGCCGCAGCACGGTCGCCGCGCTCGCCGGTGTGACGATGGCGGTCGAGCGCGGCGAGTTCGTCGCGGTCATGGGCCCGTCGGGATCGGGGAAGTCGACCCTGCTCAACATCATCGCCGGCCTGGAGCGGCCGAGCGCGGGCGTTCTTCGCGTCGACGGCGAGGACCTGGCCGCTCTCGACGAAGCCGCGCTCGCGCGTCATCGCGCGAGGCGCGTGGGAATGGTGTTCCAGGCATTCAACCTGTTGCCGCGCTATCGCGTGGTCGAGAACGTCGCCCTGCCGCTCGCCTTCGCGGGGGTCGAGCCCGCGGCGCGGCACGCGAAGGCTCGCGCTCTCCTCGAACGGCTCGGCATGGCGGCCCGCGCCGAGCACCGCACGAACGAGCTCTCCGGCGGCGAGCTGCAGCGCGCGGCCGTCGCGCGCGCGCTCGTCGCCGATCCCGCGATCCTCCTCGCCGACGAGCCGACCGGGAACCTCGACAGCGCCAGCGGCGCCACGCTGATCGGGATCTTCGAGGAGCTGAACGCGCACGGACAGACGGTCCTGCTGGTGACGCACGACGCGCAGATCGCGGCCCACGCGGGGCGCATCGTCCGGATGCGCGACGGGCGGATCGCCGAGTGATGCGCTGGGCGGATCTCTTCGCGATGTCGCTCGGGAATTACGGACGCGCGCGGCTGCGATCCGTGCTCACGACCGCCGGCGTCGCGATCGGGACCGCGCTCGTGGTGCTGCTCATCGCGCTCGCGACCGGCGCCGAGGACAACGTCCGCCGCTCGGTCTTCTCGATCGGCGACCTGCGTCTGGTGACCGTGCAGCCCTTCCAGCCCGGCGCGAACGGGCTCTCCGCGGTCCCGCGGACGATAACTGACGAGGTCGTCGCCCAGCTGCGGAGGATCGGCCACGTCGAGAGCGTGTTTCGACAGTTCGACGCGCCGCTCGGCACGATCGTCGAAGGGGGCGACGACGCGACCATCCGTCCGCAGGGCATCGAGCCGAACGCTCCGGTCGACCGGGGCGACCTGCTCGCCGGCCGGCACCTCGCGCTCGGCGACCGCGCCGTCGCAGTGGTTCCAGGAAACATCGCGCGGCTCATCGCGCCCAGCGTCGCGAGCGCGATCGGCAGGCGTGTGACGATGCGGATCGGCGGCGCGGTGAAGCTCGGCAGCACGCGCATCGGTGGCAGCGGCACCCCGCGCGATTACGGCATCACGGTCATCGGTGTCTTCGACGAGCAGGCGTCGGGGACCTCGGTGCGCATCCCGCTCGACGACGCGCTCGCCGCGGGCGCCGACAACCGCGGGCTCACGCCGGACACGATCAAGCAGAGCACGGGATATAGCGGCATCGCGATCGAGGCCGACGACTCGACGAACGTCGCCGACATCGTGCGAGGGGTGCAGGAGCTCGGGTTCTCGTCCTTTTCACTGAAGCAGGTCATCGAGCAGATCGATCAGGGATTCGGCGTGTTCCGGGGGATCCTCGCGGGGATCGGCGGCGTCGCGCTGCTCGTCGCGGCGATCGGGATCGCGAACACGATGGTCATGTCGGTCCTCGAGCGCACTCGCGAGATCGGGATCATGAAGGCGGTCGGTGCGTCGCCGCGCGACATCCGCGCGCTGTTCCTCGCGGAGGCCGCATACGTCGGCGCGTTCGGCGGGATCGTCGGCGTCGCCCTGGGTATCGCGGGCGGCCAGGTGATCGAGCGGATCATCCGCAACCTCAACCCGCGCACCAATCCAGGGCCGATCTTCGTCGTGGGGCCGGATCTGATCCTCGCAGCGTTCGCGCTCGCGGTCGTCGTGGCGCTCGTCGCGGGATTCCTCCCCGCTCGCCGCGCGATGCGGATGTCCGCGCTCAGCGCGCTCCGCTACGAGTAACCGAAAGGGCGTAGCTGAGCGAGGAGCGGCTTAGCCGCGAGGAGCGAATCCACCAGCCCTGAGCGCGTCTCCTGGCGGAGCCAGAGATTGAGCTAGAAGGGGCCGGCGAGCTCCGGCGGAGCGAACAGCATCGTCGGCTGCTGCCACCACGTCTCGACGAGATCGCCGTTCGACTGCGCGAGCAGCGCCGCGATCGTGTCGGGCGGCTGACTCCCCGCCGCGACCGCGACCACGATCTTTCCTTCGCGCAGCGCCTCGCCGTAACGCGTCCGAACATCCTTCGGGACTCCGCCGCCGCGGAGCGCCGCGACGCGGGCCATCAGGCCGCGCCAGCCCTTGAGCGGAAGCCACGCGCGATCGCCGGCGACGAGCTCGGCGCGGTGCCGATCGCTCGCGATGACCGAGATGTCCTGCTCGCGAACTCCCGACTCGCGAAGCAGCGTGACGGCCGTGACGGCGGCGTCGTCGTCATCGAACGCGGCTGCGGTCACCATGCCGCCGGCAGCCTCCTCGAGATACGACGTCGTGGCCACGTGTCCGAATCCTAGGGGTTCAGGCCCGCCAGGCGAGGACCGGGATGTTCATCTCCGCCGGCGTCATGCCGCCGTGCGATCCGCGGTGACGGAATGTTTGGCCGTCAACTCGGACGATACTCGCGGCCCGATCGTCGGTCAGCATGGCGATCACCTCCCCCACGCGCCGACGCGCGATCTCCCCGTCGCCACGGCCGAAGAGACCCGCGTCGATCGCCTCGTCGCGGTCGATGAGGAGGAACGCGCCCGGATACCGGCGCTCCAGGTGCTCCTTCACCCGCGCGGGCTCGTCGGTGTGGAGGAACACCAGGCGGGGCTCCCCCGCGAGCGGATTGCGCAGGAGGCTGCGCAGCTCGGCATCGCCGACGAGATCGATGAGCTTGTCGGGGTCGGTGAAGGCGTGGCCGTGATCGGCCGTGAGGATCACGAGCGTGTCGTCGGAGGTGCGACCGCTCAGCGCTCGCGACAGGTCCAGATCGAAGAGCGCCGCCTCCATCGCGTGCTCGGCCGACTGCGGGCCATGCAGATGCGCGATGCTGTCGATCCCCGCCCAGTACGCGTAGATATAGGCGGGCCGCTCGCCCCACGGCCGCTCCTCGATGAGACCTCGCAGCCGTACGCCCATGCTCGACGGCAGGAAGTAGCCGGTGTACGTCGCGGATGAGGCGTGCATGCGCGTCATCGCCTCCTGCCGGAATATCTCGGGCTCGATGACGTACGAAGCGCCGCCGCGCGAGCGGATACGCCCGTGGATCGACGGGACCTTCACGAAATCTCGCGGGTCGACCGACGCATTGTCGAAGTACGAGCCGCGCCGCGTGATGCCCGGCCCCCAGCGCAGCATCTGGGTGACCTGCGCGAACTCCTCGAGCCAGATGAAATACGCGAGGTTGCCATGCTCCTGCGGTGTTCGCGCGGTGTTCAGCGTGGTGATGGCCGCCGCGGTGGTCGACGGAAAGATCGTTGTCGCCTCGATGAGCTGCGCGCGCTCCCCACGCTCGGCGCGTGTGAGCAGCGACGCGATGAAGGGCACGTCGCCGCTCGCCGCGAGTGCGCGGAGCTGGGCCGTCCCGAGGCCGTCCGCGAGCACGACGACGACCTGGCGGATGCCCCTGGTGAGCGTCGGGTCGAGCGCGCGAAGCGGCGGCGGATCGCTCTCGTCGCGCACCTTGAGGATCTCGAGCACGGACGACGCGACGTTGACGAGGCCGCCGCCGGCGTAATCGGGGAGCACGAGACCGCGCGCGCGAAGACGCTCGACGAGCGCACTGGGCATCGCCGGACGATACTGCGGCGCGATGCGGCTGGTGTTCGAGGTCGACGGGCTCTTCGACGGCGAGCGCGTGATCGATAACGCCGCGGTGATCATCGACGGTCCGCACATCGTGTGGGTCGGGGAGCGCCGCGCGCTCCCGAAGACACCCGAGGGCGAGCGATCGGAGACGCGCCAAGCGCCAGGGTCGTTCGTCCTCCCGGGGATGATCAACTGCCACGCGCACCTGACGCTCGACGGCGAGGTGAATTTCAGCGCCGAGGTGCGCCAGGGGGACGCGCTCGCCACGCTCAAGGCATTCCGCAACGCCCGCGCGGCGCTGCGCGCCGGCGTCACCACCGTTCGGGACCTCGGAGCGAACGGCGCGATGGTCATCGAGGTCGCGCGCGCGATCGAGGGCGGGATCGTCGAAGGACCGCGCATCGTCGCCGCGGGACGCGGCGTGACCACGACCGGCGGGCACGGGGCCGAGGTCGGCCGCGTCGCCGACGGCCCAGATGAGGTCCGAAAGGCGGTGCGCGAGCAGATCGCCGCGGGCGCCAAGGTGGTCAAGATCTTCTCGACGGGCGGGATCCTCGGCGAAGGCGCGCCGCCCGAGGCGTCGCAGTACACGTCGGAGGAGACGCGCGCGGCGGTCGACGAGGCGCACAACGCCGGGCTGCGCATCACGACCCACGCGCACGGGTCCGGCGGCATGCGCGTCGCGGCCGAGGCCGGCGTCGATTCCATCGAGCACGCGACGCTCCTCGACGAGCGGACGGTGCGCCTTCTGAAGGAGCGCGACGTAGCGATCGTGCCGACGCTCGCGGCCGTCCACTTCATGCTCGACGGGCGTCCGCATGGCCCACCGCGCCGGTATCCGCATCGCGGCCGGGACCGACGCAGGGACGCCGTTCAACAGGCACGATCGCTTCGCGGTGGAGGTGAAGCTGCTCGCCGAATGCGGGCTCTCGGCAGCGGAGGCGCTCGCCGCGGCGACAAGCCGCGCGGCGCTGGTCATCGGACTCGACAAGGCGGGACGCATCGGCACAGGCTGCTGGGCGGATCTCGTTTTCGTCGACGCCGACCCGCTCAGGGATCTCGGCGCGCTCGCGAGCCCGAAGGGCGTCTACGTGCGCGGGACCGTCGTCGCCTAGAGCGCCTCGCCCGTCTCCTCGCGCCGTATCGCGACGGCGCCCTGCTGCTGGAGAACTTCGCGCGCCAGGCGCAGCTCGGTCGGCTTGCCACTGACGCTCACGAGCGCCTCGCCGGCCTCGACCGCGCCCTCGTAGGCGCGGTAGTCCTCCTTCTGGAACAGCTTCGCGCGTCCGGTCAGCGCACCGATCGCCCCGAACGCGAGGATCAGCGCCGGCGCGCCGAGCATGATCGCGACGACGTTCTGGCGCATCTGTTCGCCACCGGCAAATACGAAGATGAGAGCGACGAGCGCGCCGACGATCGCGCCGACGATCGCTCCCGCGAGGCTGAACGAGCCGGCAGCTTCGCGCGCCTGTCGGACGTTTCCGGCGGTCACTCCGACGTGATCAGGGGAAATGCCCGCGCGGTCGAGCGCATGCGCGGCCGCGACCGCGCGCGCGTGGTCCGAGAACGCCGCGACGATGGACTCTTCTTCGAGCTCGTCCTGAATGGAGCGCATGCGGATCGGACGCGCAGGACGCGTGCCTAGTCGGCGCGGGCGTGCCGGGTCGCCGCCTCGTCGAGCTGCCGTGCGAGCGAGGCCTCGTCCGTGAGCGGCGCGGAGCAGACGGTGCCGACGCAGACGTAGGCCGCGACGCGGTCGGACGGGAAGCCAAGCGCCCGGAGGCGCTCATCGTCCCGCCCCGGGATCACCCGATGCAGGCCAAGGGCCGGATCCGTGGACCCTCGCGTCCGGTGCCACAACGCGTTCGCGAGGGGATCGCTCTCGCCCCCCACCACGGCGACGACGAGCGGCTCGGCGAGCGCGCGCGCGACCGCGTTCGCGTACGCCGCGGCGAGCTGACCCCACTGGCGATATTCCCCCACGAAGCTGCGCAGCGTCCGCAGCGCCAGCTCGCGCCACTCATCCTCACCGCTGAGCGCGGCGAGACGGAGGAGGCCGTCGGCGGCGAGGGCGTTCTCGTCGATCGGACGGTCGCGGACCGCGAGGCGCCCGGGCTCGCGACGGTCCGGCGCGTCGAAGAATCCGCCGTGCTCCTGGTCTTCGAGCCGATCCCGAAGCGAGAGCGCCATGCGGCGGGCGCCCGCGAGCGCACCCTGATGGAGCCCGGTCTCGTACGCGTCGAGCGAGGCGGCGAGGTTCGCGGCGAGATCGCCGAGCAGGTCGCCGAGCCGCGGGCCGTCGCCCGCGTCGAAATGGAACAGCGTCTTCGTATTCGGATCGGAGAGGCGCCCGGCGATCGTCCCCATCGCGGCGTGCGCGCGCTCCTCGACCGGGCCGGTTCCGCCAAGCGCGGACCAGGCCGCCCAGTACCCCGAGGCCGCGAGCGCGTTCCAGCCGGTGTAGATCGTGCGATCGACGAAGGGCGGGTCGTGCTTCGCGCGTTCTTCGGCGCCGAGCGTGTAGTAGTGCTCGTCGGCGTCCTGCGAGCCGGAAAATGCGCTGACGTCATCGCGCCAGAGCGTCGCATCCATCCAGCGGATCACATCGCGAACGACCCGGTCGTAGCCCGCCCTCGGGAACGAGCGATGTGCCTGCGCATAGACGGCGAGCAGCTCGGCGTTCTCCTCGAGCATCTTCTCGTAGTGCGGGATCTGCCATTCGCGCGTGGTCGAGTAGCGGAAGAACCCGCCCTCGACCTGGTCGTACATCCCTCCCGCGGCCATCGCGCCAAGCGTCTTGTGGAGCATCGTCGCCAGCTCGGGGTATGCGAAGCGGCGATGCTCGTCGAGGACGAAGCGCAGCACCTTGGGCTGCGGGAACTTCGGTTCGCGGCCGAAACCGCCGAATTGGGGGTCGTACTGACCGCGGATGAGCGAGCCGACGACATCGACGATCTCCCAGGAAAGGTCGCCCTGCTTCGGGACCCGCGCCTCACGCTCCTTTTCGCGGACCTCGGCGACCCGCTGCGTCAGCCCGGCCTTGTTCGTGCGCCAGACCTCCGCCACCTGTGCGAGATACGAGCGCATCGCATCCGGCGGCACGTAGGTGCCGCCGTGGATGATCTCGCCGTCCGGCGTGAGGAACGCGGTCGTCGGCCAGCCGCCCATGTTGTAGCGACGGTTGACGTCGGGACGCTCGTCGTTGTCGACGCGGATCGGCACGTACAGCTCGTTGATCTGCCGAATGACCTCGCTGTCGCTGTAGCTCGTCTCGTCCATGACGTGGCACCAGTGGCACCACACCGCGCTGATAGATAGGAGGATCGGCTTGTCGGAGACCTGCGCCTCCTGGAACGCCCGCTCGCTCCAGTCACGCCAGCCGATCTCGGCGGCGCGATTCGGCCGCGGCGAGAACCGCGGGCTCATCCGATCTCGTCCAGCTCGATCTTGTTCCCGAATGGATCGAACACGTACGTCCGGCGCCACCCGGGAATGGGCTCGGCATCCTCGAAGCGCGCGCCAGCATCGCGGAGCCGGCTCACCGCCGCGGCGAGGTCGTCGACACGCAGCGCGAAGTGGCGGCGCGGGTGGAGCGCCAGCTCGCGGTCTTCGGAAAGGTGCACGTGCCCCGCTCCCGCGGCGAACCAGATGCCAGACCGGTCGCGGAGGGTGATCGGCCGCTCGATCTCCTCGAGTCCGAGCGCCTCGGCGTAGAACCGCCGAGCCGCGGCTTCCTCGCCAGGCGGATAGAAGGCTTGCGCGTGATGCAACGTCGGGGGCATCGCCCGAGTCTATGACGCGATTTGGGCCGAATTTCGGCCCGAAATTGGCTGTGTTGAGGTGGATCGCTGGGCTATGATTCAAGGGAACGAACCGGAGGTGCCGACTTGGCGATCGAGCAGCAGAACCCGACCACGACGCAGGTGCCCCTCATTCAGACGGAGGCGCCCGTCGTTTCACTGACCGAACGTGCGACCGACAAGCTTCGCGAGATCATCAGCAAGCAGGACCGTCCGGACCTGGCGCTCCGCGTCTACGTCACGCCGGGTGGCTGCTCGGGCTTCTCGTATGGCATGACCTTCGCCGATGGCACCGAAGAGGACGACACCATCGTCGACACGCACGGCGTCCGCGTGGTCGTCGATCCGATGAGCGCCATGTACATCAAGGGCTCGGAGATCGACTTCGTCGACGCGCTGATGGGCGGCGGGTTCGCGCTCCGCAACCCGAACGCGGTCTCGAGCTGCGGCTGCGGCCAATCGTTCAAGACCGCCGACTCATCCGGCACCGCGAAGGCCTGCCACCACTAGACCCGGTCCGGCGGACCACCGCGGCTCGCTGAGATGAAGCGCGCGCTCGTGGTCGTCGACATGATCGAAGACTTCGTGCGCGAGACGGGTGCTCTGTACTGCGGCCCGTCGATGCAGCAGATCGTTCCCGTGATCCAGTCGGAGCTCGCGCGCGCCCGCGCGGCCGGAGAGCTCGTGCTCTATCTGACGGACAACCACCTCCCCGGCGATGCCGAGTTCGCGATGTTCCCGCCGCACGCGCTGTCTGGGTCCAAGGGTGCCGAGATCGTTCCGGAGGTCGCCCCCGCCGCAGGCGACGTCATCATCACGAAGCGGCGCTATTCGGGGTTCTTCGGAACAGACCTCGACATCACGCTGCGCGAGCGCGGCGTCGACACCCTTCGCCTCGTCGGGGACTGCACCAACATCTGCGTCCTCTACACCGCGGCGGACGCGCGCAACCTCGGGTACGCGGTCGAAGTGATGGAGCGCGGCGTCACGTCTTTCGACGAAGAGGCGCACCGCCACGCGCTGCGCGAGCTCGAGAGGACGCTCGGGGCGAAGATCCTGCGATAGCGCCGCGCGCGCGTCGGCGCGGCGCCCTCGGGGCGATCGGCAGCCCGGCGGCGAGCCATGCGACGAAGCCGCCGATCACGTCGGTCGTGTCCGCGAAGCCAAGCTCGTGAAGGCGGATCGCCGCGAGGCTGGACGAGTAGCCGTCCTCGCAGATGAGGACCAGCCGATCCTCGTGGCCGGCGAGGGCGGGGCTGTGGGTCTGGGACGCGGGATCCACTCGCCACTCGAGGACGCTCAAGGGGATCTGGACCGCGCCGGGTATCGCGCCGTCTTCCGCGATCGCCTCCGCCGATCTCGTGTCGACGAGCGTCCAGCCCTCGCGGACCGCGGCCTGTGCCTCGCGCGGACTGAGCCGCCGAAGGCGACCCTGCGCGTCCGCGAGGACCTGGGCGATGGTGCGTCGGGACACCCGGCGATTGTCCGCCTACGGCCCGAGAGCGACGCGGATCGTCGCGATCCGCTTCGCGCGGGTCTCGGGACGCTTCGCAGTCGCCAACGAGGCGAGATGCGCCTTCCGCCGGCCGGGCGTAAGCGTCTCGAACGCGCGCACCCCCTTCGCGCCCAGCGCCTTCCGCAGATCGTTCGGCATCTCGAGCGCTTCCACGCTGTCGAGCAGCGACCACGAGCCGTCGCGTTTGGCGGCCGCGATCTTCGCGAGGCCGGCCCGCGCCATCCCGCCCTCGCGCAGGAGGCGGCTGACCCGCTCTTTGTTGCTGCGCGACCAACCACTTCCGGGTCTGCGCGGCGTGAACAGCAGAGCGGTGCGCTCGTCGTCGAGCGGTCGATTCACGCTGTCGATCCAGCCGTAGGCCAGCGCGTCGGGGATCGTGTCCTCGTAGGTCAGGCGCGGTCTGCCGGTCGCGGCTTTGTACCCGACCAGCCATACGCCGGGCTTCGTCGCGTGGTTTGCGTGCAGCCACCTGCGCCACTCGGCGAGGCTCTTGGGATGGATCCGCTCGTAGTCGGCGGTGCGGCTCTTCCGCGGCATCGCTACGCGCCGATCGCGATGCGGAAAGCGAGCGCCAAAATGATCACGCCGCTGACGACGGCCGTGACGCGCTGCACCGCCGGGGTGAGCCTGCCGTGCAGCGATGCTCCCGCGAAGGCGAGGATCTCCTGCCACGAGAGTGACGCGAGGAACGCTCCGAGCACGAACATCGCGCGCGACGCTAGATCATGCGAGATCTCCGGGAGCGCTACCGCGAGTGAGACGAAGTAGATCACCGTCGGTGGATTCAGCATCGTCAGGGTCAGGAAGATCAGGTAGATCGGGCCGCTGATCTCGCGGTCCGCCACGCGAGTCGCCCGGAACATCCCGCGGATCGCGATCGCGGCAAGCGCCGCCGCCGCGACGAGGCGGGTCGCCGGAAGGAACGGCGCGATGAAGGCGCTGACCGCGGCGCCAAACAGCATCGCGATCGTCGCGTAGATCAGATCCGCGGTGGCCGTTCCCGCGCCCGCGGCAGCGGCCGCGCGAAGACCCTGACGCACACCGACGCGAAGGATGAGGATCGCGATCGGCCCGACCGGTATGGCGATCGCGTACCCGGCGGCGACGCCGAGAAGGAACGCCTCGGCCACTAGGCCGGCATCGGCTCGAGCTGAAGCGCGGTGGAGAACGCGCAGTTCTTCGCGAAGACGCTGACGACCGTGGTCGCCTCGAAGAGCTGCTCGTTGGTCATTCCGAGCTGCCGCAGCGCTTCCGCGCGATACGCGATCGAAAGCCGTCCGTCGTTGACCATGCTCGTCGCATAGGCGACAAGCTCCTTGTTCAGGCGAGAGACCTCGCCCTCGAGGACGGTCGCGACCTCGCGGTCGAGCATGATCTTCGCGTACGTCGGATCCGCCGCCATGTAGACGAAATACCGCGGGAGGCTCCCAAGCTTCTGCCGGACCGCGATCAGGACCGGCGTCGACGGATCCTGCGCCCGCATCGGGGGCGTGTCGTTGAACGCGGCGATCGCTTTCTCGAAGATGTTGATGCTGTGGACGTGGGCGATCGTCGCGACGAGCTCGACGATCTGGCCGTCGTCCATCGCGTATTCGCGCTGGAGCGCGCGCGTGTGCGCGACGAGCTCGTACGGCGCGGCGAGCGTGGCGGCGACCGCGAGCGCGATCATCCGCTTCTGCTGATTGAGCAGCTTCCGCGTCGCCATGACGTGCGCGAGCTCCTGGTGATTCACCATGAGGAGCGACGGCCGCAGGCCGAGCGCGCGCGTCGACGGGGTCATCGCGGGCGCTTTCGAGAGCTCACGGATCATCGCGTCCATCTTCCGGACCATGTCGTTGTGCTGCGATTCCTCTGGCAGCTTGATCGTCGGCATCGCTAGGCTCTCGCCTCCTCTTCCCGCGTCGAGAATCGCTTCGCTTTCATCTCGAATCTAGGCAACGCGCCTTGGGGCACGGTATCGACCGCGCAGCGAATCCCCAGATCGCGGTGAATGGCCTCCGCGATGCGACCCGCGAGGTCGGAGGCGGCGCCGGGCGAGGGTTCGACGGTGCAGCGGAGCTCGTCCATGGAGCGCACTCGGAGCAGCTCGACCCGGTACTCGGCGACGTCGGCGAACCGGCGCACGATGGCCTCGATCGCGCTCGGAAAGACGTTGACTCCGCGAACCGTGACCATGTCGTCGATGCGTCCCGCGATCCCGCCGGCCAGCTTCACGAGCGTTCGCCCGCAGGAGCACGGACCGCGGATCGCGCGCACGCGGTCGCCGGTGCGGTAGCGGATCGCCGGCATGCCCCAGCGCCCGAGGTTCGTCATCACCAGCTCGCCGTCGCCCTCCTCGCGCGCGGTTCCGCTCGCGTCGAGAACTTCGACGACGAACTCCGCCTCGTTGATGTGCACGCCGTCGCGCGCCGAGCAGGAGAAGCCGTGCGCCCCGATCTCGGTCGCGCCGGTATGGTCGAATGAAGTCACCCCAAGCTCGCTCTCGATCCGCTCGCGGGTCGCGGGTATCGAGGCGCCCGGCTCGCCCGCGTGTATGGACACCCGCAATGCGGATTGGCGCAGGTCAACGCCTTCGTCGCGTGCGGCCTCCGCGAGCCGCAGCGCGTACGTCGGCGTCGAGAGCAGCACGGTCGCCTCATTCGCGACGATGGCCGCGACGCGCTCGGCGGTGGACATCGCGCCGCCGGTGAGGCACAGCGCGCCGAGCTGCTCGGCGCCCGCGAACGCCGACCAGAACCCAACGAACGGCCCGAACGAGAACGCGAAGAAGACCCGATCGGCGGCGGTGACGCCGGCCGCGCGGTAGATCGGCGTCCAGCAGTCGCGCCACCACTGCCACGAGTCGGCCGTATCGAGGACCCGCAAGGGCCGGCCGGTCGTCCCGCTGGTCTGGTGCTGGCGCACGTACCGCTCGAGCGGATATGTGAGGTTCGTCCCGAACGGTGGATGCTCGGCCTGATCGCGCGACAGCTCGTCCTTGGTCGTGAACGGAAGCGATGTCCAGCTTTCGGCGGTGATGTCGAGATCGCTGCGTATCCCCGCCGCCGCG
>VBGS01000035.1 GCA_005889445.1 Chloroflexota bacterium
CGGCCTGCGTGTAGTACTCGACCTTCACCTCGCGGACATAGGCCTTGGCGTTCTCCCAGTCGAGGCGTTCGACCTGGAACTGCTTGGACTCGTGCAGGTAGATCGCCTGCTCGTGGAGGATCAGCGGGGCGCCGAAGCGATCGACCTCGCCGATCACGTGATGCTTGCCGTCGGTCTGATCGATGATCACGACGTTGTCGGTCGTCGCGGTGCGGAGCGACATGCCTTCGGCGGGAAACGTCTGCGCCGACCAGTGATAGCGGCCCTCGGCCTCGTGGAGGATCCCCTGCTCATCGAGGTAAGAGAGCACACCGGGGGTGTCCTCGGTGCCGAAGCGCTCTCTTCGCTCGAACGGGATCTCGAACGCGCCGCACTTGAGGTGATTGACGAGAACGTGAAGGTTGTCCGGGTTGATCAGACCCGCTTCGGGCGATCGGCGGAGGACGTAGTCGGGGTGCTGCACGACGTATTGATCGATCGGTGAGGACGTCGCCACCAGGAACGCCGCCGAGAGCTCCTCGCGGCGCCCCGCCCGGCCCATCTGTTGCCACGTCGAGGCGACCGTGCCGGGATACCCGAGCAGCACCGCGGCCTGCAGCGCTCCGATGTCGATCCCGAGCTCGAGCGCGTTGGTCGAGACGACGCCGCGCACCGAGCCGTCGCGCAGGCCCCGTTCGATGGCGCGCCGCTCCGACGGCAGGTAGCCGCTGCGGTAACCGCGCACGAGGTCGGCAGGCCACTGCGGCTGCGCGAAGCGGGCGCGCAGATAGGTCAGGAGCAGCTCGGTCGAGACGCGCGAGCGCGTGAAGGCGATCGTTTGCACTCCCGATGCAAGGAGCGTCGCAGCGATGTCACGTCCGGTGAGCAGCGCGCTCTTGCGCACGCCGAGCGATCGGTTCACGACGGGGGGATTCACGAAGACCACGACCTTCTCGCCGCGCGGCGCGCCGCTCTGATCGATGAGGTGCACGTCAGCCTCGACGTGACGTCTGGCGAGCTCCTCGGGGTTGGCGATCGTCGCGGACGTGCAGATGAAGATCGGATGCGCGCCGTAGAAGGCGCAGACCCGCCGCAGGCGCCGGAGCACATTCGCGACGTTCGAGCCGAACACCCCGCGATACGTGTGCAGCTCGTCCAGGACGACGTAGCGGAGGTTCTCGAAGAGCTTCACCCACTTGGTGTGGTGGGGAAGGATCCCGGTGTGGAGCATGTCCGGGTTCGTGATGACCACGTGTCCGGCGCTGCGGATCGCCGCGCGCACCGCCGGCGGCGTGTCGCCGTCGTAGGTGTAGGTCTTGAGCTCGATGTCGACGTCGGTCGCGAGCCGCTCGAGCTCGGCGAGCTGATCCTGCGCGAGCGCCTTCGTCGGAAAGATGTAAAGCGCGCGTGCCGACGGGTCCTTCGCGATCGCGTCGATGACCGGGAGGTCGTAGCAAAGTGTTTTACCGCTCGCGGTGGGCGTCACGATGACGGTGTGTTTTCCGGCGTGTGCCGCCTCGAGCGCCTCGGCCTGGTGCGAGTACAGCGCGGCGATGCCGCGCCGCCGCAGGGTCGCGGAGATCCGGCCGTCGAGCCAGTCCGGGAACTCCGCGTAGGAGGCGGGCCGCGCGGGCAAGCGCTCCCAGCGCGTGACCATCTGCTGGAAGTCGTCGTCGCGGGCCAGGCGGTCGAGGATCTGCTCCAGGCTGACTCGCGCGGGGAACCGAACAGCCGTTCGCATCGTGCCGCACGATATGGAACACCCGTTCTGACGTCAAGATGACGCCACCACCCGGCCGCACCGTGCGTTCATTGCTGCGTGGGACGTGTGCTCGCCTGCGTGGTCGTCGTTACCGCGCTTCTTTTACCGGGACACCCGGCGGCCGCGTCGGCGATGCCCGAAGCGCCGAGCTGCCCGATCCTCCCGAACGACGACGTGTGGCACTCGAACATCCAGCTCATGCCGGTCCATCCGCTGAGCGACTCGTGGATCGCCAACATGGGCGGACCCAGCCGCCTGCTGCATCCCGACTTCGGCGGTCCGTACGGGTACCAGCTCCAGGTGGTCGACAACGCGACGCCGACGACGCGGTTGGCGTTCGACTACGCCGACGAGAGCGACAACGTGCCTTATCCGTTCACGGCGAGCACGCCGATCGAGCCCGCGAGCGACGCGCACGCGTTCATGCTCAACCGCCAGAGCTGTCTCCTCTACGAGCTCTTCGCCGCGTCGTGGAACGGCGGACGTCCCACCGCGGGATCCGGCGCGGTGTTCGACCTGAGCAAGCACGACCTGCGCCCAGCCGGCTGGACGAGCGCCGACGCGGCGGGTCTTCCGATCTGGCCCGGCGTGCTGCGGTACGACGAGGTCGCGCGCGGCCTCGTCGATCACGCGATCCGGTTCACCGCGCAGCGCACCGATCGCAGCTTCGTATGGCCCGCGCGCCATCAGGCGGGTGCCGCGAGCGATCCCGCGCTTCCGCCGATGGGCGCGCGATTTCGTCTAAAGGCGGACTTTCCGTTCGCGGGCTTCAGCCCGCAGTCGCAGGTCGTGCTCATGGCGATGCAGCGCTACGGGCTGATCCTCGCGGACAACGGTTCGAGCTGGTTCTTCCAGGGCAGTGTCGATCCACGCTGGAGCGATCAGCTCATCAGCGAGCTCAAGCGGATCCCGGCAGGCGCGTTCGAGGCGGTCGACGCCTCGAGCCTCATGCTCGATCCGAACTCCGGTCGCGTGCCCGCCGCGGCGATGAATCAGGGGCTGCTCGCGGGGTGGCATTCGACGTGGCAGCAGCAGTCTCCATACCTGGTGATGGCACCGGGCCAGGTCGCCGACTTCTGGATCCGCTTCTCGAACTCGGGGACCGAGACGTGGCAACGCGGGATCTGGGGACGGCAGGCGAACCTCGGGCTGAACGGTGACGACAAGCTGCCGTATCGCCTGGGGATGGCCGCCGACTGGTTATGGGATGACCGGATCGCCACGACGACAGCGGCAACGGTCGCTCCCGGCGAGATCGCCGAGTTCCGCTTCAAGGTGCGCGCGCCGACGGTCCCGGGCACGTACCGGCTCAACCTGCGACCGGTGATCGACGGCACCGTCTGGATGGAAGACCAAGGGGTGTTCTGGCTCATCGTCGTCCGTTAGGCGCTGATAACGTGAACGGGTGTCAGCCACCGGCGAACGGACCTAGCCCTGCGCCTCGCCGCGATCCACCACCGGGCGCGGGCCCCGTTCGTTCAGCCACTCGGCGGCGATCGTTTCTATGTGCGGCTCTTCGCGGAAAAGGGTGACCTGGCGGAGGTCCGCTGCCACTACGCGGACAAGTACGAGACCGGCGGCGAGCTCGTGTTGCCGCTGGCTCGTGAGGCGTCGGACGGGATCCTCGATTACTGGACGGCGGTGCTCTCGATGTCCACGTCGCGCCTGCGCTACATCTTCGAGCTGCGCTTCGCCTCGGGAGAGACGAGATTCCTCACCGAGTACGGGTTCGTTGACGCGGCGCCGCGATGGAAGCACTACGCGGGATACTTCTTCTACCCGTACGACCTTCCGGTCGACCGCTTTGCGATGCCGTCGTGGGTCGCCGGCACCACCTTCTACCTGGTCTTCCCGGATCGCTTCGCAAACGGCGACCGGTCGAACGATCCCGCCTGGGTGCGTCCGTGGGGCGAGGCTCCGACGAACGATTCGTTCTTCGGCGGCGATATCGCGGGCATCCGTCAGCGTCTGGGGTGGCTGAGCGATCTCGGCGTCAGCGGCCTGTACCTCACTCCCGTGTTCGCTTCGCCCTCGAATCACAAGTACGACCCGGAGGACTACGAGCGCGTTGATCCCGGCCTCGGGACGAACGACGACCTCGCCGCGCTCGTCCGCGATGCGCACGCGCGAGGGATGCGGGTCGTGCTCGACGGCGTTTTCAACCACTCGGGCGACCGATGGTTCGCGTTCCGCGACGTCCGCGAGCGCGGCGAGGCGAGCCCGTACCGCGACTGGTTCTTTCGCATCGACAGCTTTCCGGTGGACGTCGACGCGGTGAATTACGAGACGTTCGCCAACCGGGCGCGCAGCCATCCGAAGCTGAACACCGCGAATCCCGAGCTCCGCGATTATCTCGTCGGCATCGGCGAGCGTTGGATCCGCGAGGCCGACATCGACGGCTGGCGCCTCGACGTCGCGA
Source organism: Chloroflexota bacterium (assembly GCA_005889445.1). Lineage (GTDB taxonomy): Bacteria > Chloroflexota > Limnocylindria > P2-11E > P2-11E > 3-1-20CM-2-70-9. Next base: position 4,161 of record VBGS01000035.1, read on the forward strand.
ATGAGGTCGATCACCGCTTCTGGCGCGCCTTCCGCGACCGCGTGAAGGCGGCGAAACCGGACGCCTTCATCGTCGGCGAGGCCTGGCACGACGCGATCCGCTGGCTCGACGGCGCCCAGTTCGATTCGGTCATGCACTACCCCTGGCGCGATGCCGTCATCCGCTACCTCACCGGGCAGACCGCCACGAGCGGTTTTGCGCAGCGCACGACGGCGATCAGGCACATGTATGACGCGGCGGCGACACCGGGACTCATGCATCTTCTGGGGAGCCACGACACCGCGCGCATCCGCAGCGAGCTCGGCGGCAGCGCCGATCGCGCGCGGCAGGCCGCCGTCCTGCTGCTCACCGCGACCGGCGCGCCCCTGGTGTGCTACGGCGACGAGGTCGGGCTCGAGGGCGGCGAAGATCCCGACTCGCGCCGCTGCATGGAGTGGGACCGTGCGAAGCAGGAGCTGCACATCCTCCACGCCTACCGGACGCTCATTCACGCGCGCCGGTCGCGGCCGTGGCTGGCATGGGGCGCGTTCGACGACATCGTCGTCGACGACGAGCGGCACGTGTACGCGTACCGCCGCACCTCGACCGGGCCACTCGCTCCGGACGGCGCGCGCTACGACGTCATGTACGTCGCACTCAATACCGGCACGTTCCCGTCGGAGGTCTGTCTTGGAGAGGAGACGGCTCCGCTCGTCGATCTGCTGAGTGGTAAGCCCGCGACGAGTCGGATCATGCTCGATCCCGCGGGAGCCGCCGTGCTGGTCCCCGCGTGAACGATCAGGCGCTGCAGGACCGGTACGCGCCGGACGGTGTGTGCTTTGGGTGCGGTCCGCGCAACGAGCAGGGTCTGCGCATCAAGAGCGTGTTGCGCGGCGACGAGGTCGTCGCGACGTGGCACGCCGCGAGGTATCACGAAGCCTTCGCGGGCATCCTCTCGGGCGGGATCGTGGGCACGCTCCTCGACTGCCACGCGAACTGGACCGCGGCCTACCACCTCATGCGACGCGCCGGCGCGGCAAAGCCGCCGCCCACGGTCACTGCGGAGTTCTCGGTGAAGCTCCTTCGTCCGGCGCCGACCGCGGGGCCGATCGAGCTGGTCGCGCGCCCCGTGGAGGTCTCTGACGACCGGGCGACCGTCGACGCGGAGCTGCATGCGGGCGGGAAGGTGTGCGCGACGTTTCGCGGGATCTTCGTCGCGGTCAAGCCGGGACATCCCGCGTATCACCGCTGGTAGCGGATCGACGGCGGCGCGCCTGAAGATATCGGTACACCAGGAAGGCGATGACCGCGATCGGCACCGCGAACAGCACGTATTCGACGTAGGGCCCGGCGATCCGGCGGAACGTCGGCCCGAGCACGACGCCGATCGCCGCCCAGAGCGACCAATAGACCGCGGCCGCGGCGAAGACCGCCGGTGAGAAGGCGTAGACCGGCACGCGCGATGTTCCGGCGAGCAGGGACATGGCGACGCGCGCCCCGGGAACGAGGCGACCGATGAACACCGCGAGGAAGCCGCCCCGGCGGACCCGACCCTCCCATCGCTCGATGGTCGCCGGAGAGATGTCGAACGCGCCCGCAAGGCGGTGCGCGACGACGTCGCCGAAGCGGTAGGTGAGCGCGTAGGGCACAAGGGTGCCCGCGGTCGACGCGGCCGCGCAGACGAGCACGATCGTGGCGAGAGCGCCGAGATCGTCGCGGGCCCTGTATGCGAACGCGGCGATCACGACATCGCTCGGCGCGGGAAGCGGCACGCCCGCTTCCTCGATCGCCACGATGACGAAGAGGAGCACGAATTGGTGCGCAAGCGCGATCGCGATGACCACGCGGATCGCGTCGCGTACGAATCCGGGGAGGGGCACCGAGGGCAGAGCCTAACGAGAACGGCTAAATTGGCGGCGTCACGCATCGCACTTCGTGGGGAGGCAAGCATGCCCGCGCGACGCCGTACGACCACGTCTCGACGCCGTTCGAGCGGCGCCCAGAAAGAGATCCCGAGCTTCTTCGATCGTCTCGAATGGCGTAACGCCGGACCCTACCGCGGCGGCCGCGTCTCGGCCGTCGTCGGTGATCCGAACGACCGCAACACCTTCTACTTCGGCTCGACCGGCGGGGGCATCTGGAAGACGCAGGACGGCGGGCAGTACTGGGAGAACACGACCGACGGCTTTTTCAAACGCGCGTCCGTCGGCGGCATCGGCATCTCGCAGTCGGACCCGAACGTGATCTACGTCGGGATGGGCGAGAGCTGCATCCGCGGCAACGTCTCGCATGGTGACGGCGTGTATCGCTCGACCGACGCGGGAAAGACCTGGACGCATCTGGGCCTGGATGACACGCGAAACATCGGCAGGGTCCGCGTGCACCCGAGCGACCCCGATACCGCGTACGTCGCGGCACTCGGGCACGCGCACGGGCGCAACACCGAGCGCGGCGTGTTCCGATCGCGCGACGGTGGCCGGACGTGGAAGAAGGTGCTGTATCGGAGCGATGCCGCCGGCGCCGTCGATCTCTCGATCGATCCGAACAATCCACGGATCCTGTACGCGTCGTTCTGGGAGGCGATCCGCCGACCCTGGGAGCTGGTCTCGGGCGGCGAGGGGAGCGGGCTCTTCCGCTCGACCGATGGCGGCGATACCTGGACCGAGATCAGCCGCAACAAGGGGCTTCCGAAGGGAACGCTCGGGAAGATCGGCGTATCGGCCTCGGCGGCGAAGTCCGGACGGGTCTACGCGATCGTCGAAGCCGAAGACGGAGCGGTGTTCCGCTCCGACGACTTCGGTGAGACCTGGGACCGCGCGAGCGAGGACCGCAACCTTCGACAGCGTGCCTGGTACTACCACCACATCTACGCTCATCCGACCGATCCCGAGACGGTGTGGGTCCTCAACGTGAGCGCCTGGCGAAGCGACGACGGCGGCAAGACGTTCCAGGAGCTTTCGATCCCGCACGGCGATCACCACGATCTGTGGGTCGATCCGAAAGACCCGAAGCGGATCATCAACGGAAACGACGGCGGTGCCGTCGTCACGTTCAACGGCGGCGAGAGCTGGTCATCCGTGTACAACCAGCCGACGGCCGAGTTCTATCACGTCCTGACCGATACCCAGACGCCGTATCGCATCTATGGAGCGCAGCAGGACAACACCACGATGACCGTCCCGAGCAGATCGCCCATCGCGGGGATCACCGGCGCCGACACGGTCCGCGCGGATGATCCGAACGTCATCTTCGCGGGGAACTATCAGGGCATCCTGACGCGCTACGACCGGCGCACCGGGCAGTCGCGCAACGTCATGGTCTGGCCCGAGACGAGCGCAGGCGAGGGCGCCGAGTCGCTGAGGTACCGATTCCAGTGGACCGCGCCGATCGTGCACTCGCCGCACGACCCGAACATCCTGTACACGACCGGCAATCGCGTCTTCCGAACCGCCGACGAGGGGACGACCTGGCAGAGCATCAGCCCCGACCTCACGCGCAACGACAAAAGCAAGCTCGGCCCCTCCGGCGGACCAATCACCAAGGACAACACCGGCGCGGAGTACTACTGCACGGTCTTCGCGTTCGCCGAGTCGCCGGTCGAGCGCGGCGTGCTCTGGGCGGGGAGCGATGACGGCCTGGTCCATGTCTCGCGCGATGACGGCAAGACCTGGAAGAACGTGACGCCGGCGGCGATACGCCCGTTCTCGCTCGTCTCGATCATCGAGCCGTCGCCACACGACGCGGCGGTCGCGTACGTCGCGACGACGCGCTACAAGCTCGACGACTTCCGGCCGTATCTCTGGAAGACCAGCAACTACGGTCGGACCTGGACGAAGATCACGAGCGGTATCGCCGCGGATGACTTCACCCGTGTCATCCGCGAGGATCCGACGCGACGCGGGCTGCTCTACGCCGGCAGCGAAACGGGGGTCTATGTCTCGTTCGACGACGGCGCCAAGTGGCACCGGCTCGGCGGCAACCTCCCGATCGTTCCGATCCACGACATCACCGTCAAGGATTCGGACCTCGTGCTGGCGACGCACGGCCGCTCGTTCTGGGTGCTGGACGACCTCTCGCCGATCCGGGAGCTCGCGGCGAACGGCGGCATCAAGGGACGCGCACACCTCTTCGCGCCGCGTCCGACCGTCCGCTTCCGCACCGACTTCGGGTTCCCGCAGCCGCCGAAGATCGGCAAGAACTACCGGATGACCGGCGCCACGATCGTGACGTATCGGCAGGTCGAGAAGAAGACCGGCGAAAAGGCCCAGGTGAACATCGACGCCGGGCAGAACCCGCCGGACGGGGTGCTCGTCTCGTTCTGGTTGCGCGCGAAGCCGGATGGCGACGTCGTCGTCTCGTTCCTCGATGGCAAGGGAAAGCAGATCCGCCAGTTCAAGAGCGCGCCACCGGAGCCGGCGGACAAGGAGAAGAAGCCGCTCACACCCGAGCAGAAGCGGAGCGAGGAGATCAAGAAGGCGCGCGAGCCCAAGATCCCCAAGGAAGAGGGTCTGAATCGCTTCGCCTGGAACATGCGCTACCCGGACGCGCAGCGGGTCGACGATGATCCGACGTGGGAGTCGGCGGAGGCCACGCTGGCCGGTCCGATCGCGGCTCCGGGGCACTACCGCGTTCGTCTCGAGGTCGCGGGCGAGCGGCACGAGGTGCCGTTCGAGATCGTGAAGGATCCGCGCGTCTCCGCGACGCAGGCCGATTTCGATGCGCAGTTCGCGCTCCGCCTGCGGATCCGCGACAAGCTCAGCGAGGTCCACGAAGCCATCAACGCGATCCGGCAGCTCCGCGCACAGATCGACGGCTGGGAGAAACGCGCCGAGGGAAGCGGCGGGGCCGCGCGGCTCCGGCGGCCGGCCGGCTCGCTCAAACAGAAGATCGCGTCCGTCGAGGAGGAGCTCATCCAGGTCAAGGCGAAGAGCCGGCAGGACACGCTCAACTACCCCGCGAAGCTCAACCTCAAGATCGGCGGGCTCGCGATGGCGGTCGGAAGCGCCGATTTCGCGCCGACGCGCGCGATGCAGGAGGTCTTCGCCGACCTGTCGAAACGCGCCGACGCGCAGCTCGAAAAGTGGCGGGCCATCGCGCGGACCGACGTACCGGCGTTCGACAGGCTCGTTCGCGGATCGGGCGTCCCCGCGGTGACCGCGCTACGGGCGAAGCGCGAAGGACGCACGGAGCTTCGTCGAGCGGCGGCGACCATCCGCTAAGCCACGACGGCCGGCGATGATGACCTGGCCCCAGGTGTTGGCCTGGCGGATGCGCCGGCAGCTGCTCGATCCTGTCGGGGCCGCCTCAGTACCTGGGGTCGTCCGTCGACTCTGCGGAGTCCAGACGCAGGTGGCTTCGTCGGCGGAGCTCGCCATACGGGTCCGGCGTCGGAGCTCGCGACGCGGCGAGGTGGCGCGCGCGCTCGGCGAGGGCCGTCTGATCAAAACCTGGGCGATGCGGGGCACGCTACATC
>VBGS01000036.1 GCA_005889445.1 Chloroflexota bacterium
GGCTGCAGAACGCCGGCGACGGCGGGCGTGCCGCCGAGCAGCAGAACGAATGCGATCACGAGCGTCGCCACGCCGAGCGCGCCGACACGGTCCTGCCGCGCGCCAACGAGCGACGCGAGGCGGCCACCGATCAGTGGAGCGGGGCCGAGGACCAGGAGCGCGAGCCCGGTGAATCCCGACAGGGGCAGGAGCAGCAGCCCGAGAGCGACAAAGGGAAAGGCGACGACGAACAGGTTCCGCGCTCGTCTCAGAGAGAGGAGCGCAAGGAGCGGGGTCTGCGCGCCTGTCGCGAACAGAAGGAGCGCGAGCGCGTCCTGGAGGAAGAGCGAGCTAGGCGCCGAGCTTCTCTCGCAGGTTGTCGACGAGCTCGGCGATGGGGACGCGGATCTGCGCCATCGAATCGCGCTCGCGGATCGTCACCTGTCGATCCTCGATCGACTGGAAATCGACGGTCACGCACAGGGGCGTCCCGATCTCATCCTGGCGCCGGTAGCGCCGGCCGATCGCCTGGGTCTCGTCATAGGTCGACATGAACGCCGGCCGCACCGCCGCCCAGACATCGCGCGCAAGCGGCACGAGCTTCTCGTTCTTCGAGAGCGGAAGCACGGCGACCTTGTAGGGCGCCAGATGCGGCTTGAACCGGAGCACGACGCGGACGCCCTCCTTGTCCGGCTCCTCGTCGTACGCCGCGCAGAGGATCGCGTACGTCGCCCGATCCGCACCGACCGAGGTCTCGACGACGTGCGGGATGAATCGCTCACCCGACGCCTCATCGAAATAGCGGAGATCTTTGCCGGAGAACTCGGAATGCCGCCGCAAGTCGTAATCGGTGCGGTAGTGGATCCCCTCGAACTCCTTCCAGCCGAAGGGAAACTCGAATTCGATGTCCGTGGCCGCGGCCGCATAGTGCGCGCGCTCGTCGGGCGCGTGATCGCGGAAGCGCAGCTTCTCCGGCGGGATGCCGTTCTCCACATGCCAGGTCTGGCGGATGCGCTTCCACTCGTCGTAGAGGCGCGGCGCGTCGGCGGCGGTCGCGAAATATTGCATCTCCATCTGCTCGAACTCGCGCGAGCGGAAGATGAAGTTCCCGGGCGTGATCTCGTTGCGGAACGCCTTGCCGATCTGGGCGATGCCGAACGGCAGCTTGCGCCGGGTCACCTGCTGCACGTTCTCGAAATTCACGAAAATGGCCTGGGCGGTCTCGGGTCGGAGCCAGGCGACCGAGGCGGAGTCTTCTACCGGCCCGACGAACGTCTTGAACATGAGGTTGAAGCGGCGTGGATCCGCGAGCCTCCGCTGCCCGCAGTTCGGGCAGGCGACGGTCGACAGATCCAGCCGGCTGGCCCGCCAGTCGGTCGCCAGGGCGTCGCCGTCGGGCAGCTCGTCGAGACGGAAGCGGTGCCGGCAATTGCCGCATTCGACGAGGGGATCGGTGAAGTTCTCGACGTGGCCCGAGGCCTCCCACACGCGCGGGTGCATGAGGATCGCGCCGTCGATCCCGACGACGTCGTCGCGCAGCTGGACCATCGTCCGCCACCATGACTGCTTGACGTTGTTCTTCAGCTCGACCCCGACGGGCCCGAAATCCCAGGTCGCGCCCGCGCCGCCGTAGATCTCGCTCGAGGGGAACACGAAGCCACGCCGCTTCGCCAGGGATGTGAGCTTCTCGCCGATGCTCTCTTTCGCCAGGGTCTTCATGAGACCGGCGCGGCGCGCGGCATGTCGCGAAGCTCGTCCATCAGGCGCGTGCTCGAGATATCGCGGTCCAGGACATACCGAAGAAACGTCCGAAGATGCCGATCGAGCTCGCCGGTCAGCGCATGGTCCAATTGCAGACGCGCCGCATCCGGGAGATCGCTCACCAGGAGATAGCGGAGAGACTTGAGCGCGCGCACCGTGAGCGGCGCGACGTACGCCACCTTCTTCGCGCAGGTCGCGCACATCGCCCCGCCCACCGCCGGCTCCCATGCGTTCGTCTCCTCGGCGAGGCGCGTCCGGCAATGCGCGCAGACCGCCAGCTCGGGCCGGAAGCCCGAGCGATCCAGCAGGTGCATGTCGAACCAGCGGCAGACCACCGGCGCGGGCAGGCCCGCGTCGAGCCCGCGCAGCGCTGTCTCGAGAAGATCGAACAGCGGCGCCGAGGGAACTCGATCCGCGGTGAACCGGTCGACCAGCTCCGCGACGTACCACCCGGCGGCGATCAGGGCAAGGTCGTCACGCATGTCGGGATAGATCGCTCGGGCCTCGGCCCCCGTGAGGACGTCGAGCTCGCGACCCCGCGCGAGCTGATAGGTGGCATGCGTCAGCGGCTCCGCGTGCCCGGCCATGCGGCTCGTCGCGCGACGGATGCCCTTTGCGACGACGCGCACCTTGCCGAAGTGGCGCGTGAAGAGGACGAGGATGCGGTCGGCTTCGGCGAAATCGTTGGTCTTGAGGACGATCGCCTCGGCACGGTACGTGCGTGATGCCACGTCGCGTCAATGGTACGAAACGGCGGCGGCGCGGCCGCCGGCCGGACATATCATCGAGCGCAGGTGGGCCGAAGCCTCGAGGCGCATATCGCGGCGGTCGATGAGGAGATCCGCGCGCTGCTGCACACCGCGGACACCTCGCTCCAGCCCTTCTACGGGATGATGCTGTACCAGCTCGGCCTCGACGCGCGGAAGGCCAGCGGGAAACGGCTCCGGCCGGTGCTCTGCACGCTCGTGTACGAGGCGATCACCGGCGACCCGAGTGCGGCGTTGCCGGCCGCGGCGGCGATCGAGCTGGTCCACAACTTCACGCTGATCCACGACGACATCGAGGATCAGGATCCCGCGCGCCATCACCGGCCGACGGTGTGGAGCGTCTGGGGCGTGCCGCAGGCGATCAACGCCGGCGACGGCATGTTCGCGGTCTCTCGGCTCGCGTTGCAGCGGCTGCGGGGCCTCCCTGCGGACCGGGTCGTCGCGTTCGCCGGCCTTCTGGACGATGCCTGCGTCCGCGTCTGCGAAGGGCAGTTCCTGGACATCTCGTTCGAGACGCGGACCGACGTGACCACAGAGCGATATCGCGCCATGGCGGCGAAGAAGACCGGCGCGATGTTCGCCGCGGCCGCCGCCGGAGCGGCGACGCTCGCGACCGACGACGCGTCCACTCGACAGGCGCTGGCGCGCTTCGGCGACGCCTTCGGCGAGGCGTTCCAGGCGCACGATGACCTGCTCGGCATCTGGGCATCGACCGAACGCACGGGCAAGGTCGAGATGAACGACCTGACCAAACGGAAGAAGACCCTGCCGGTCGTGCTCGCGTTCGAGCGCGCTCCGGCGAAGACGCGCGAGCGACTCGCGGCGCTCTTCGAGCCGCCCGCACCGCTGCCCCCAGACAACGTCGAACGCATCCGCGCGATCCTCGACGAGCTCGGGATCCGCGGCGTCATCGAGGCCGAGGTCGCAGCCCATCGCAGCCGCGCCCTGCACCTGCTGCGCGGCGTCGCTCCGATCGCGGCGGCCCGCGACGCGCTCGAGCTTCTCGACCGGATGGTCGCCTCCGCGACAGGCGCGGCGGAGCCCGCGGGGGCCGCGGCCACCTAGAATTCCGCGCGCGTGGCCGGCCCGAAGGACGTCATCCTCGAACCGAACGAGCGCGTGATCCTCGCCACGCGGCCCCTGTTCCTCTGGGAGCCGCTCGTCATCCTCGACGTCCTGCTCGTCGTGCTGGCGCTCTACTTCAGCGGCGTCGCGCTGCCGGCGCTCTCGGTCGCGTGCCTCGCCGTCTTCGTCCTGCTCACGCTTTGGATCGTCGTTCGCTGGATCCCGTGGAGCGCCCGATGGTTCGTGCTCACCGACCGCCGCGTGATCTCGCGCTGGGGTGTGTTCAACCGCAACCAGTCGGCGCTGCTGCTCGACCGGGTCCAGGACGCCAGCCTCGCGCGTCCCTTCCCGCTCTCGCTCGTGCGCGATTACGGAGTGCTGCGCCTGGAGTCAGCCGGCTATCACAGCGAAGAGCGCATCACCGAAGGTCTGCACGAGCTCGCGATGACGCGGGCATCGGCGTTCTATCGCGCCCTGACCGACGCGCAGACCCCTGAGCGCTAGCCGCTCGTCTTCGCCCGCTCCTTCTCGAGCAGCTCGCGCCGCAGGATCTTCCCCGAGGCGGTCCGAGGCACCTTCTCGATGAACTCGACCTCGCGCACCCGCTTGTAGTCGGCGATCCGCGACTTCACGAAGGCGATGAGCTCATCGGCCGTCGCCGTCGCGCCCGCGCGAAGCTGCACGAACGCCTTCGGGATCTCGCCGGCCTCCTCATCGGGCTTCCCGATGACGCCGGCATCGGCGACCGCGGGATGCTCGCAGAGCACCGCCTCGACCTCCGCGGGGCCGACGCCGAAGCCCTTGTACTTGATGAACTCCTTTTTGCGGTCGACGATGAAGACGTAGCCGTTCGCGTCCTTCCGGCCTACGTCGCCGGTGAAGAGCCAGCCGTCGCGGAGCACCGCGGCGGTGTCGTCGGTCACCGGCTGCTCCGCCCCCGTGCCGTTCCAGTAGCCGCGCATGACCTGCGGACCGCGCACCGCGAGCTCCCCCACTTCGCCGGCGCCAAGGTCGCGCGTCCCGGTGTCGAGGTCGACGATCCGGTCCTCGGTGCCGGTGATCGCGGGGCCGATCGATTCCAGGATCGCCGCGTCCACCGGGTTCGCGTGCGTCACCGGTGAGGTCTCGGTCAGTCCATACCCTTGAATGATCGGTCTGCCGACCCGGGCGATCAGGCGCCGTGCCGGCTCGGGCGCGAGCGGCGCGGCGCCGCTGAAGAAGAACCGGACCGACGAGAGGTCGTGCTTGTCGACCTCGGGATTCGCCGCAAGGCCGAGCACGATCGGCGGCACGATGAAGCAGACCGTCGCGCGATGCTTCTCGAGCAGCGTCAGGTACTCGACCATGTCGAACCGGGACATGGCGATCTGCGTCGCGCCGAGGCTGATCGCTCCGGACATCAGCAGGTTCAGGGCGTAGATGTGAAAGAACGGGAGCACGTTCAGGAACACGTCGTCGCGACGCACCGGGACCGCGGCGAAGAACTGCTGCTGGTTCGCGGTCAGGTTGCGGTGCGTGAGCATCACGCCCTTCGGGAAGCCGGTCGTGCCGCTGGTGTAGGGCAGCGCCGCGAGGTCATCCATCGAGACCTGCACGCCGGGCGCTGATCCCCCTTCCGCGACGAGGTCGTCGAAGCGGGTCGCGCCCGTCGCGTCGGCGCCGGTTGAAACCACAAGGCGGGCACCCGCGAGCTCGTGGGCGATCGGCTGGATCACCGGCCAGAGCGCCTCGTGCACCAGGACCGCTTTCGCTCGCGAGTCTTCGATCTGGAAACGCACCTCGCGCTCTTTGGACTGGGCGTTGATCGGATTGACGACGCCGCCGGCTTTGAGGGTCGCGTAGAAGGCGAGGACGAACTCGATCGAGTTCGGCATGAAGATCGTCACCCGATCGCCGGGCGCGACGCCGCGCCGGGCGAGCGCGCCGGCCAGCCGGTCAGTGGCCGCGTCAAGCTCGGCGTAGGTGATCCGACGGTCTCCGTGCAGGAGCGCCGTCTTCGTGCCGACCTCGCGCCTGACCTCGCGCAGCCGGTCGTGAAGCGCGACCTCGCGGTACGTGAACCGGGTGTCGGGTCGTGCGGTGACCGTCATCCTGACGCCTCCCCTCGAGCGTGCCGCCGCCATTCTCATGCGGCCGCGCAAGGGCCCTCGGTCAGCTCAGGTTTTGGGGCAGAAAGGGCTCGGGCAGCAGCACGTCGAGCGAGGTCGTCCTTCGCTGGCCGGACGTCGTGGCGAGCACCACGCGCACCGCGGGCGCGAATTCGGCGAGGACCTGGCGACAGGCGCCGCAGGGCGAAGGCAGCCGGTCGTCGTCGATGACGATCGCGATCGCGTCGAAGTCCTTGGTCTCGCCGGCCGCCACGGCGGCCCAGACCGCGCAGCGCTCGGCACACACGGTGAGCCCGTACGACGCGTTTTCCACGTTCGCTCCTGAGTAGATCTTGTTCCGCCTGGTCCGGACCGCGGCGCCCACCCGGTATTTCGAATACGGCGCGTAGGCGCGCTGCCGCGCGAGCGCGGCCACGCGGATGAGGTCCTCGTCTCCGGCCCCCAGCCTGTCCACCTAGACCATCTCCGCGCTCGGCGACTTACGGACCACGCGGACGCGACGGATCCGCCGTCCTTCGACGAACTCGACGACAAACCGCGCCCCGCCCACCTCGATCGCATCGCCGCTCCGCGGAAACCGTCCGAGCTGCGCGACGACGAATCCGCCGAGCGTGTCGTAATTCTCGGAGGGCGGGATGTCGAGATC
>VBGS01000037.1 GCA_005889445.1 Chloroflexota bacterium
AAGCAGGCGGCTCAGGACGTCCCGTCCGAGCTCGTCCGTCCCGAGCGGATGCGTCAAGCCCGGACCGGCCAGACCGTGCGCCGGATCGGTGGCCTCGGGTGCGATCGTCCAGAGGTACGGGCCGATGACGGCGAGGATCGCCACGGCGACCAGGAGCGCGAGGGAAAACAGGCCGACGCGGCTCACGCGAGCCGGAGCCTCGGATCGATGCGCGTGTAGGCGATGTCGACGACGAGGCTGGCGAGCACCGCGATCGCCGCGACGACCACCGTGAGCCCTGTCACCAAGGGGTAATCGCGGCCCTGCGCTGCCTCAAGCGCGAGCCGGCCCATACCCGGCCAGCCGAAGACGGCCTCGGTGACGACGGTGCCGCCGAGCAGCCGCGGTACCAGCGCGCCGATCGCGCTGACCACGGGGATCAGCGCGTTGCGCAGCGCGTGCCGGGTGATGACGGTCCGCGGCCGCAGACCCTTCGAGTGAGCGGTCCGGATGAAGTCTTCGCCGAGCACCTCGATCGTCGACGAGCGCACGAAGCGGACGACGGTCGGGAGGATCGTGGTCGCGAGCGCGAATCCGGGCAGGACCAGATGGAGCAGGCGATCGGCGACCGTGTCGGATGCGGCCGACGTCACGCCGGCTGACGGCAGCAGGCGCAGCGACACCGCAAACACGAGGATGAGCACGATGCCGAGCCAGAAGACCGGCACCGACAGTCCGATCGCGGTCACGAAGCTCAGGACATGGTCGACGGCACTTCCACGCCGGAGCGCCTGCACGATGCCGATGGGGATGCCCGCGAGGATCGCGAGAAGCAGGGCCGACCCCGCGAGGATCAGCGTGTTGGGGAGCCGGTCGCCGATCCGGGACGTCACCGGCTCGTTCGTGAGGAGCGAGCTCCCCAGGTCGCCGTGCACGGCGCCGGCGAGCCAGGTCACGTAACGCTCGGGGACCGGGCGGTCGAGGCCCATCGCTTTGATGAGCGCGTCGCGCTGCTCCGCGGTGACGTCGAAGCGCATCACCGAGGCCGGGCCGCCGGGCGCGAGATTCACGAAGAAGAACGTGAGGGCGCTCGCGAACACGATCACGAGCGCCCCCGATACGACTCGCTGAACGAGGAAGCGGATTACTGCCGGAGAGGCCAGGCCTCGGAGGTCATTTCTTGGCCAACCACCATTCGCCGATGTACTGCACCGCGTCGCGGAGGCCGAGCTCCGGGACGCCCTTGAGCGACGAGCTCAGCACGTCGACCTCCTGCGGGTACCAGAGGAAGAGGTACGGCAGCGTCTCCGAGGTATAGGCCTGCAGTTGCTTGTAGACGGCCTTGCGCGACTCGAGATCGCTCGCGCTCTGCCCCTGCACGAGCAGGTCGTCGAGCTTGGGGTCCTGGTAGCCAGGGATGTTGAAGCCCTTGCCCGCCGCGCTCGAGTGGTAGTAGGGGAACACGTCCGGGTCGCTCGGGTACGTCCACCAGTTCACCGTCGCCGTGTAGTCACGTCGAACGACGTCCTTCTGGATGTACGAGTTCCATTCCATGGTGTTGAGGTCCGCGATGACGCCGACCTTCTTGAGGTCCTGCTGGATCAGCGCGTTGACCGGCTCGAGCACCCCACGCTGCCCGACGTCCATCGTGAACTTGAACGGCTGCCCGTTCTTCTGGAGCACGCCATCCGGACCGGCCGTCCATCCGGCCTGCGTGAGGAGGTCCTTCGCCTTCGTCGGGTCGTACGGGTACTTCGACGCGAGCGACGGGTCGTAGTACGCCGCGAGCGCCGGGGTGATCGGCGAGTTCGCGATCGACCCGTATCCGAGCTCGACCGACTTGATGATCGCCTGGCGGTCGATGGCCTGAACGAACGCCTGACGGACGCGAACGTCGGTGAACCGCGAGTCTGTCTGATTGAGCGCGAGCCAGTAGTACTGGACGAGCGGGCGCGACGCGACGACGAGACCGCTCGCGCTCTTCACGCGGTCAACGGCGGCCTTGTTGTCGAGGATCATGATCTGCAGGTCGCCCGACAGCGCCTGAGCGATCTGCGTGTTGGCATCGGGCACCACCGTGAAGACGATCTTGTCGAGATACGCCTTCGGCCCGAAGTAGTTGTCGTTCCGAACGAGCGAGACGCTCTGACCCGAGGTGTATTTCTCGACCTTGAAGGGGCCGGTGCTCACGGGCACGCCCTTGTTGAACGATGTCGTCGTGAGCGGATTGCCCGACGAGAGGACGCTCTTCGGCAGGATTCCCGCGTTGTACGCGAGGAACGAGGCGAGCGCGGCGAATTTGCGTGAGAGGTCGAAGCGCACCGTGTTGGGGTCGACCACGGTCACGCTCTTCACTGCCGCGTAGCTCGCGCGGTTCTGCGCGCCGAGGTCGGGCTTGAGCACGATGTCGTTGAAGGTGAACGCGACGTCGTCCGCCGAGAACGGCGAGCCGTCGCTCCACTTCATCCCGCTGCGCAGCTTGAACGTCCAGCTCAGGCCGTCGGGCGCGATCGTCCAGCTCTCCGCCAGATCCGGCGCGGGCGCGAGGTCCTTCCCGGGTTTGGTCAGCCCCTCGAAGATCACGCGGTTGATGAACAGCGATTCGACGAACGCGTTCGGGCTCCAGGGGTTGAGCGTGGGGTCGGCGGTGATCGGGATCGTCACGATCCCGCCGGCCACCGGCGCGCCGGCGGCCGCGGATGGGGCGGTCGAGCCCCCGGGCTGACCTGCGCCCGTGCAGGCCGAGATGGCAAGTGCGACCACAAATAGGAGCGCGAGCGGTCGCGGCGACGTGCGTAGGAGACCCTGCATGCGATCCTCCCCCCGAGGCGTGTCGGGCCGAAGTCTACCGCCGGTCCGGGATCACTCGGTCGAAACGGTCTGGTCGGTGATCTCGGTCCCTGGGCGCACGACGCGGAAGCTCGCGCCAGGGTCGGCGAGCAGCTCGCCGACGGCCTCCGCCGCCTCGTGCTGTTCGGTCTGTCGCAGCTCCTCGGCGTAGGCGTCGAGCAACGCGCGGAGATCGCCGAGATCCTCCTCTCGCGGCGGCCGCATGTGGACCTTCGCTCCCTTTGCGAAGCGTTCGCGCAGTCCCGCGTCGTCGAGACCGCGACTCGGATCGTGGCGCAGATACACCACACCACCGCTCATGCCCGAGCAGATCCACCGGCCCGGGTCGCCGAGGACGACGGCCTTGCCACCGGTCATGTACTCGAACGCGAAGCCACGAAGATCGCCGCCGAAGACGAGCTCGGCACCCGACAGGCGGATCGCGGCGCGCGCGTCGGCCCCGCCTTGAACGAAGAAGCGCCCGCGCTGCGCGCCGTAGGCGAAGCACTTGCCGACGGATCCGTCGACGAACCGACCATCCGCGTTGCGCGCTTTCAGGACCGCGGCCACGCCGCCGAGCGCGGTCTTGGCCGCCCCATCCTGCGCGCCGCCGCGGAGCGTCAGCGCGACGCCGTCGGTCGCGTACGCGGCGAAGCCGTTCCCCGCGACCGAACCCTCGCGGAACGTCGCGGCGATGTCCTCCACGCGCGAGCCCGCGATCCGCAGGCGCGCGAGCTCACCGGACGCGTCGGTCGCGACGAAGCGGTCGTTCGACCGGAGCGTCCGTTCGCCTTCGGCCTCCTCCGCGAACGCGCCGGCGACGACGCGCACCTCGCGGCGCCCGGGCGGCGTCCACTCCACCGGCGCGACCAGGTCGCTCAGGTCGACCCGATCGAGGCCGCGTACCTGCGCGAGCAGGTCCCTGCGACCGACGAGATCGCTGGTCGCGCGGACGCCGAGTCGCGCGGCGATGAGCGCGAGCTCTTCGCGGAGCGCGCCGAAGAACCGCGTGAGGTTCAGGACGGCGCGCTCGAACTCGCGCGGCTCGAACCGCTTCACGCCGCGCTCGGTCGCCTCGACCGCGGACTCGATCTGCGTGGCGATGCCGACGTGACAGGTGTCGAGCTGGCAACCCCGGCAGATCGTGCAGCCGATCGCGACCATGGCGAGCGTCCCGAATCCAACGCGGTCCGCGCCAAGGCAGAGCATCTTCGCGACGTCGAGCGCGCTCTTCATACCGCCGTCGCACCAGATCTCGACGAGGCCGCGAAGTCCCGACGCCACCAGAGCCTGATGCGCCTGGGCGACGCCGATCTCGACCGGAAGCCCCGCTCGGCGAAGCGCGTGCTGGCGCGCGGCGCCGGTACCTCCGTCGAACCCGGAGAGCGTGACGATGTCCGCGCCCGATTTCGCGATACCGACCGCGATGACGCCGATGTCGGGCACGACCGGGACCTTGACGGCGACGCGCGCGCGCGGGTTCACCGTCTTGAGCTCGTGGACGACCTGGGCGAGATCCTCGATGGAGTAGATGTCGTGGTTGTTGCTCGGCGAGATGAGGTCGACCCCGGGCTGCGCGTTGCGCGCGAGCGCCACCTTCTTCGACACCTTGCGCGCCGGGAGGTGTCCGCCTTCGCCGGGCTTCGCGCCCTGGCCGATCTTGATCTCCAGGTAGTTCGAGGAATTCGCGAGGAGCGCGGACACGCCAAAGCGGCCGGAGGCGATCTGCTGCCCGCGATTGCGCGGGTATCGGCCGATGAGGTCCGGCAGCTCGCCCCCCTCGCCGTTGATGCAGAGCATGTCGAGCCGCGCCATCGCCTCGGCGTACGCGCGGTACGCGGTCTCGCCCTGCGAGCCGAACGACATCGACGAGATGTAGAACGGAGCCGCGTGCTCGCCGGCCGAGGTGTCAGCCGGGACGTCGACGTCCGCGCCGAGATCGGCACGCACGTCGATGAGGTGTCGCAGCGACACGGGATGAGTCGTCTCGAGCTCGCGGAGCCGTTCCGCATAGGTCACGTAAGACGCCTCGCCGTTGGCGACCGAAAGCGCGGCCTTCCACGCTCTGGGCCAGATGCGGAACGCGGGCTCCATGCGCGCGTCGCGGCGCTCGCGCAGCATCGAGGCGCGCGCGAAGCCCTCGTCCGCGATCCGCTCCCAGCCGAGCCCGGCGTCGTCGCTCGCGCAGAAGGTCTCGATCCCCAGGAATCGGGCGAGCTCGGGCGCGAGGCCGACCCCGGACAGCTGCCGGCCGTAGCCGCGGAGCTCGTGCACCCCGAGCGTCGACATCACCTTCTCGATGCCCTTTCGCAGGGCCTCGATGAGATTGGTGAGCGCGTCCGGGTCGCTCGTGGCGACCGCGTACTCGAGGAGCAGATAGGGATTCACCGCGTCGGCACCCAGTGCGAGCGCGACCATCAGGTCGTGGAGGTTGCGCAGGCTTCCCGCCGAGAGGACGACCGCGCAGTCGCGGCGGAGCGTGGGCTGCGCGACCAGTGCACGGTGCGCGGCCGCGACGACCAGCAACGGATCGAGCCACGCGCGGCCCTCGCGAAGCACGCCATCGTCACGAACGAGGACGAGCCGCGAGCCGGCGCGAACCGCGCGGGCCGACTCCGCGCCGAGCCGCGCGAGCGCGTCGAGGGGATGCTCTTCCCAGTCTCGGTCGGCCTCGAGGATCACCGGCGCGGCGACGCCGTCGTGCGCGAAACGCGCGATCACGTCCTCGAGGAGCCAGGTGCCCTTCTTGCGCGCCAACCCGCGGAAATCATCGCTGCGGACTCCTGTCTCCGCCGGGTGCCCGCCGAGGAGGATCGGCGTCGCTAGCTCGATCCAGGAACGCGAGTCATGCGCCTGCGGAGCGGGACGCGGACCGAGGAGCACACGCGTCGAGAAGTGCTCGATCTCGCGCTCGCGATCGATGGCTGGGTTCGTCACGACCGCGACGGTCTCGTGGAGATGGTCCGCGAGGTTCGCGCGCGGGGCGAGCGCGGCGAGCGGGCCGTCGTATCCGAGCGATCCGATCGGCTCGTTGCCCGTCTGGATCATGAAGGTGGCCATCTTCAGGTCGTCCGGCTCGAACCCGAGCGCCGCGAACTGGCGCTCGCGGCGTACCGACACGTCGTCGACCTCGTCGGGCGGCGTCCCGATCTCGAATCGCCTCATCCGCGCGCGTGGGTCCCCGATGAGGAGCGGCTCGGCCGGACCCCCGCAGTCGAGCCGCGTGCGAAGGCCGCCGAGCGAGACGCCGCGCAGACGCCGCGCGGTCAGGAATCGCTCGCGCACCGCATCCTGATCGAGGAAGCGCCAGCCACGATGATCGCGGCGCAGCGCGACACGCTCGCCCGGTCCGAGCGGGACCGGATCGGTGACGTACCGCGCGAGCGGCACGAACCCGCGCTCGCTCGCGAAGACGTGCTCGTCGGGCGTCTCGACATGCCAGAGCGGCCGGAGCCCGAGCGCGTCGACGCCGAAGACGCAGGTGTCGCCGATCCGCGCGAGGATCGCGGCGGGACCCTGTGCGAGCGGACCCATCGCGGCTCGGGCCTGGACGTACACGTCCTGCAGGTCGCCGCTCATGCGCTTCATCTCGTTGACGATCGGCGGGAACAGCAGCTCGATCGCCTCGACCGCGGTGAGGCCGTGCCGGATCACGAGGCCGCGGATGACCGCATCCACGTCCTGCGAATCGCTCCCATCCCGCGAAAGCACCAGGCCGAGCGCACGTGACTCCTCGCGGAGGCGGCTGATCGTGTTGATCTCGCCGTTGTGCGCGAACGCCGCGAACGGCTGCACCCGCGTGAAGCTCGTCGTCGTATTCGTCGCGTAGCGGTTGTGGCCGAAGGCGACCGACGTCGCGAACCGTGGATCGCCGAGGTCGGCGAAGTACGACACGAGCTGATGCCCGGATCCGCGAAGCTTGTAGACGGCGCTGTGCCGCGAGAGGCTGACGACCGTCGCCGGCGTCGTCCGCTCGATCTCCACGCCGGCCTCGTACAGCGCGCGCGACCCGAGGGCGGCGCCGCGCGGAGCCAGCAGCGCGAGCTGGAGGAACCGCGGCGCTTCGGTGCGCCCCCGTGGCCCGAGCGCGGCCTCATTGGTGGTGTCGTCCCGGACGAGAAGCGTCTCGACGCCGCGGCGCGCCAGGATCGCGACGATCATCTTCGCCTCCGAGGGATCCTCGTAGAAGAAATGACCGACCGCGAAGCGCTCGAGCTGGGTCGCGTCGCCGTCGATGCCAGCGTGGTCGAGGAGGTGCGCCCAGAGCGCGCGCGGGACGTCGGTCAGAACGCCCGCGCCGTCGCCTTCGCCATCGACCGTTCCCGAGCGATGCGCCAGGCACGCCATACCGTGGAGAACAAGGTCCAGCACCTCATGCGTCGGCCGCGCGTCCTTCCGCGCCACCGATACCAGCGCACAGGCGTCGTGCTCGCTCGCCACATCTCCTCCAGGAACAACAAAGCCTCCCTGTCT
>VBGS01000053.1 GCA_005889445.1 Chloroflexota bacterium
GCTAGCAGCGCCCTCGTAGACTGCTCGCGTGTTCTTCTTCTTCAGGTCCCGGCACCCGCGCACGGTCGGCGGCCACATCTTCATCGGCCGGACCGCGCGCTCGCCGCAGTTCCATGGAAAGGAGTGGTCAGAGTGGCGTTCATCCGTCTTGTCGCAGCACTCATCGGCTTCGTCTTTGGTTTCTTTCTCGGCGCGTCGCTCCTTCAGGTCACCCAGGTCACGCCCGTCAGCAATCAGGTCCTCGTCGTTCTTCTTCTCGCGACGGCGTGCGCGATCCTCGGCTGGCTCGGAGCGCCGTACGTCACCGTCAAGCCCGCCGGGTTCATCGTCGCGTGGATCCGCGCGACGTCGGCTGGCAATCTCGTCGGTGGCGCGCTGGGGGGCGGGTTCGGGCTCATGCTCGCGCTCTTCCTCGCGTTCCCGCTTTCGTTCCTTCCAGGTGAGGTAGGTCGCTTCGCCCCGCTCGTCGGGGCGGTCGTCCTCGGGCTGGTTGGCGCGACCGCGGGGGCCGTCAAACGGAACGAGCTTGCGCAGCTCGTTCGGGAGGTGCGCGGCCGCGGGCGCGAGCGCACCACCGACGCGCGGCTCCTTCTCGACACGTCCGTGATCATCGACGGACGTGTCGCTGACGTGGTCCGGAGCGGCTTCGTGCGCGGGACGCTCATCGTTCCCCGATTCGTCCTCGCGGAGCTTCAGTACTTCGCGGACTCGTCCGACGGATCCCGCCGCGAGCGCGGGCGTCGCGGGCTCGAGATGCTCGCGAAGATGCAGAAGGAAGCCACCGTGAAGGTCGAGCTCTCCGATGACGACCCGACCGGAGCCGGCGCCGACGGCAAGCTCGTCACCCTCGCGCAGGCGCTGGGTATTCCGATCATGACGAACGACTACGGCCTCAATCGCGTCGCGGAGCTTCAGGGAATCACCGTCCTGAACATGAACGACCTCGCCAAGGCCGTTCGCCCGGTCGTCCTTCCCGGCGAGGAGATCACCGTGCGAGTGATCCAGGAAGGGAAGGAACAAGGACAGGGCGTCGGCTATCTCGAGGATGGGACGATGGTCGTGATCGAGAACGGCGCTCGCCATCTCGGCAACGAGCTCGCGGTCGGCGTCATGCGCGTGCTGCAGACCGTCGGCGGTCGGATGATCTTCGCGCAGCCGAAGGGCGAGCTTGCGGAGCCGCGGCGCCCGCGCGCAATCGATCGATAGATGAGGGGCGCGGTCTGCGCCATCCTCGCGGCGGGTGCGTCGACACGTGCGGGTGTCGACAAGGTGGGCGCCGACCTCGGCGGCCAGCCGGTGCTCGCGTGGTCGATCGCCGCGGCCCGGGCATCCGGAGCCTTCGACCGCATCGTCATCGTGACCCGACACGACCGGCCGCGCGGCCCGATCGAAGCGATCGCGCGCGCAGCGGCGCCCGGCACGACCGTCGTGGCGGGAGGCGAGACCAGGACCCACTCCACCTGGGCTGCGCTCGCCGCTGCGCAGGACGCTGATGTGATCGCCATCCACGACAGCGCGCGGCCCTTCGCGCCGCCATCGCTCTTCGCGCGCTGCGTCGAGATCGCGCGTCACGAGGGCAGCGCCGTCGCGGGGCTGCCGCTCGCCGACACGGTGCGACGCGCGGACGAGGCCGGCGTCGCGGTCGAGGAGATCTCGCGCGAGGGGCTGTGGTCGGCGCAGACACCGCAGGCCTTCCGTCGCGAGCTGCTCGAGCGCGCGCGGGTGACGGCCGGCGACCGCTCCTTCAGCGACGACGCCGCTGCCGTACGCGCGGCGGGGTTTCCCGTCCGGATGATCCTCGGGGAGGCCAGAAACCTGAAGATCACGACGACGGAGGACCTCGCCTACGCCCGCGAGCTCGTCGCCAAGGGCCTCGTCGGCATCCCCGCGCTCGAGCCGCGGTGACGGCGACCTCCCGGGTCGGGCTCGGGTACGATATTCATCGTCTCGCGGCGGGTCGCCGTCTGGTCGTAGGCGGCGTAGCGATCGAGCATCCGACCGGGCTCGTAGGTCACTCCGACGGCGACGTCCTCCTCCATGCGGTCATGGACGCGATCCTCGGAGCGACCGGTCTCGGCGATCTTGGATCGCATTTCCCGAGCGACGACCCGCGTCTCGCCGGTGCGGACAGCGCTCGGCTGCTGCGCCAGATCGGGTCGAAGGTCCGCGAGGCGGGCTACAGCGTCGTATCGATCGACGCGACGGTCGTCGCCGAGGCGCCGCGCATGGGCGAGCACCTCCCGGCGATGCGGCGCGCGATCGCGGCTGGTCTGGCCATCGCGCCGGAGAGCGTGAGCGTCAAGGCCAAGACGAACGACGGTGTGGGCGCGATCGGCGCGGGCGATGCGATCGCCGCGATCGCGGTGGCACTCGCGACCAAGTAGCGCCCGCGTGGCGCCCAGGAGAAACGACATACAGCGAGCCGACCTCCCAGCGATCCGTTTGTACGACAGCGCGACGCGTTCGGTGCGGCCGTTCGAGCCGCTCGAGCGCGGCCGGGTCGGCATGTACAACTGCGGTCCGACGGTCTACGACCGGCAGCACATCGGGAACCTGTACAGCTACGTCGTCGTGGACGTGCTCCGGCGGACGCTGGAGTACTTCGACCTGGGCGTGAAGCAGGTCATGAACATCACCGACGTCGGCCACATCGTCGACGATGCGGACGCGGGCGTCGACAAGATGGCCATCGGCGCCGAGCGCGCCGGCAAGACGCCGCTCCAGATCGCGGACGCGTACACGCGCCTCTTCATGGCGGACCGCCACCGCCTCAACATCCTCGACCCCCAGGTGGTCCCGAAGGCGACGGACCACATCCCCGAGATGATCGCGCTCATCGAGCGTCTCATCGCCAAGGGGAACGCGTATGTCGCCGCAGACGGGGTCTACTTCGACGTGACGACGTTCCCCGGGTACGGAACCCGGCTCAACGCCGAGGCGCCCGATCAGCGGATCGCCGGTGCCCGCGTCGAGGTGAACGAGAACAAGCGGCACCCGAACGACTTCGCGCTCTGGCGTCGAGCGAAGGCCGGCGATCTCCAGCAGTGGGACTCTCCATGGGGTCGCGGGAATCCGGGGTGGCACATCGAGTGCTCCGCGATGTCGATGAAATACCTGGGCGAGACATTTGATCTGCACTCCGGTGGCGAGGATCACCTCTTTCCGCATCACGAGTGTGAGATCGCGCAGTCGGAGGCGGCGACGGGCAAACCGTTCGTCCGCTATTGGGTGCACGTGCGGTTCCTGCGAGTCGACAGCGAGAAGATGGCGAAATCGAAAGGCGGGTTCCTCACGCTCGACGACGTGGTTGCGTGGGGCTACGACCCACTCGCCTTCAGGCTGCTCGCCCTCGGCGCGGGCTACCGCACCGGGCTCGACTTCACCCGCGAAGGCATGAATGCGGCGCAATCGAGGCTCGAGCGTTGGCGGCGGACGATCGGCGCCGCGTATGCCGCGACAAAGGGGCGGGTCGCGGAGCCGGAGGGCGAGCACGCCATCACGTCCGAGTTCCGCGCGGCCCTCGCGGACGACGTCAATACACCGAAGGCGCTCGCCGCGGCCGAGAAGGCGCTCGCCCTCGCCGCGATATCCGACACCGACGAGCAGGAGCGCGCGCTCTGGATGCTCTTCGACATGGACCGCGTCCTCGGCCTCTCGCTCAGGGATGCGGCGGCGACGACAGACGAGCTGGCCGCGGACGAGCGCGCGCTCTTCGACCAGCGTGAGGGAGCGCGGAGGAGCGGCGACTACGCAAAGAGCGACGAGCTTCGCAAGGAACTGCTCGAGCGGTACGGCATTCAAGTGAAAGACACCAAGGACGGGACGCGCTGGGAGCGCGTCGGTCGCAAAGGAGCATGACCATGGACGAATCAGAGCGCACCGACCCAGAGCCTGAGGCACCACCGCCTCCACGCGCCGACGCGAATCCGGGAGCGAATCAGGGAGCGCCGCAGGCCTCGCAGCCGCAGTTCCCGGCCGATGCCGACGCCAATCGCCGCCGCGGTCGACGGGGCCGTCGCGGCCGAGGCGGTGGCGGCGGATTTGGCGGACCGCGTCCGCCCTTCGCGGGACCTCGCCCGCAGTTCGGCGGGCAGCGCCCGCAGTTCGGAGCGCAGCCGTTCCGTCCGCAGCAGCAATTCGCACCGCGAGAGGACAGCGAGCAAGCCCGCGAGCTCGGCGCATACGAGCGCCGGCAGGCGCAGCGCCAGCGCGGTGGACAGGGCTGGCGCGGACCGGGACAAGGCCAGCGCCCCGGCGGCTGGGGCCGCGGTCCGCGTGGCGGCCAGCAGGGCTACGCCGAGCAGGTCCGCCGCGTCACATCTGGCGTGCGCACGACCGCACCGTCGCACGCGCCCACCGGCGAGCCGATCGCCGGGCCGCACGCGATCCTCGAGGCGATCCGTGCCGGTCGCAACGTTCGCCGGCTGTACGTCTCCGAGGACCGGAGCCTCCGCACCGGTGCGGTCAATGAGCTCATCACCGAGGCGCAGACGCGGCGCATTTTCGTTCGCTACATCGACAAGATGGAGATCGCGCGGCTCTCCCCGGTCGAGAACCACCAGGGTGTCGTCGCGATCGTCGAGGGCAAGTCGGGCGTCGAGCTCGATGAGCTGCTCCTCCATCTCGACACGCTTTCGGATCCGGCGCTCGTCCTGGTCCTCGACTCGCTGCAGGATCCGCAGAACTTCGGCGTGGTGCTCCGTTCGGCGGAAGGCGCCGGTGTCGATGGAGTGGTGATCCCGCATCACCGCGCCGTCGGCGTGAGTCCGGCGGTCGCGAAGACGAGCGCGGGCGCGAGCGAGCACCTGCTGATCGCGGACGTCGCAAATCTGCGGCAGGCGATCGACGCTCTGAAAGAGAAGGGCCTCTGGGTCGTCGGCGCGGACGAGAGCGGCGATCTTCTGTACGACGAGGTCGACTACCGCGGGCCGACCGCGGTCGTGATCGGTGGAGAGGGAGAGGGAATTCGGCGACTCGTGCTCGAGGGGTGCGATCAGGTCGTGCGCATCCCGATGGAAGGTCAGGTCGCCTCGCTCAACGCGGCGGCCGCCGGCACGGTGATGCTCTACGAAGCGCTGCGGCAGCGCCGCCGCGACGTGCCTCCGGCGCAGACGCGCACCCCGCGACCCGCAGTTCCCGAGCCGAAGAACGGGGAGCTCGAGCCGCCCGAGCCGGCTGAGGCTCCGGAGGGCGGGACGGACGAGACCGATCAGCTCGCCGGGGCAGCCGAGACCGCAGACATGGAATCGCCGACGGCGAGTGCCAGCAGCGAACCGGAGAGTGCGGTGCCGACCGAGCCGGTCGACGACAAGCCCGCGAAGCCCAAGCGCGCGAAGAGTGCGACGCCACGTAAACGCGCTCCAAAGAAGGCCGCCGAATAGCGCACCGGGGCTAATCGCGCGCGGCCAGGCCGACCGTCCGCCGCCAGTGCTGCTGACCGAGCTCGAAACCGATCGCGCATCCGAGATCGACGAGCTCGGCCTCACTGAAGCACGCATGCAGGCGCGCCCAGAGCTCATCGCCGGCGCGATCCGAGTCGTACGCGATCGCGTCGGCCCATTCGAGAGCCGCCCGCTCCGGGTCGCTCCAGCGGGCGAGATCCGTCACCTCGGGATCGCTCGCAAGATACCGGTAACAGAGATCCTTGATGCGCTGATCGGCGACACCTCGCTCGATCACGTTCTCCTGGATGTAGCGCCAGCTCGCGAGCGCCTCCGGCACGAGCGCGCGGACCTCAGCGGCGGTCGCCCCGAGCCGCCCCACTAACGCAGCTCGCCGTGGCCGACGCCCCAGGTCTTGATGACGCGCTGCTGGCCGTAGGTCACCGCGATGAACGATCCAAGCTCGACGATCTCAGGGTCCGTGAGCTGTTCACGGAGCATCGCCCAAACGCGATCGTCGGCGCCCTCAGGGTCCCAGACCAGCATGCTCGTGTAGAGGAGCGCGGCCTTTTGGCGCGCGGTGAAACGGTCGGACCGCTCGAAGTTCAGGAGCTCCCTGTAATCAGCCTCGGTCAGCCCCTGCTCTCCGCCCCGGAGAGACCGCTGCGACCCTCAGTAGTTGCACTCGATGGTCTGTGACACGTACACGCGGCACAGCTCCTTGAGGGAATGCTCGAGGACGCCGTTCCGGAAGATCCGGTCCCACGCGCGGGAGAACGCGCGGGCAACCGCGGGAACGTGCGAACGGATCGCCTGCGTCTCAGGGCGTGGCGTCCCGAAGCGCCGCGCATGCTCCATGTATTCGCGCAGCTCGGCGTCGTCGAGCTCGTCGACGTCGACGTAGCTGATGCGCGCCACGCGTCGATTGTGCCTCAGACCCGTCGGAGGATGTACAGGCCTCCACGGAGCCGATCGGTGACGAAGATGAGGCCATCCTCGCCGACGAGCACGTCGTTGAATTGGATGGCCCGCTGACCGGCGGGCGGCTCCGGCACGTACGAGGCGATCTCGGCCGGATGAAGCGGATCCGTCGTGTCGTACACCCGCAGTCCGGCGTTGAAGTACGTCGCGAAGACAATGCGGTCGCTCGAGAACGTGCCCGGCCGGTTCTCATGGAGATTGTGCGGACCGAAGCGGAGTCCGCGCGAGCAGTAGTCGCCGACGGGCACGGGGAATCGCGAGATCTCTCGCGGCGCGGTCTCGTCCGAAACATCCACGAGGTGAATATCCTTGCGCGCGCCTTCGCAGTCGGGCTCGATGGCTTCGTCCGTGACGACGAGCAGCTTTCGGTCCCCGAGCGGCAGCGCGGTGTGCGTGTGCGGATGCCCCCCCGATCGGTCGGCCCAGGACAGCGAGCCGATGAGATCGAGCGCGCCGTCATCTTTGACCGAGTACACCACCACGCCCGCGTCGAAGTAGCCGCCGTACGCGCGGTCGCCGTGAACGATGACGTGGTGCGCGCCGAGATCGCTGTCGGCCGCCAGGTCCTCGCCGTCGGCATCGTGCTGCCCGGGCCACCACCAGCGCGAGGCGAGGCGCGGACGCGACGGGTCCGCGAGATCGACAACGATCAGGATCCGATTTCGGTACCCCGTCTCACGGGCTGAGGCGTACGCGTATCTGCCGCCGACGAACCAGATGCGGTGCACCCCCAGGCCGTCGATGTGGAGGAACCCCACGCGCCGCGGCTCGGCGGGATCCTTGAGGTCGTACACCAACAGGCCCGTGCTCTCGGGGACACCGACGCGGTACGGGTACTGCTCGTGGTTCGCAA
>VBGS01000247.1 GCA_005889445.1 Chloroflexota bacterium
GACCGCAGGCGAACGCCATGTAACGCTCCGCGGCGTCACCGGCTCCGGCAAGACCGTGACGATGGCGAAGGTCATCGCCGAAGCCGGACGGCCGGCGCTCGTCCTCGCGCACAACAAGACCCTTGCCGCGCAGCTCTACGGGGAGTTCAAGGAGTTCTTCCCCGAAAACGCGGTCCAGTACTTCGTCTCCTATTACGACTACTACCAGCCCGAGGCGTACATCCCGCGGAGCGATGTCTACATCGAGAAGGACAGCTCCCGGAACGAAGAGATCGACAAGATGCGACATGCCGCGACGAGGTCGCTCTTCGAGCGCCGCGATGTCGTCATCGTCGCATCGGTCTCGTGCATCTACGGTCTCGGCGCGCCGGTCGACTACGGCGCGGTGACCGTTCGCCTGAACAAGGGCGAGCGGGTGCGGCGAGACACGGTCCTCCGGCATCTCGTCGATGTCCAGTACGAGCGCACCAACAGCGATCTGACGCGCGGCAAGTTCCGGGTCCGCGGCGACACCCTCGAGGTGCAGCCCGCATACGAGGACCTCGCGGTCCGGGTCGAGTTCTTCGGCGACGACGTCGAGTCGATCCGCGACTTCGACCCCCTCACCGGGGAGATCCTCGCCGTCCGCGACCAGCTCACCGTCTTCCCCGCGACCCAATACGTGACCCCGCGCGAGCAGCTGAAGCTTGCCCTGCAGCGGATCGAGGCGGAGCTGGCCGAACGCGTTCGCGAGCTCGACGACCGGGGCCGGCTGCTCGAGGCGCAGCGCCTCACCCAGCGCACCAACTTCGACATGGAGATGCTCCGCGAGACCGGCAGCTGCGCCGGCGTCGAGAACTACAGCCGCCACCTCAGCGGCCGCGCCGAGGGCGAGCGTCCCCACTGCCTGCTCGACTACCTCCCCGAGGACGCGCTGGTGATCGTCGACGAGTCCCACGTCGCGGTCCCCCAGATCGGGGGCATGTTCGGCGGCGACCGCTCGCGGAAGATCCCCCTGGTGGAGTACGGGTTCCGGCTGCCCTCGGCGCTCGACAACCGGCCGCTCACCTTCGAGGAGTGGGACGCGATGGTGGGTCAGCTCATCTACGCGAGCGCCACCCCCGGCCCCTACGAGACCCAGCGGTCGGAGCGCACCGTCGAGCAGATCATCCGTCCCACCGGGCTCATCGACCCCGAGATCGTGATCAAGCCGTCCAAGGGCCGGGTCGACGACCTGCTCGAGGAGATCCGGGTGCGTGCCGAGCGTCACGAGCGCGTGCTCGTCACCACGCTGACGAAGAAGAACCTCCGGCTCGGGGTCTTCGACGTCCTCGTCGGCATCAACCTCCTCCGCGAGGGGCTCGACCTCCCCGAGGTGTCCTTCATCGCCATCCTCGACGCCGACAAGGAGGGCTACCTCCGCGGCTACCGCTCGCTGATCCAGACGATCGGCCGGGCCGCGCGCAACCTGAACGGCCGGGTGATCATGTACGCGGACGCCGAGTCCGACGCGATGCGCCAGGCGCTCGACGAGACCGACCGCCGCCGTCGCATCCAGACCGCGCACAACGTCGAGAACGGGATCACCCCGCAGACGATCGTCAAGGCCGTCTACCAGCTCGAGCGGGGGCGCGAGGAGCAGGCGAGCCGCGCCGCGGCCTTCCAGGAGTCGGCCGGACTGCCCCCCGACGAGCTGCTCCGCATCGCGCGGGACGTCGAGCGGGAGATGAAGCGTGCCGCCCGCGACCTCGAGTTCGAGACCGCGGCGGAGCTGCGCGACCGGCTGGTGGAGCTGCGCCGGCGGATCGACGACGCGCCCGCCTCGGGCGTGAGCCCGTCGGGCAACGGCCGGAGCTCCGGGGGACGGACCTCCCGGACCAGGCCGCGGAGGCGCCAGGGGCCCTGAGCTCGTCCTCGGACTCGGGTTTGTGCGCTGGCAAAACCACCTTGACGTTGCGCACAGATGTTCGCTACCCTGCCCCCATGACCGCGTCCCCGTCTCCCGCCGCCCGCCCCGCACGCGTCCGCCACGTCTGCGCCGAGTGCGGCGCGGTGGCCCCGAAGTGGCAGGGTCGCTGCCCCACCTGCGGCCAGTGGAACAGCCTCGTCGAGGAGCGTGAGACCCGACCCGCGCGCCGGTCCACGGCGCCGGCGCCGGCGCCGGTGCTCGTCGGCGAGGTGCCCTCGGCGTCGCTGGTCTGGCACCCGACCGGCATCGGGGAGTGCGACCGCGTCCTCGGCGGCGGCTTCGTCCCCGGCTGCCTCGTCCTCCTCGGCGGCGACCCCGGGATCGGGAAGTCGACCCTCGCGCTCCAGCTCGCCGGCCGCTGCGGCCGCGAGTCCGGGCCCGCCCTCTACTGCGCGGGGGAGGAGTCGGCGGCCCAGGTGGCGATGCGCGCCCGCCGCCTGGGCTGCGTCGGTCGCGAGGTGGCGGTCGTTGCCGAGACCGACCTCGACGCGGTCCTCGGCGCCATCGAGGAGCTGCGGCCGCCGCTGGCGATCGTCGACTCCGTCCAGACCCTCCACGACACCGGCCAGCCGGGGATGCCCGGGAGCATCGCCCAGGTGCGCGGCGCGGTCCACCGGCTGCTCGTCTGCGCGAAGCAGACCGGCGTGCCGATCCTGCTCATCGGCCACGTCACCAAGGACGGCGCGATCGCCGGACCGCGCACCCTCGAGCACATGGTCGACGTGGTCCTCTACCTCGAGGGCGAGCGCCACGGCGATCACCGCCTGCTCCGCGGGATCAAGAATCGCTTCGGCGCCACCGACGAGCTCGGGGTGTTCGTGCTCGACGACGACGGGATGCGTGAGGAGACCGCGCCGGGGCGCGCCTTCCTCGACGAGACCACCCTCGCGGTGCCCGGGAACGTGCTCACCGTCACCTGCGAGGGCTCGCGCCCGCTCGCCGTCGAGGTCCAGGCGCTGGTGGCGCCGACGCGCTTCGGGCTTCCCCGCCACAGCGCCTCCGGCTTCGACCTCTCCCGCCTCCACCTCCTCGCCGCCGTGCTCGAGAAGCGCGCGCGGATCCTCCTCGGCCAGGCCGACGTCTTCGTCAACGCGGTCGGCGGGGTGCGCCTCGCCGAGCCCGCCGCCGACCTCGCGGTGACCCTCGCCGTCGCCGCCGCGGCGCGCGAGCTCTGCCCGCCTCCAGGCTCGGTGGTGATCGGTGAGCTCGGCCTCGGCGGCGAGGTGCGCCAGGTCCGCCGGCTCGAGCAGCGGCTGCTCGAGGCGCGCCAGCTCGGGTTCCGCACCGCGATCATCCCCGCGCGCCAGGCGGGATGCGGGCTCGCTGCGGGGATGCGCTGCCTCCCTGTCGGCCATCTCGGC
>VBGS01000054.1 GCA_005889445.1 Chloroflexota bacterium
ATGCAGGTAGAGGAACGCCTCCGTCGCGCCGACCGCTCGCGCGGCGATCGCGATGCCGCGGATCACCGCGGCCGCGTTACGTATCAGCAGGGTCTGGGCGAGCAGGCTGCCACGGTCGGCGTCGTAGCCGTTCGCGACCAGGTACGCCGGCCCGTCAGCGGCGTTGCGCCGCACGGCCCGCAGCTTCTCGACGAGGGGATAGCCGGCCCCGCCTCTACCGCGAAGACCGCTGCGCTCGATGATCTGAAAGAGCTCCTCGACATCGAGCGACCGGGCGCGCTCGAGCGCGCCCGCGGCCTGACTTTCGAGGAGTCGAGGCGCGGTGCTAGCGGGCATAGGTTGGCCCGAGGACGTGATGGACCTCGTCCTCGTGCAACGCATCGTGCGCAGGAGGCGGCGACGCCTGGGGCCATGCGCCCGCGATCCCGAGGTTCCCGGTGTAGCGCCGGCCGCCGCGCGGGATGGCCGTTCCCGCCCCTTCGGGGGCGCCGCGGAAGTTCGCGAGCAGCGAGGCGGTCGTGTACAGATCGGTCATCGTCTTTCCGAAGTCCGCGGCGATGAGCTCGGCCGCGGTCCACGGCAGGTAGCCGTACGCCTCGTTCGTCGCATAGAGCACGCGCGTCAGCCGGTCGGCCCCTTCCGGTGTCTCCTTCAGGATGCGCCGGACCGGTGCGAGATCGAGGCGCTCTTCCTCCTCGGCCGGGATCGTCGTCACCACGGTCGACATCGGCCGGCGATCGCCATACGGAGCGGTCTGCACCATGCGGATCCGGTAATAGGACGAGCGGGGCGCGAGAGGTGGGCGCTTGCGGAAGCCGTCGCGAAAGCGGTACGAGATGGAGATCGCCCTCGGGGGGCACGCCTTCTCGCACATGAGACACGACTCGCACTTGAAGATGCTCGTTTCCGGCTCGAGGAGCAGCGCGATGAGCCCGCGCGAACGCTCCGGCAGCTCGCGCTTCTCGTACGGATATTTGCGCGTGACGACCCGCGGACGCACGAGATGATCGAGCGTCCGGAGCATGCCGGCGATGATCCCGAACATCTCTTAGCGCTCGGTCCCCGCGGGGCTCTCGGTCGATCGCGGCGCAAGCTTCGCGCTCATCGATCCACGTCCCCGAGCACGATGTCGATCGATCCCAAGATCGCCACCGCATCCGCGACCAATCTCCCCTCAAGCAACCAGGGGAGGATCTGCAGGTTCACGAACGACGGCCCGCGCATCTTCGCGCGGAACGGATTGGGGCTTCGGCCGTCGCTGATCATGTAGATCCCGACCTCGCCCGATGCACTCGCGCAGGATCTGGATCGCAAGACGCATCTCGCCGAGCCGAACGCGATAGCGCGCGTAGGCATCTCCCTCGGCGTAGACCACCGGCTTCAGGCTCCTCAGCTCGGGATAGATCGAGTACGGCCGATCGCGGCGGAGATCCCAGTCCACTCCCGACGCGCGGAGCATCGGTCCCGTCAGGCCGTACGCCTTGGCGACGTCCGCCGGGATCGTCCCGACGCCGACGGTGCGCTCGAGGAAGATCTCGTTCTGGTCGAGGATCGTCACGTAATCCTGCTGGATGTCGTTCTCGAAGCGGTCGAGAAAGCGCGAGAGCTTCGATACCCACCCGAGGGGCAGGTCGTACAGGACACCGCCCGGCCGGTAGTAGTTGAAGTTCATCCGCGAGCCGCAGAGCTCCTCGAGCATGTCGAGGATCTCCTCGCGGTCGCGGAAGCACCACAGCACCGGCGTGGTCGCACCGACGTCGAGTCCGTACGTGCCGAGCCAGACCAGATGCGAGGCGCAGCGGCTCATCTCGTCGACGATCACGCGGATGAACTCGGCGCGTCGCGGGATGTCGATATCGGCGATCGCCTCCATCGCGCCGGCGTACGCATGCTCGTTCAGCATGTTCGAGACGTAATCGGCCTGGTCGGCGTAGCGGATCCCCTGGTGATAGGTCCGCCACTCGAAGATCTTCTCGAGGCCGCGGTGCAGGTACCCCATGACGGGCGTGCACTCGACGATCTTTTCACCGGCGAGCCGCAGGACCAGGCGCAGCACGCCGTGCGTCGATGGGTGCTGCGGTCCGAGGTTGAGGATGAGCTCTTCGACCTCTCCCTCGCCCGTGTCGACGGTCGGCAGGTCGACCTGCGCGCCCTCCTGGGCCTTTCGAAGCTCGCTGTCGGTGGTGGCTATCGCCTAGCCGCCTCGGGAGATCTTTTCGCGGAGCCGGAGGAGGCCCTCGATGAGCGCCTCGGGCCGCGGAGGACAGCCCGGGACATAGACGTCGACCGGGACGATGGTGTCCACGCCCTGCAGCGTGGCGTAGCTGTCCCAGAACTCGCCGCCGGACGACGCGCAGTTGCCCATGGCGATGACCCACTTCGGCTCGGGCATCTGCTCGTACAGCCGGCGCAGGCGCGGCGCCATCTTGTGGGTCACCGTTCCTGCGACGATCATCACGTCCGCCTGCCGCGGGCTGGAGCGAAAGACCTCCATGCCGAAGCGCGCGGTGTCGTGGTGCGACATCGACGCCGCCATCATCTCGATCGCGCAGCAGGCCAGGCCGTAGCCAAGCGGCCACGGGCTGCGCGACCGCGCCCAGGCAACAAGGTTGCTCACCGTCGTGAACACGATGTTGTCGTCATTCGCCAGGGCCCCCGCGGTCGGGGCCACCTCGTCCGGCGTCCCGAGGCCGACCTGCGTAGTGATCGGGCGCCTCTGGATCACGTCCTCTTCGAAATCGATCGGCCTTGCGGGAACCTTCTCGTCGATCGCCATCAGTCTCAGTCTATTGAGTTCTGGGCCTTGTGCACGGCCCGTTCGAGCAATCGATTGAGCGCGTCGTGGATAGCCGGCGCGCTCGCGATGATGCGCGGCAGCGCTGGATCCGCGGGGGTCAACTCGGTGACGCGCCCACCCGCTTCGCGCACGAGCAGCGTCCCTGCCATCCAGTCCCATGGCTGGTCGACAGACTCGAAATAGGCATCGAAGCGCCCGGCCGCGGTCCAAGCAAGGTCGAGCGAGGCCGAGCCGTTCCGTCGAATGTCGCGCACCTCACCGATCACGCTCGCGAGGATCCTGCCCTGCATGCGCCGCGACGACGCGATGTAGGCGAACCCCGTTCCGACCAGCGCGCTCGCGAGATCGTTCTTTCCGTTCGCGCGTAGTGGGACGTCGTTCAGCCATGCGCCGGCGCCGCGCATCCCGCTGAAAAGCTCGTCGCGTAGCGGGTCGTAGATCGCCGCCGCGAGCGGGCCCTGCGCGTCGGCGCAGCAGATCGCGACGCACCAGTGCGGGATCCCGTAGAGGAAGTTGATCGTGCCGTCGAGCGGGTCGACATACCAGCGCAGGCCAGTCCGGCCGCTGGCTTCCGATCCCTCCTCAGCGATGATCCCGTCATCGGGACGCCGGGCTCGCAGGTAACCGACGATCGTGTGCTCGGCGCGCTCGTCGGCCTCCGAGACCAGGTCGGTCGCGCTGCTCTTGCTCCGCAGCCCGGAGACCGGACCGCCGAAGCGCTCGACGAGGACGGCTCCGGCGGCGCGTGCCGCCTCGACACCGATCGCGAGCGCATCGGCGGCGGGGAGCGAGCTCAACCTCGTCGCGCGCCCGGCTTGCCGTCGTCGATCGCGAACGACGCTGTCGTGCTCACGGTGGCCGTTGGGCGCAGAACGGTGGAGACCGCGCGGAAGTCCGCGGTCATGCGCGCGCGGTCGATCGTGCAGCGGACATAGCCGCGATGATTGTCGAAGAACCGCAGCTGCGGGTTCTTCACCGAGGGATCGAACTGCGTCGCCGGCTGGACGGGATCGCCCTCGGAGCTGATGGACGTGCCGAGGAGCTCGGTGCCGACGGTCGCGGACGAGCGATCGCTGGGGTCGCGCTTGAGGTCGTAGACGAAGTTCACGTGACTGTCGCCCGAGATCACGACCGGATTTCTCGTCCGAGCGAACTGTTCGAGGATCGCCTGCCGGTCGGCGACATACCCCATCCAGTTGTCCACGCCATCGAACGTCCTTTTCGCAGGGTCGGGGTTGGAATCCTGCTGGCCGAAGCGGACCGACTGGGCGACGATGTTCCACAGCGCGCGCGACCCGCCCAGCCCGCCCAGGAGCCAGCCGCGCTGCTCAGCGCCGAGCATCGTGCGCCCCGGGTCGAGACTCGCAGGGCAATACCCGGACGGTGTCTCGTCCTGCTCGCGGCAGAGCGCGACCTCAGGCGAGCGGTATTGCCGCGTGTCCAGGACGTAGAACGTCGCGAGGTCGCCGAACGACAATGACCGGTAGAGCTGAAGGTCCGGACCCTGCGGGCGCGGTCCGCGGAGCGGCATGTGCTCGTAGAACGCCTGGTACGCGACGGCACGCTGGAGCAGCGCCGCTTTGTGCAGATCGTCCTTGGGGATCCCGCCCGCGTAGTTGTTCTCCACCTCGTGATCGTCCCAGGTGACGATCCAGGGAAATGCCGCGTGCGCAGCCCGCAGATCAGGATCGGTCTTGTACTGCGCGTAGCGATCCCGGTAGTCGGCGAGCGTGAAGCCCCAGCCGGTCCTCGCGTAATCGCGCACGACGTTCCCGCGTGCGGTTCCCTCGTAGATGTAATCACCGAGGAAAACGACGGCGTCGAGATCTTCGCGCGCGAGATTCGCGTGAGCCGTGTAGTAGCCCTGCGTGTAGTTCTGGCACGATGCGAAGGCGAATCGGAACGTTCGCGGCGACGAGTCCCCGGCTGGCGCCGTGCGCGTCCGCCCGATAGGACTCTCCGCGCCACCTGCCCGGAAGCGGTACCAGTACATCCGGTCAGGCTCGAGCCCCGCCACCTCCGCGTGCACCGAATGCGCGAGCTCGGGAAGCGCGCTGGTCGTCCCGGATCGCACGACGTCCTTCATGGCCTCATCGCGGGCCACCAGAAATTCGACATCGACGGCCGATTGCGGCATCCCACCGCCGCGAAGCGAATCGGGAGCGAGACGCGTCCACAGGACGATGCCATCGGGAAGCGGATCTCCAGAAGCGACGCCGAGCGTGAAGGGGTCCTTCTCGAACTTCGTGGGTGCCGCCTGCGGGATGCATCCGCCAAGCTGCGACGCCGCCGCGAGCGCGGCGAGGCGCGCGATGAAGTCTCGCCGCGTGAGCGTCCGAGCTGTCAAATCCTTGGGCCCGCCTCGCTAACGCGGTACTCGTCGCCCCGTTCCAGCACATGCAACATGACTGTGACGCCAAGGGTCGGATCGAATATTTCCTCGACGAACCTGAAGCCGAGCTTCTCCATGATGCGGCGCGACGCGAGGTTGTCGGGAGTCGCGATGCTGACGAGGCGAGCAAGGTCGAGATCCCCGAAAGCCCATTTCAAAGAGGCTGCTCCCGCCTCGGTCGCCAGGCCCTTCCCCCAATAGTCCGGGTCGAATCCCCATCCAACCTCAGGATCCGTCCGCCACAGCCGATGAAACTGCGGCCCGGCGCGCCCTATCAGCCTTCCCGACGTCCGTTCCTCGACGGCCAGAAGACCAAAACCGTGCTCGTCCCAGTGCCGCTGATAGCGGGCGAGCGCCGCGGCACTCTCCTCCAAGGTGAGCGGACCGCGGGCCATGTGGCGCATGAATCGGGGGTCCGCGTTCCAGCGGGCCAGCGCGGTGAGGTCACTATCGCGCCACCGCCGGAGCCGCAGTCGTTCTGTCTCGATGACGATCGAGTGTTCGCTGGACAGCGCGCCGCGACCTCAAACCGATTTCATGGGCGACTCGGCCTCGTGCGCGCGGTACTGCAGCTCGTAGAGGCGGTGGTAGACGCCACGCTGCGACAGCAGGTCGCGATGCGTACCCATCTCGACCACGCGGCCCTTGTGCAGCACGATGATCCGGTCCACGTTCTGGATGGTCGAGAGACGGTGCGCGATGATGATCGAGGTCCGGCCCACCATGAGCTTCGCGAGCGCATCCTGGATGAGATGCTCCGTCTCGGTGTCCACCGAGCTCGTGGCTTCGTCGAGGACCAGCAGGATCTCGGGGTTGAACGCGATCGCCCGCGCGAAGGCGAGCAGCTGCTTCTGTCCCACCGAGAGCGTCGAGCCGCGCTCGGTCACGACGGTCTCGTAGCCCTCCGGAAGCCGCTCGATGAACTTGTCGGCGTTGACGAACCGCGCCGCGGCCCGCACCTGCTCGTCGCCGATCGCCTCGTTGTTGAGGCGGATGTTCGACGCGATCGTCCCCGCGAAGATGAAGGGGTCCTGCAGCACGACGCCCACGTGCCGGCGAACGTCGCGCTGGCGGAGCTCGCGGATGTCGACGCCGTCCAGCAGGATCCGGCCCTTCTGCACGTCGTAGAAGCGCGAGATGAGGCTGATGATCGAGGTCTTCCCCGCCCCGGTCGCGCCGACGATCGCGACGCTCTCGCCGGCAGAGATCGTGAGGTTGACGTCGCGGAGGACCCAGTCGCCCTCGTTGTACGCGAAGCTCACATTTTCGAATGTGATCTCCCCACGGACGTGGCCGAGCTCTCGGGGGTGCGGTGGATCCACGATCGTCGCCTTGGTGTCCATCAGGCGGAAGACGCGCTCGCTCGAGGCCATCGCCGCCTGCATGATGTTGTACTTCTCCGCAAGATCGCCGATCGGCTGGAAGAACCGGTCGACGAGCTGCCAGAACGCGAGAAGCGTCCCGATCGTCATCTCTCCTTTGAGGATCCAAAAGCCGCCCGCGACGAACAACGCGGCGCTCGTGGCGGCGCGCGTGAAACCGACGGCCGGGAAGAACATGGACATCGCCCGGATCTGACCGCGGTTCGCGTCCAGCAGATCCGTGTTCAGATTGTCGAACTGGCGAAAGGACACGCGCTCGCGGGTGAAGAGCTGCACGATCGCCATCCCCGAGAGGTTCTCGTTGAGATAGGCGTTGATCCGAGCGAGCCGGATCCTGATCGACCGGAACGAGTCGCGCATGATCCGCCGGAAGTACATCGTCAGCCAGATCAGCAGGGGAAGCGCGGCGAAGGTGACGAGCGCGAGACGGAAGTCGAGCACCAGCAGCACGATCGCGATCGTGCCGATGACCACGACGTCCCCAAAGATCGCGACGACCCCCTGCGTGACCATGTCGGTGAGCGCGTCGATGTCGTTGGTGATCCGCGTCATGAGCCGTCCGACAGGGTTCCGGTCGAAGAACGTCAGCGAGAGGCTCTGCAGGTGCGCAAAGAGCTGGACGCGGAGGTCGTACATGGCTCTCTGCCCGACGTAGCTCGCGAGCATCGTCTGCCCGTATCGCAGGCCCGAGCCCAGGAGGAGGACCGCGATATACGCGATACCGAGCGGCGCGAGGCGCGCGAGCCCCTCATCGGTGCCGATCTGACCGTTCACGGCGGGCGCGATCGCGTTGTCGACGATGAACTTCGCGAGGACCGGCGGCGCCGCTTCGGTGACGGAGATCCCGAGGATGATCAGAAGGGCGACGATCACAAGGCTGCGATACGGCCGCAGGTATCCGAGGAGACGGCGCATGAGCCGCGCGTCGTAGGCCTTGCCGAGGATCTCGTCCTCGTCGAAGTTGCCGCGGCCGCCGCCGCCACCGTGCATCACGGCTCGCCCCCGATCCCGCCGAGCCTCGGGCGCATCCCGAGCCGCGGGCCCTCCTCGGACTGCGCCTGCACGCGCTTGTCGTGCTCCTCGCGCTCCTCGTCGACCTCGAGCTCCTGCTCGAGAAGCTGGCGGCGATACATCTGCGCGTCGAGGCCGTTCAGCTCGAGCAGATCGCGATGCGAGCCGCGCTCGACGATGCGACCCGCGTCGAGGACGAGGATCTCGTCGGCATCCTTCACGGTCGAGATGCGGTGCGCGACGACGATGCTCGTTCGCTCGCGCATCACGCCGCGCAGACGGCGAAGGATCTCCGCTTCCGTGTACGTGTCGACCGCGGAGAGCGCATCGTCCAAGATCAGGATCCGGGGATCCTTTGCGACCGCTCGCGCGATCGCAGCGCGCTGCTTCTGACCGCCGGACAGCGTGACTCCACGCTCGCCGATCATCGTGTCGTAGCGTGCCGGGAAGTCTTCGACGTCCTTGTTCAGCTGCGAGACGTCTCCGGCCCAGTCGAGCTGCGGATCGGTGAGCTTCTCGTCGAGAC
>VBGS01000055.1 GCA_005889445.1 Chloroflexota bacterium
GGGTGCATCGGATACGTGGCGACGAGGGCCCCGGGACCGGTGCTCAGCCATCCCTCGTTCAGTGTTCGCCTCACGTCGTGATCTCGAAACGCGGCGTGGACGTCGTCGATCGGCCGGCGGTTTCCGGCCTCGTAGGCACGGACGAACGTGTTCGCCGGGAACGAGAAGTCCGACATTCGCCCGAGCGCGAAGACCCTCGCGACGCTCGCCATGTCCTTCGCCAGGTTGATGACGCCCGGGCCTCGCACCTGCTTCGGATCCCACACCCCAGTCGTGGCCAGGGCGTTGTGGAGCACGTGGCTGCAGTTGTTCGTGTACGGGTTCCACGTGTAACCGCGCTCGCGGGCGTTCGTGTTGACGGTGTTGAGATAGCCGATGACCTTCCCTATGGCGCCGCGGGTGAGCGGTAGCCGCGCGGTGTACGCGGTGCGCGCGTACGTCAGGGCGAAGTCCGTGGCGATCAGGTGCCCGGCGACCCACTCCTCGTGCGACACCGCGGCCGGTCTCTGCCTCATCAGGGCGGGTCTGATCTCGATGCCGGCGAACCAGTTGGCAGCCGCGGCCCGCCGGACCGACGCTTCGTAGAACGTTTCATCCAGGCTCTGGTCTGGCGCGAGTCCACCGTGAAAGAACTCGTCACGCCCAGGGATGCCCACCCAGTTCACGTTCGTGAAGATCTGGTTGACGCTGATCCCGACGCCGGAGTCGGGATGGGCGAGGCCGCTTCCGTCGGCGGCGAGCCGCAGTCGCGGATAGGCCGCGCCCGACTCCAGCTCCGCGCCGTTGATGAACAGCGTCGCGTGCCCGCCCCAGCCACCTGGGGTCGCGCCTTTCCGACGGTACTGGGTGAGCGCACAGACCTCGACGTAATACGGAAACATCGCGTTGTAGGAGCCGATCTCGCTCATCGTGGCTGCGGCAGCCTCCGCCGGAGCTCGCGCAGGATCCGCCGGCTCCGAAGGCCGGCCGACTCATACAGCGCCACCGCCGGCGCGTTCGTGCTGATGCCCCACACCATCACGGAGGTCGCGCCGCGCTCGGCGCCCCTACGGATGACCTCGTCGACGATGGCCCTGGCGAGCCCGCGTCGCCTGAAGGCCGGGCGCGTGCCAAGGGGCTCGATCTCCAGCGTCCGCGTCCGCGGATCGAACCACCCGATGCAGTACGCGGCCAGCGTCCCGTCGGGTGCGATCGCGATCGGGACGAGGTGACGGTCGAAGTCAGGCATCGCCACGACCGCGGCATGCGCCGCCGCGTTGTATGGCGACGGGCCACGCGCTGACCATGCGTCGCGATGCAGGTCCACGTACGCCTCGTCGCGGGAGGGCTCGAGCCACCCCATCGAGAAACCATCGGGAAGCACGATCCGACGGTCCGCCGCCGGCGCGACGAGCTCGTAGCCGAATGTCCCCGAAGGCTCGAACCCGTGCGACTCGAGCGTGGCGTGGAGCTCGGTGTCGTCATCCCAGACCGATACCTCGATCGCTGCGCCTCCCCGCTCGCGGATCTTCGCCTCGGCCGCGGCAAGAAGTCGAACGTGCGCGTCGACATCGTGCCGATCGGCCTGCGCGATGACGTAACCGCCATCATCGATCGCGAAGCCCGCGAGCGCTTCGCCTTCGGTCCACTGCCAGACCGTGAACTGCTCGCGACCGAGCCGGCGGAGTAGCCACTGCAGGCCGCCGGGGTGGAGGAACGCGTGGGGATGAGCCGACGCGCGCGCTTCCGCAACGAGATCGAGCAGCCGCGCGAGGTCCCGCGTCCGTTCGAACTCGCGCTCGAGAAGGGGCATCGTCGTCAGGGGGCGGTGCCGTCCCAGGACGCGGGATCGACATCAGCGATCGACTGCGAGAACGTCCAGCGATGTCCGCCGAGGTCGTCCACGGTGTATTGGCGCTCCCCGAAGGGGTAATCGGTCGGGGGCCGGATGATGCGCGCTCCGGCCCCGATCGCGCGAGCGTGATGTTCCGCGGCATCGCGCACGCGTACATGAACCGAATGCGTGTAGTCGGGACGGCGAGCGTCCGCGTCGCGCTCCATGTCGGTGACGATGACCGCACCATCGCCGAAGACGAGCTGCGCGCGATGGGTGCCGATGCGAAGACGGAGCGCGAAGCCGAACGCCCGACAGAGCCACTCGGTGGCCTCGGCGACGTCCGCGTACGCGAGCACGGGAATCACGGTCGCCGCGGGCGACGAGCGGTTCGCGATCATCGTGGCGCAGACTATCGCGCGCCTGCGGCTCGCGGGAACGGACCTAGTTCGGAAACTCGTCGGGTGTGCGCGAGTAGGTGAAGACACGGTCCGCGTCGAGCCGGACGTACACGCCGCGCGCACTCCAGTCGAACGCGCTGCTGCCGTAATGCGCGCGGAAGATCGCGTCGATCTCCGCGACGTCGGGATGGCCGGCATACATCAGCTCGGCGTGCCCGTGCGCTGTCACGCAGAACCTCTCGCCTTCGTAGCAGGCAACGCTCGCGCGCGGCCGCCTCCGGAGGCCCTGGATACGTACGGCGTCCCCACCAGAGCTGAAGAAGAACCTTCCATGAAGGAACCAGCCGTCCATCGGTCCGACGAGGGGGTCACCGTTGGGAGCCGGCGCGGCCACCGCGATAGTCCTCATCCCAGCGAGCAGCCTCACGACCTGCCGAGCGGAAAGCGAGTACTTCCCGGGATGGATGATCTCGCGCATGTGCGGCTTGGTTCGTGCATGACTGCGGTCGATCAGCTCCTGAAGCGCCTGGAGCTCGTCGGGCGTTTCACGCATCCCGGAATTCTGAGGGCCACCTGGGCAGGCAGCCGCCGCGACTCGGTCGTTACGAGACAGGGACCCGCGGAGCGACAAAACCCGCGGGAAGTGGATCGCACTCACAGCGCACCCGCTCTTCGAGCAGCGACCGATCCCACTCGGCGAGGTCCGCCGCCGCGTCGTACGTGCTCTGCAGGAAATCGAGCAGAGCGGTCGCGGGGTCGGCGGCGGAGCGGACCGCGTCGTACGGAAGGATGAATTCGCCGCGCTCCGCGACCCAGCGCGCCGTGGCCGGAGCGATGCGCGCATCGGCCAGCCCTGGCGGCGGCGGCATGGCGTAGGCGTAGTACTCAGGCCGGGGAGCGTCGTCGTTTCCCGGCCAGAAGCCCGCCGAAATGAGCTCGTGCGAATACGACTCGTGCATCACGTGAATGTGCACGTGCGGCGGCTTCCCGCCCGCGTACGCGGGAGCACGCCGGCCGGAGAACCGTGCCGCCGCGAGATCGAACGACCCCCAGAAGAACTGCACCGGGCTCGCTTTTCCGAGAAATCCCGCGCGGAAACGTTCGAACACGATGTCCGAGCTGAGAAGCACGCCGTGAAATCCCAGCGCTTGGCCGCGATCGTAGTGACGGACCCGCGTGTCCTCGTTGAACCGGGTCGCCTCCGCGACCTCATTGGGAA
The DNA here is from genome assembly GCA_005889445.1 of Chloroflexota bacterium. Lineage (GTDB taxonomy): Bacteria > Chloroflexota > Limnocylindria > P2-11E > P2-11E > 3-1-20CM-2-70-9. Next base: position 3,434 of record VBGS01000055.1, read on the forward strand.
GAGGCTGGATCGGCGGGACGGCGACGCCGAGCCGGCGGAGGGCATCGAGCACCTGACGGTAGAAATCGGCGACCGACGTCGTCTCGAGCGTCACCGTGGCGCGTCCCCCGCGACTGTTCACGATGACCAGCTCGTCGCTGATGAAGTCGAAGTCGATCTGGAACGCCCCGTCGCCACTCGCGATCGTGGAGGTCGTCAGTCCGCGGGGGGTGACGTACAGCGTCGAATTCCACCAGTGGTTCATGAGCGGCGTCATCGCGAGACGGATCTTGCCCACGATCTGGGTCCACATGTGGATGGCCCCGAGGGTCTCCTTTGAGGCCGCTTACGAGAGCGCGGGCCAGGGCTCGCGCTCGACATCCATTCCTCAAAGCTACACCGAGCGTGCGGTGCGTCAGCCGGTCAGTGGATCCAGGAGAGCGTGCAGATATCGGGACAGCCGAGTGCGATCTTGGTCGCGTACGTCAGGTCGAACTCGCGGCTCAAGATCACGGGCCCGCGATCGACGACCGGAACGGTGACCTCGTTCCCCGCGTACGCGAGGTGGACGAGGCTTCCGCAGGGAAGCGTCCGGTGGGCCACGCCCAGGAGCGTCGTCGTCAGCGTCTGCCCGCATGCGGTGCGGCTTCCATAGAGGCCGGGTCCGAAATAGGACGCCACGACCGTCGTCGAGGTCGTGGCCGGCGGCGGAGGCGGCGGCGGTGTGCCGTCGGCGTTGAGGACCGTGATGACCCAGAAGACACCGTAGTCCTCCATCCACTGCGCGCCTTCGACCAGCGGCCGAAGCGCGATGCGGTACGTCCCGGGGGCCGACGGCGCCTTCACCGCGAACTGGAACCACGAGACCTGATTGGGCCCGACATAGGGAGCGGGCTGCATCGCGACGCGGTTGTAGCGAGGCCATCCGGTCGCCGGCGATCCCATGGTGCCGTCGCCGCCGAGCGGACTCGCGCGGTCCTGACCGGGATCGGGTTCCCAGGTACCGAGGTAGGCGACCTCTCCCATCCTGGTGACCCAACCGCGCGATCCGCTGTTGTAGAAGGCGACCGTCGCCGTCGCCGTCGCGCCCATGCAGAGCGACATGTATCCACTCTGCCCGTACCAGGCCGCATGAAACCCGGCGATCCCGCTCGCGACCACGGCCGGTGGCGCGATGCCGGGGCCAACGCTGCTCGTGCAGGTCGCCGCTGCCGCGGGCGCGCCCGGTAGAAGCAAGAGGACCAGCACGGCCCCGATGAACAATTGGCGCACGTTCGCGGTCCTAGTGGAGGTCCTGGACGTCCAGCTTCCAGTCGCCGGTCGTGTTGATCTTGAGGAAGTATGTCCCAGGCCCCATCCAGAAACTCGTGTCGGCGCCGGTGCGCTGCGTATTCGCAGCGAGGTTCAGCAGTGTCCGGCCGTCAGCCGAGAAGACGTACACCTGAAGCACCGCACCTGCCTGGCTCGGACTGAAAAGCCAGTCCACGCGCCAGTGGGCGCCGACGGTGAAGGCCTCGGTCTCGTGGCTGCCGCTTCCTTGCCAGACCTTCGTGACCGTCCAGGTCTTCCCGACATCGTTCGGAGCTGCCTCAAGCGTGAGCGCGGGTACCGCAGCCGCTGCGGACGCGGCCGGTGCCAGATGCGTCGCCGTGATTCGTCCGAAGCCTGCGGCCGCGAGATCGAGGAAACTAGCGGCCGCAAAAAGACCCGCGAGAGCGAGCGCGAGCTTCATGCGCGGTGCTTGTTTCGCCCACCAACGCTCGAACCGGGTTCGTTGGACCGCGAATATCTCTTGCGCGTTGACGAGCGTGGTCCGGAGCGCCGCGTCGGCAGCACCTTGGTTAGTCGTCGTCATCGTCGTCGCGATCCTCTGACTCGTTGTCCTTCTTTGGCGGTCGTGCTTGCGCGGTTGCGACGAGCTGATCGAAGGCCGTCTGCGCCTCAGCCAGGATCCCATTAAGCGTCTGTCCGAACGCGGCTAGGATCCCGTCGTACGTCTGGCGCAGAGCCGTCACGTTTAGGGACACGGTCGTATTTGGGTCGGCGTCCTGGCACTTGCTCAAGTCGGCCGCATCCAGCACCTGCTTTCGTGTTGCGGCGAGCGCAGGCGGGATCTTCGCGGAAGCGGTATCGAACTGAGTGCGGAGCGCGGTCTCGTCGATCATCTTGTTCTGGTCATTGGCCTTGCCGCGGGCGCGGTCCCGCAAGTGCCGAAGCTGACCAGTCGCATCCGACGCGAGCGCGTCCAGCTCTAGAAGCGTCTCGGTCTGGGCAAGAAGGGCATCGAAACAAGTCTTGCTCTCGAGCGGCTTTACCGTGAGGTTCACGACGCGACGGTCGTCATCGTCGCCGTTCACCTGAATCGTCCCAGTCACAACGAAACCGGTGGTGCCGAGAACGATGAGGGCTGCGAGCACCGGAATGTTCGCAGCACTAAGGAGCATCACCTTGGCTCTAAACAGGTGGAACAGAAGCCCGAACACTCCCCACCTCCTTTGTTCTGTCTAACGGTGCGCGCGAGGGGTCTGTTAGAACACGACCGGTACTGGTACCGGAGTACCGGGATCGCACGGGTCCACTCGCGACATATCTCGGCGCTTAGTGAAGGTCCTGTACGTCCAGCTTCCAGTCGCCGCCGATCGAATTCACCTTCAGGTAGTACGTGCCGGGACCAGCCCAGAAGCTGGTGTCCGCGCCGGCCAGATGCGTGTTGGTGGCGATGTGAAGGAGCCCGCCGCCGTTCGCGGCGTAGATCAGCACCTGCAGGGTCGCGCCTGGCTGGCTCGGCGTGAAGAGCCAGTCCACGCGCCAGTGGGCCCCGACGGTGAATGCCTCGCTGTCGAAGGGAGCATTGCCTTGCCACGCCTTGTTCAGCGACCAGGTCTTGCCGAGATCATTCGGTGTGAGCTCGACCGCGAGCGCCCCGGTATTCCCGCGCACCGCTGTCGCGGCCGTCTGAAGCGGCGCCGCTTGTGACGAGGTCGCGCGTCCCAGGCTCGAGACGCACATGCCGAGGACGAGCGCGACGACGAGGAGCGCGCCCAGCCCGACCCCGAGCTGCGTGCGTCCGGTCTGCTTCGTCCACCAGCGCTCCATCAGCACGAGTGCTTCGTCGAGGCGCCGCTCGACCATGTCAAGCGTCGCCCGGGCGGCCTGCCCGGTGTTTGGGGTGTTGGTCGTGGTCATCGAGTGGCATAACGTCGCACGAGGCGTCGCACTACGCAGTACTGGAGTACCGCACTGCGACCGGAGCGCTACCGGCGATCCGTGTCCGCGACGCTTTCGCAACGTCCGACGGGGGTACGACCGATCGCGCGATGCCAGACGGCTTCCCTTTTTGGTCTGGCGTCCAGCTAAGCAAATCGTCTCGGCGTCGAGCCAGAGCGGGTCCGCTTCCACCGCGGTGCAGCCTTGCGGCGACCGGCGAACTCGCTCTTGGCTGCGGCTACCTCTGGAGCGCGCGAGCGAGCTTGTCCAACTCGCCCTCCCACCCCATGACCGCCATCTGGGTCCAGTGCTCGTCGTGCATCGCGTCGATCGTCAGCACGAGTCGGACGCCCTCGGCGGCCGCCTCGAGCTCGACCGTCGTCGCGACGTCGTACGGCTCGACACCGGGGATGAAGTCCGCGACCTGCGTGAACACCAGACGCGCGGGCGGGACGACCTCGACGTACCTGCCGCGATTTTCGGTCGTCACCGGCATGCCGGCGTTCTTCATGAACTGGATCTGATCGGGAGCGACG
>VBGS01000056.1:0-6709 GCA_005889445.1 Chloroflexota bacterium
TGAGACCGACACGCGCCTCGCCCCGTAGCCACTCTGGCCGAAGCTCCTCGGCGCTCTCGATGTGGTATGCGTTGCGGCCCTGCATCCTCGCGAGGTTGACGAGCTCGCGGGTGTTCGCGGAGTTCTTCCCGCCGACGACGATGATCGTGTTCACCTGTTCCGCGAGCTCGGACGCGGCGTGCTGGCGCTTGACGGTCACGGGGCACACCGTGTTGAAGACCTTGGTCTCCTGCGCGATCTCGCTCACGTGCGCGACGAGCTCCTTGAACGCCCACGGCGGCTGCGTCGACTGCGAGGCGACGCCGGCCCTCTTCATCCGCGGCAGCTTCTCCCACTCGTCCTTCGTCTCGACAACGGTCGCGTTCGGAGCGAAGCCGCGAAGGCCGATCACCTCGGGGTGCTCGACCGTGCCCAGGATGATCACGGTGTAGCCCTCGTCGGCGAGCTGCTTGGTGAAGCGCTGCGCGCGGAGGACCAGCGAACAGGTGGCGTCGATGCACTCCAGACCCTGCGCTTCGATCTGCGCCCGGGTCTCGGGCGGCACGCCGTGCGCGCGGATGACGATGACGCCTTCCTTCGCGTCGGTCACGCTCTTGATCACCTTGACGCCGCGGGCCTGCAAGCGCTCGCTGATCTTCGGGTTGTGGACCACCTGGCCGAGGTTGAACACCGGCTTGCCGCTCTCAGCCGCGGCCTCGGTCAGCTCGACGGCCTTCTTGACCCCGAAGCAGAACCCGTTCTCGCGCGCGAGGAGCACTTCCATGACATCAAGTGTACGAGTGGCCTAGGCGTAGACACCCCGCATCTCCGGCGGCAGCTCCGCGGCGACGCGGCGCATGATCGCGTCGGCCAGCGCCTGCGCGTCGTTGCCGACGACACCGAGCTCGCTCGCGCGGAACGGCTCCCCGATGCGGAACGCGATGTCCTTGCGCCAGAAACGGCCGAGCCGCGCGCGTCTGGTTCCCGTCACGGCCAGCGGGACGATCGGCGCGTCCGAACGGCGCGCGATGAGCGCGACCCCCGGATGCCCGCGAATGAGCGCCCCGCTCTCGCTGCGGTGACCCTCGGGAAAGAAGCCCACGGGCTGACCGGCCTCCAGCACGCGGAGGGCCATCTGCAGCGCGCCGCGGTCCGCTTCACCGCGCCGCACCGGGAACGCACCGATCGCGCGCAGCGCGAAGCCGATCACGGGGACCTCGAAGAGCTCGTGCTTCGCCATGAAGCGGATCGCGTGTCCCAGCGCGAACTCCAGCCAGGGCGGGTCCTTCCAGTTGATGTGGTTCGAGACGAGGATGTAGCCGCCGGTCGTGGGGATCCGCTCGGCGCCCTCGATCCGCCACGGCGCGAGGAGCCAGGCGGCTCCGCGGAAGAGCGGGAAGAGCGCTCGCCAGATCACGAGCCGCTCCTCTGGGAGGACCGGCGCGTCGGCGAACACGTTCACGTCGCGAACGATCGACGTTCGATGACTCCGAGGACCCGATCGAGCGCTTCCCGAACGGAGAGGCCGTCGGTCTCCACGAGGATCGCGTCGGGCGCCGCCTTGAGCGGCGCCACCGCGCGAGTGCTGTCCAGCTCGTCCCGCCGGAGGATCTCCGCAAGGAGCTCACTCCGCGATCGCTTCTCGCCGCGCGCCGCAAGCTCCTCCTCTCGCCGGCGCGCGCGCTCCGCGGCCGACGCGGTGAGGAAGACCTTCCGCTCGGCATCGGGCAGGACGACCGAACCGATGTCGCGGCCGACCATCACGATGCGGACCCGCGATGCCATCTCGCGCTGCTGCTCGACGAGAACGTCGCGGACGTAGGGGACCCGCGCGACCTGCGAGACGATGCGGTCGATCTCGGGCGCGCGGATCGCCCAGGTGACATCCGCGCCGTCGAGCAGCACCGTGTACGCGCGCCCATCGCGGACCGTGGGTGGGCCGATCGCGACGCGGATCTCCCGCGCCAGCTGCGTCAGGCGCGGCCCGTCGTCGGGATCGATCCCGCGACGCATCGCCGCGAGCGCGACCGCGCGGTACATCGCGCCCGTATCCAGGAAGAGATAGCCGAGCCGTTCGGCCACGAGCGCGCCGATCGTGCTCTTCCCCGCCCCGGCGGGACCGTCGATCGCGACCGTGCGCGGCGTCCCCACTAGGCGCCTCCGAGCGCGCGGATCTCACGCGGGGTCAGCTCGCGCCAATCGCCAGGCCGCAGCGCACCGAGGATCACCGGTCCCATGCGCGTCCGTCTCAGGCGCATCACGCGCAGCCCGACGGCGGCGCACATCCGCCGGACCTGACGCTTCCAACCGGTCCGCAGGACCAGACGGAGGAGCGATCCGCGCCGGCCGCGCGACAGAACGGCGACGTGCTCGGCTCGCGCGAGACCTTCCTCCAGGGCGATGCCCTGACGCAGGGCGGCGAGCGCGGATCCCGAGACCGTTCCCGACACCAGGACCTCGTACTCGCGCTCGTGGCCGTGTCGCGGGTGGAGGACGCGCTCGGCCCAGACGCCGTCGTTGGTGAGCAGGAGCAGGCCCTCCGAGTCCTCGTCGAGCCGGCCGACCGGATAGAGGCGCTCGTGCGCGTCGAGCATCTCGACGACGGTGCGCCGCCCGCGCTCGTCGCGGGCGGTCGAGACGATCCCGCGCGGCTTGTTGAGCAGCACGTAGCGATGGCGCGGCGGCGCGGCCACCGGATGGCCGTCGACGTCGATGCGCGCGTCGGACGGCACGCGCGTCCCAAGCTCACGCACGACCGCGCCGCCAACGCGCACGCGACCCGCCCGCATGAGCTCCTCCGCGGCGCGCCGAGACGCGACCCCGCGGTCGGCGAGGACCTTCTGCAGCCGGATCATCCCCGCTCGCCCGGCGTCGCTTCCGCTGGCTCCAGCACCAGACCGTCCGGCGACAGGGCGCGCGGCAGGTCGTCGAGGCTTTGCAGTCCGAAGCATTCGAGGAACTCCCATGTCGTGCCGTACAGGATGGGCCGTCCCGGCGCTTCCTTGCGGCCGCGCTCCTCGATGAGCCGCCGCGACGCGAGCGTGTAGATCGTCTGGTCGCAGTTGACGCCGCGAATGGCCTCGACCTCAGCTCGCGTCACCGGCTGCTTGTAGGCGACGACCGCGAGGGTCTCAAGCGACGCCGGCGAGACCCGCAGGCGGTCGGCGCCGAGGTACGCGGCCACGTGCGTCGCGTGCTGCGGCGCGGTGACGATCTGCCATTCGTCGCCCGACCGCTGCAGGCGCAGGCCGGTGCCCTCGTAGGAGGCGCCGAGCTCCGCGAGCGCGCCTTCCGCCGCGCGCGGCGTGACGCCGACGACGCGCGCGAGCTCGCCCCGCGTCACCGGCTTCTCGGCGACGAAGAGCACCGCCTCGATCGCGTTCGCTAGCTCGGAGCGGATGCCCGTTCCCTCCTTGTGATCAGGATGTCGCCGAACAGGTCGTCCTGCGTGAGATCGATCACCCCGCGGCGATAGAGATCGAGCAAGGCGATGAACGTCACGACCGCGAATCCGACGCTACGTATCTCGCCCAGGAGGTTAGCGAAGCTCACGCTGCCGTGCGACGCGATGAGCGCTTCGATCTCCGCAGTCCGCTGCTCGACCGAGTAGCGCTCGCCCGGGGCGACGATGTCCTCTTCGCGCTGCTTCGCCGCGAGCGCGAGGACCCGAGAAAATGCGAGGGCGAGTGCATCGACCTCGCCGCCACGCGGCGGCAGCTCCACGGTTCCGCCTTCTCGGTGGAACGCTCGCTCCCCCGCGCGCAGCCGCGCGCCCAGTGCGCTCGCCCGCTCGCGAACGACAGCGTACTCGAGGAGCCGCGCCCGAAGCTCCTCCTCGGACTCCGCTTCCTCTTCCGGAAGCGGCTCCAACGAGGGGAGCAGGCTCCTCGCCTTGAGAAGCACGAGGCGCGATGCGAGCGCGAGGAACGCAGACACCTCCTCGGCGGGCAGCTCCGCCATCGCGCGGACGCGCGCGAGGTACGTATCGGCGAGATCACCGAGGCGAACGGTGATGATGTCGAGCTTTTTTTCCTCTACGAGCTCGAGGAGCAGATCGAGCGGGCCGTCGAAGCCCTCCATCGTGACGCGCGGGGCTTGCGACTCCATCACGGCAGCGCCTCTCGGTCGGCCACCGCCAGCAGGACCTCGTCGTCGGCGACCGGCAGATCGTGGTGGCGCGCGATGAGCCGCACCACCCGATCGGAAGCGCCCTCCGCCTTCGCGAGCTGCGCGCCGCGCCGTGCGTGATCGAGATATCGGGCGAACGTCGAATCACCGCGGGCGAGCTGCGCGCGGACGCGAGGGGCGAAGCGCGCGAGCACGACGCCCGCGACGCGGTGCCAGAGCAGCGTGTTCGCGGGCTTCGCACGATCGTGCAGCAGACCGGCGACGACGATCTCGTGGTCCGCGCCGAGCTCTCGCAGGATGCGCGCGGTCTCGTTCGCATGTCGGTCGTCGGCCCCAGCGGCGCCGAGGTAGCGGGCTGTCTGCTGGACTCGATGGAGCATCAGCCGCCGAGCAGCAGCCGCGCGATGTTCGACGCAGGGGTGAAGACGACGGCGCGAAGGATCCCGAAGCCGAAGAAGAACAGTCCCATGAGGAGGAGCGGCCCGTACCCCTCGAACGTCCGCCACGAGTACGCCTGGCGCGGCGGGAGCAAGGCATACACGACGCGCGATCCATCCAGCGGCGGGATCGGGATGAGATTGAAGAGCCCGAGCACACAGTTGTAGAAGACGATGCTCTCGAGGATCGTGAAGTAATCCCCGCCGAGCAGATCGGCCCCGCCGAACCGCACCGGGATCGCGCAGAGCGCGGCGATCACGAGGTTGGCGGCCGGACCGGCGAGCGCGACCGCAGCCCACGACGTGCGGCCGCCGCTCAGTCGAGATTCGTTCACCGGAACGGGCTTGCCGTAGCCGAACCCCGCGAGGACGAGAAGCAGCGATCCGAACAGGTCGAGGTGCGCCATCGGGTTGAGGCTCATCCGGCCGAGCATCCGGCCGGTGTCGTCGCCGAGCCGGTGCGCGACGTAGGCGTGCATGAATTCGTGGACGGTGATGCCGAGGACGATGGCCACGATGAACCCCACAAAAGCGGCCGGATCGTTCGCGGCGTTGCGCAGCGGCGCGGCGAGGTTCCCGGTGAAAAAGGCCAGCGCGAGCAGGATCAGGATCAGGAGATACGGGCCCTGGGGTCCTCCGAACGGGCCCCCGGCGCCACGAGCGATCACTCTCGAACGAGTTTAGGTGCGCGCGGTGCGACAATCACCCGCAGACGCGCTCGCGCGTGGGAGCGGCGAATGGGTCAAGCGGTCTGGACAGGCAGCATCGCGTTCGGGCTGGTGCATATCCCGGTCAAGCTCTATCCGGCCACCGACCCACAGGACGTTCGCTTCCATCTGTTCGACCGCCGCACGGGCAAACGCGTGCGGTACGAGCGCACGACGCGCGCGGACGAGGCGGCGACGTTCGAGCCCGACGTCCCTGGCGATGATGCCGCCTCGCTCGACACCACGACCTCGTGGGCGCGTGACCCGGAGGACGAGGCCGAGGAGCGCGACGGACCCTCCCAGACGCGGCCCGTAGAGCGCGAGGACGTCGTGAGAGGCGTCGAGCTTACGACCGGAGATCTCGTCACCGTGACGGACGCGGAGCTCCTCTCGATCGCGCCGGAGCGCAGCCGCACGATCGACATCGAGGAGTTCGTCGATCTTGCCGAGATCGATCCGGTCTTCTTCGAGAAGACGTACCACGTCGCGCCGCTGCGCGGATCGGGCGCGGACAAGCCGTATCTCCTGCTGCTCCGCGCGATGCAGGCAGCGAGGATGGTCGGGATCGGCCGCTTCGTGCTGCGGACCAGACCGCATCTGGTCGCGGTGCGGCCGCTCGCGAATGCCCTCGCCCTGGAGACCCTCTACTTCGCCGATGAGGTCCGAAGCCCCGGCGAGCTCACCTCCGACCTCGCGACCATCACGTTGACCGACCGCGAGCTGAAGACCGCCCAGCAGCTCATCGCCGCGCTCGCGACACCCTGGCTTCCGGAAAAGCACGGCGACGCGTACCGCGAGGATCTGCTGGAGCTGCTGCGCAACAAACGACCGGCGACGCCGGCGGAGCCCGCTGACGGGCCTGCGGAAGCTCCGGTCGCGGATCTCATGGCCGTGCTTCGGAGGAGCGTCGAAGAGGCGAAGCGAAAGCGCGGCGCGAAAAGCTCGAGGCGCGCCGGGTAGATCTCAGCTCGCGATGCGGCCCAAGAGCAATCGCCGCGGTGCGACGCGTCGCGCGCTCCAGCGGAAGGCACGCTCGATCATCGCGATCGCGTCGTGGTCGTCCGGCTTGCCGGCGACGTGGACCTCCGCGTACGGCTGGCCTCGCTCGACGCGGTCGCCGACCTTCGCGTGAAGGACGATCCCGGTGCGGTGATCGATCGGGTCACCCTTTTTCTCCCGCCCGGCGCCGAGCCGCACCGAGGCGATGCCGATGTGATCGGCGGCGATGTCCGCGACGTACCCGCTCCGCCGCGCGAGCAGCGTCTCGACGCGCGGCGCGCGCGGCAGCCTCGATGGGTCGTCGACCATGCGCACGTCACCCCCCTGCGCGGCGACGAGCTCGCGGAATTTCGCGAGCCCGCTGCCGTCGGCGAGCGCGCGATCGATCGCGGTGGCGGCGCTCCGCGCGTCGCGCGCCTTCCGGCCGCGCAGAAGCATTTCCGCTCCCGCGACGCGCGT
>VBGS01000056.1:6854-9863 GCA_005889445.1 Chloroflexota bacterium
TCTTCTTCGACATGATGCTCGACGCGATGAGCGGGATCGCTGGGACCGTGCCCGTGGTGTCCCGCAGCGCGTAGATCTTGCCGTCGGCCGGCGCGAGGTCGGCGGTCTGTCCGGTCACGACGATCCCGATGCGCTCCAGCTGCGCGAGGAACTCCTCGGTCGTCAGGTCGACGCGATAGCCCCGTATCGACTCGAGCTTGTCGAGCGTGCCGCCCGAGAAACCGAGGCCGCGGCCGCTCATCTTCGCGACCGGCACGCCGCACGCGGCGACGAGCGGTGCCACGACGAGCGTGGTCTTGTCGCCGACTCCGCCGGTCGAGTGCTTGTCGACAACGCGGCCGAAACGAGTCAGGTCGAGCCGCTCGCCCGAGCGGACCATCGCCGCGGTCAACGCGGCGGTCTCGCCCGCGTCCATCCCTCGCCACACCACGGCCATGCAGAACGCGGACATCTGGTAATCGGGGACCTCACCCTTGGTGTAGCCGAGGACGAGGGCACCCAGCTCATCTGCGGTGAGCTTCCCACCGTCGCGCTTGCGCTCGATGAGCTCGACGACCCGCACCGGGTTAGAGCTTGGCGACGACGCCCTTGATCACGTCCGCGAGGCGCCTCCCGGCCTTGTTCGCGACCTCGAGCACCCCTTCGGCGGTCACGTGCTCGATCTGCCCCGGGATGCCCGTGGCCATGTCGGTGATCGTGCTGATCGCGAGGATGCGCATCCTCATGTGGCGCGCGACGAGGACCTCGGGAACGGTGCTCATTCCGACCGCGTCCGCGCCGAAGCCGCGCAGCATCCGCAGCTCGGCGGGCGTCTCGAAGTTGGGACCGGCCACCGCGACGTACACGCCCTCGCGAAGGTCCGGATCGACCTGGTGCGCGAGCGCACGGAGCTCCTCGGTGTAGGTCCCGACCATGTCGGGAAACCGCGGCCCGAGCTTCTCGTCGTTCGGGCCGCGCAGCGGATTGGCGCCCATGAAGTTGATGTGGTCGTTCATGACCATGAGGTCGCCAGCCTTGAAGCTCGGATTGAGGCCCCCCGACGCGTTCGTCACGATGAGCGTCTCGACTCCCCAGGCGCGCAGGACACGGACCGGGAATGTGATCGCCTGCGGCTCATAGCCCTCGTAGTAATGGAACCGTCCGTTCATGACGGCGACATCCTTGCCCTGCAGCCGGCCGACGACGAGCTCGCCCGCGTGGCCGGGCGCCGTGCTTCGCTCGAAGCCGGGGATCTCGGGATACGGGATGCGCGTGGCGGCGGTGATCTCCGTGGCGAGGCTGCCGAGGCCGCTCCCCAGGATCACCGCGATCTTCGGCGAGGCCTTGGTCTTCGCGCCAATCGCCGCGACGGCGGCGCCGACATCGCGCGCGCTCATTTGGGCTCCTTCAGGATCTTCTCGCGGAGCAGCTCGACGAAGGGTCGCGTGTGCGCGGTCCGTGCGAAACGCGCGACCGGCTCGGCCCTGCGGACCGTGATCTTGTCGCCCTTCTTGAGCTCGTGCTCCTCTTGCCCATCCAGCGACAGGATCGCCGGCTCGTCCTGCACCTCGAGCTCGAGCTCCTGCTCAGGGTCGAACACCACGGCGTTGCCGAATGACAGGTGCGGCGCGATCGGGACCATCGTGATCGAACGCGAGACCGGGAGGATGAGCGGTCCTCCGACGGAGAAGCCGTACGCCGTGCTGCCCGTCGCGGTGGCCACGATGAGGCCGTCGGCCCAGTACACGATGAGCGGCTCGCCGTCGACGCGTACGGCGATGTGGATCGAACGAACCCGCGCGCCGCGCGCGACCACGACGTCGTTCAGGGCGAGGGCGCGCGCCAGGTCGTTCTGGTTGCGGATCACGCGCGCGTCGAGCATCGTGCGCACCTCGACCTCGAAGCGCCCCGCGACGATGTCCGCGATCGCCGCGTCGAACTGATCGAGCGTGGTCGCCGTGAGGAAGCCCAGTCGGCCGAGGTTCACGCCGAGCAGCGGCACGTTCAGCGGCGCGAGGACGCGCGCCGCGCGCAGGACCGTGCCGTCGCCGCCGAACACGCAGGCCACGTCCGCCCCTGCGGCGTCCTGTGTCGCGGGGCGCCCGTCCAGCGCCAGCTCGACGATCTCGTTGCCGTGAAGCCGAAGGCGGACCGCCGTCTTCTTCGCGACGTCGAGCGATGCCGGCCAGTCAGGCCGCGAGGCGATGACCATCTTCATAGGGCGGCGGCTTCCGCGGCGGCGGCGAGATCGCGGATCGGAGAACCGCCCCTGCGGGCATGAACGAAGATCTCACGGTTGCCCTCGCGCCCCGGGACGGCCGAGGGCGCGATCGCGACGACGGGCACGCCTCTCCGCTCGAGGTCGCGGGCGACGGCCACCACCGCCGCGGCGCGAGCGGCCGGATCCCGGACGATCCCGCCGGTCCCGACGGCGTCACGTCCCGCCTCGAACTGCGGCTTCACGAGCGCGACCACGTCCCCACCGTCGCGGAGCCGGTCCAGCGCGGGCGGCAGCACGAGGCGGAGCGAGATGAACGACACATCGGCGACGATGAGATCCACGACTTCGTCGACCGGGACGCCCTCGCGCGCGTTCACCCCTTCGTGCACGACGACGCGCGGGTCGTTGCGTAGCGTCCAATCGAGCTGCCCCTTTCCGACGTCGACCGAGTGCACGCGCGCCGCGCCTCGCTGGAGCAGCACGTCGGTGAACCCGCCTGTCGAGGAGCCCACGTCGATCGCGACCGCACCGGATACGTCGACCGCGAACTCATCGAGCGCTGCCGCGAGCTTGTCGCCGCCGCGCGAGACGTACCGCGGACCCGCGTCGACCGCGAGGACCGCATCGGGAAGCACCGGGGCCGCGGCACGATCCGCGCGGTCGCCATCGACGCGCACCGCGCCGGCGAGGATCAGCGCCTGCGCGCGCTCGCGGCTCGGCGCGAGCTCACTCTGGACCAGCAGCTGATCGAGGCGGACGCGCTTGGGCACGGGCCGATTCTCGCATCCTCATACTCCGCTCGATGCCGA
>VBGS01000057.1 GCA_005889445.1 Chloroflexota bacterium
GCCTTCGCGAAGGCATGGGAGGCGCCGCGTTATGCGCCGCTTCGCGACGCGATCGCCGGCGCCGACCCGACAGCGCTCGCGAAGGCGACCGCGAAGCAGCCGCTCCCCTCGCCCGGGCCGCGGGGCGAGCGGACGTACGGGGAGCTGCGCGGCTTCTACGCCGCGGAGCGCGTGATCACGTACTTCCGCGACCTCGATCCGGCGTTCATCGACGCGCGCAGCGCCGCGGACGATCCGACCGGCGCGCTGCTCACCGACGCGATCGCGAAGGTCCGCGCGCCGGTGCTCGTACTCGCCGGCGAGCCGCGTCTTGGCGGCGCGGTCGACGACGCCGCGGAGTGGAGGCTGAAGAAGCTGGCCGATGTCCAGGTCAAGCGTTTCCCGGGCAGCGGTCACCTCATCCACGGCTTCCGTCCGGAGCAGTTCATCGAGAACATCGAGCCGTTCCTGCGCAAGATCAGAGAGGGCTCGGCGGCGAGCTAGCCGGCGCCGCGCTCCCGAGCCTGCTTGGCGAGCGCGTCCGCGAGCTGGGTGATCCGCAGGTCCGCCGCGTCGAGCCGCTTGGCGCACTCGGCGTAGAGGCGCAGACCCTCTTCGTAGAGGCGCACCGCTTCATCGAGGTCGAGCGCCGGATCCTCGAGCTTGTCGGCGATCGTCTCAAGGCGCTCGAGCGCCTTGTCGAGCGTGACCTCGGGCTCAGCCATTTCGTGTCACCGTCTCCACGAGGGCGCCGACGCGACCATCGCGCATCCGGATGCGCACCTTCTCTCCGCCGCTGAGCGACGACGCCGACACGCGAATGTGCCCGTCGGCCCCTTCGACGATCGCGTAGCCGCGGCCGAGGACCGCGAGGGGAGAGAGCGCGGCCAGACGCCGCTGTGCGGCGACGGCGCGAGCGCGTCGCGAAGGAACGGCCCGGGCGATCGCGCGATCGAGCGACCGGCGGGCTTCGTCGAGCCGCTGCCGGCGTACCGCGATACGCATCGCGGGCGCCCGGCGGTCGAGGAGCCGGCGCGCGGTCTCGAGGCGGCGGCGCCGCTCCCCAACGCGCTCGTGAATTCTCGACGAAACGCGACGCCACGCGCGCTGCGCGCGCAGCTGGGTCGCGCTCGCGTCGGGGACGCAGAGCTCGGCCGCCGCGGAGGGCGTCGGCGCGCGGACGTCCGCGACGAGATCGGTGAGGGTCGTGTCGGTCTCGTGCCCCACCCCGGAGCACACCGGTCGGGGAAAGCGGGCGATGGCGCGGACGAGGGCCTCGTCGTTGAACGGCCAGAGCTCCTCCGCCGCGCCGCCGCCGCGCGCGATGATCACCGCGTCGAGGTCGCGTACCTGCGCGAGCCCGTCGAGCGCGGCGATCAGCGACTCGACCGCGCCGACGCCCTGGACCTGCGCGGCCGCGAGCACGAGCTCGACGCGCGCATCGCGCCGCGCCACGACGTTCTGGATGTCACCCCAGACCGCCCCGACCGGGCTCGTGACGACGCCGAGACGCCGCGGCGACGGAGGAAGGGCGCGCTTGCGTTCGCGCGCGAAGAGACCCTCCTGGGTGAGGCGGCGCTTGAGCGCCTCCAGGCGCAGATACGCGTCTCCGGCCCCGGCCGGACGCAGGTCGTCGACGCGGAGCTGGCATCGTCCGTCGCGCAGGTAGAGCTCGACGTAGCCGTGCGCGAGAAGCTTCGTCCCGTCCCGAGGCGTGAGCGGAAGCTGCGCCGCCTGGGTCGCGAAGAGCACGCATTGCAGCTGTCCGACGTTGTCGCGGAGCGTGAAGTACACGTGTCCGGCCGGCGACACACGAGCCTGGTAGACCTCGCCCTCAACCCACAGGTCCTTGAACGCGTCGTCGCTCTGGATGCGCTCGGCGAGCTGCATCGCGAGCTGGCCGACGCGGAAGACGCGGCTAGGCGCGCTCGAGATACTCACCGGTCCGCGTGTCGACCTTGATCTTGTCGCCCCGTTCGACGAACAGCGGGACGTTGACGCGCAGTCCGGTCTCGACCGTGGCCGGCTTCGTCGCGCCGGTCGCGGTGTCGCCCTTGAGCCCGAGATCGGTCTCGGTGACCGTGAGGGCGACCGAAGCAGGAAGGTCGACTCCGATCGGCGAGCCCTCGTACTCGCTCAGGATCACGGTCATCCCGTCGGTGAGGTAGTTGACCGCGTCGCCGAGCAGGTCCTCGTCGAGCGCGAGCTGGTCGTAGGTCGCGGTATCCATGAAGTGATAGTGCGTCCCGTCGCGATACATGTACTGGACGTCGCGGTGATCCAGGCGCGCTCGCTGGAACCGGTCGCCGGCCTGGAAGGTCTTCTCCACGAGATCGCCCTTACGCACGTTGCGCAGCTTCATGCGCATCTGCGCGCTGCCGCGCCCGAGCTTGATGTGCTGGAACTCGACGATCTGGTAGAGCACGCCGTCGAGCTCGATGGTCATGCCGCGCTTGATCTCACCGGTGCTGATCACGCTCTCTTCGTCTCCTCAATGAGCCAGCGTAGGGCCTGCTCATATCCCGCGACGCCTTTGCCGATCACGCGGTAGGCGGTGACCTCGGTCAGGTAGCTCGTTCGGCGGAACTCCTCGCGCGCGGCGACGTCGCTGATGTGCACCTCGACAACGGGGAAGGGCGAGTCCGCCACGGCGTCGCGCAGCACGACCGAGGTATGCGCGAGTCCGCCTGGATTCATGATCGCACCCACGGCGTCGCGATGCTGCTGCAAGAAGTCGATGAGCGCGCCTTCGTGGTTCGACTGGAACGCCACCAGGTCCAGTCCCGCGTCGCGCGCGATCTTTCGGCAGGTCTCCTCCACCGCGGCAAGGGTCGTTCGACCGTAAATTTCCGGCTGGCGCGTCCCGAGCAGGTTCAGGTTCGGCCCATTGACGAAGAGGATCTTCACGCGGCGCTCTCCACGGTCTGGGCGGCGGCGCGGAGCGCCGATTCGGCGACGTCGGTCACCTCGCTGAACCGGCCGATGCGCCGGGGCAGGATCCACCGCAGCTTTCCGGCGCGCGCCTTCTTGTCGCGCAGCACGTAGCCCCAGACGGCGCGAGGCAGCCGCGCGCGGGTGGGAAGCGCCGCGCGGGCGAGCAGCGTCTCCAGCTGGGGGCGGAGCGCGGGCGACGCCAGCTCGAGGCGTTCGGCGAGCGCGGTGGCGTAGACCATCCCGATCGCCACCGCCTCGCCGTGGGTCGCGCGATAACCGGAGGCGGCCTCGTACGCGTGTCCCATGGTGTGCCCGAAGTTCAGAAGCTCGCGGAGTCCGGCTTCGCGCGGATCGCGGCTGACGATGGAACCCTTCACCTCGGCGGCGATCGTCACTGCCGCGAGGAGCGCCCCGAGGTCGCCGTTCCGCACGCCCTCGAGGCCGCGGCCGAGCTGGGCGACGGACTCGCGGTCGGCGAGGAACGCGCTCTTGACCACCTCGGCCAGGCCAGACGACACCTGCCTCTCGGGAAGTGTCGACAGCACCGCCAGATCGGCGAAGACGGCGTCGGGAGGATGGAACGCTCCGACCAGGTTCTTCCCGGCGGCGATGTCGATCGCGGTCTTCCCACCGATCGCGGCGTCGGCCATCCCCAGGAGCGTCGTCGGGATCTGCGCGATACGCACACCGCGGAGATAGGTGGCCGCGACAAAGCCCGACACGTCTCCGACGCTGCCGCCGCCGAGCGCGATGACGCCGCCGTCCCGGCCGATACCCGAAGCGGCGAGATCGTCCCAGAGACGAGCGGCGACCCGAAGTCGCTTGGCGGCCTCCCCGGCGGGGACGCGGAGCCCGACGGCGTCGAGCCCGGCCCGCTCGAGCGATCGCATCACGTCGGCCGCGTAGCGGGCCGAGCCTCGCGCATCGGTGACGAGCGCGACGCGACCGCGCCACCCGAGGTCGACCAGATGCGGGCCGACGTGGTCGAGCAGTCCGGCCCGGATGAGCACGCGGCACGACCGATCGGCTCCGGCGATGTCGATGCGCACCCCCCGCGCTGACACCAGCCAGGCCGCGATCGCGCGCGCGACCTCGTTGACCGACGCGCTGCCGACGTCGAAGGTGACGTCGGCATCCGCGTACGCGGCGCGGCGCTCCCGGAGGACGGACCGCGCCCGGTCTCGCGGCGCGACCTCCTGCTGTGGACGTTTGGTCATGGTCGCGGCGATGCCGGCGGTCACCCTATCGACCGACCCGCGGAGGCCGACGATGAGCCCGAGCTGTCGCATGCGCTTGCGATTGGTGTCGCGTATCGGAGTCCCCCCGCCGGTGTCGACGATCGTCCATGCGGGGGTCGCCTGCAGACGCATGAGCGCGCTTGACTCGAGGTCGCGGAACCGATCCATTCCGTCGCGCTCGATCACGTCTTTGCACGACTTCCCGGCGCGCCGCTCGATCTCACGGTCGAGCTCGATCACCGCTGCGCCGAAGTGACGCGCGAGCACGGGCGCGAGCGTGCTCTTGCCGATACCAGGGGGACCGACGAGGAAGAGATGCATCCCCGCTCAGGTGCGCAGATCGATGGGCCGAAGACGCCCCCGGTAGCGTTCGACGGCCGCGCACATATCGTCGACGTTGTCGCTGCCGAACTTCTCACAGAGCGCGTCGGCGAGGACGAACGCGAGCATCGCCTCGGCGACCACGCCGGCGGCAGGGATCACGCAGACGTCGCTCCGCTCGACATGCGCCGGGGACGGCGCGCCGGTGCGCAGGTCAGCGGAGGGGAGGGGCTTCATGAGCGTGGAGATCGGCTTGAACGCGATCTCGACGAGCAGGTCCTCGCCGTTGGTCACGCCGCCTTCGAGACCGCCGGCGCGATTACGCGTTCGCCGGAATTCGCCGCCGCGCACGGTGATCGGATCGTGCACCGCGCTGCCCCGCTCGCGCGCGGCCGCGAACGCGTCGCCGAACTGCATACCCTTCGCGCTCTGGATCGACATGAGCGCCTGCGCGATCCGGCCGTCCAGCCGGCGATCCCATTCCGCGAAGGTCCCGAGCCCAGGGGTGACGCCGACGGCGCGAAGGGCCACGACTCCCCCGAGCGTGTCTCCAGCGTCGCGCGCCGCGGCGATCGCGGCGACCATGGCGGCCGATTTCGCGGCATCCGAGCAGCGCACCTCGCTGCCCTCGACGGCGTCGCGATCGAACGTCGGAACGCTCGTCACATCGCCGATCGACTTGGTCTCGCTCTCGACGACCGTCCCGACCACGGCGAGCAGCGCCTTGGCGATGCCGCCGGCGGCCACACGCGCCGCGGTCTCGCGCGCGCTGGCGCGCTCGATCACGTCGCGCACATCCGTGTGACCGAACTTGAGCGCGCCGGCGAGATCGGCGTGGCCCGGCCGCAGCCTGGTCACGGGCTCAGGCGGCTCCACGACCGGCGACGCACTCATCACGCGCTCCCAGTTCGCGGCGTCCCGGTTGGCGATCTCGAGGGCGATCGGCGCCCCGGTGGTCCGACCCTGGCGCACGCCGCCCGTGATCCGCACGGCGTCCCGTTCGATGCGCTGCCGCGCCCCGCGACCGTAGCCAAGCTGGCGGCGCCGCAGGTCGATGTCGATGCCCGCGGCGTTGATGGCGAGACCCGCGGGCACGCCGTCGATGACGGCGAGCACGAGCGGTCCGTGCGACTCCCCCGCGGTGAGCAGCCTCATGCCGGACGAGGCAGCGCGGCGCGCATGACGGCGAGCGGCGGCTCCAGCCCGGTCCAGAGCTGGAACGAACGCCCCGCCTGATGCAACAGCATGCTGAGACCGTCGACCACGGCCACATTCTCGATGGCTTTCGCGCGATTGACGAGCGGCGTGGGCGCCGCGGTCGGCACCAGGTCGATCACCGCGCCGTGGAGCACGCGACCGCGTAGCGGATCCTCGTTGTGCAGCCCGAGCGGGGTCGCGTTCACCACGGCGTCGGCCTCGTCCAGGTCGCGCTGCGTCGGCCATGCGATCGCCCGGGCACGCCTGCGCTCGATCTCGATCGAGCGCGCGAGCCGGTCCGCACGGTCCCGCGTGCGATTCGCCACGAGGACCTCGGCGCCCATCCGCAGGAGCTCGACGACGCAGGCCCGGGCCGCACCGCCCGCGCCCAGGACGATGACGCGGGTCGGTCGGACGCTTGCCTCGTCAAGCGCCTGGCGAAAGCCGTGCCCGTCGGTGTTGTCCGCCTCGAGCAGACCGCCGCGCCGCGTGATCGTGTTGACCGCGCCGATCCGACGAGCTTCGTCGCTGACTCTCGCAATGAGCCTGATCACAGCCTCCTTGTGCGGGATCGTGACGTTCGCGCCGAGGACGTCTTCGCGCCGC